>JBJEGN010000031.1:0-3652 GCA_051875105.1 Candidatus Gastranaerophilaceae bacterium
AAAAGATGCCCCAAGAACAAGGCGTTTACAGAACGTTTTGAAGTGTTCTTAATGGGTAAGGAGCTGGGCAACGCCTTTAGTGAGCTTAATGACCCCGACGACCAGAAGGAAAGATTTGAAGCACAGGTTGCCGCAAGAGAAGCAGGCGACGAGGAAGCCGGCATGATGGACGAGGACTTTATCAATGCGCTCCGTTACGGTATGCCTCCCACAGGCGGCGTAGGCATAGGCATTGACCGTTTGGTTATGTTCTTAACGGACAATACCTCAATCCGTGACGTGCTGCTCTTCCCGACGATGAAGCCGTTGGAGAAATAAATGGCGTAGGTATGCGGTTTGTGGTGGTTTTATTACACCATACTACACCATTACTACACCAAAATATGCAAGAATTTATGTAAGTAAAAATTGAAAAGAAGCAATGCTTTAAAATCGCTAAAGGACTATGGAATAAAATCCGTAGTCCTTTTTGTTTTACAAAGAATTAAATGCGATTAGGAGGTGAAAACAATGTCAATACAATTTGATTATTTCTATGGAAGTGAAGCGGAGCAATATACCTTTTATCGTATTCCAAAAATACTGTTCAAGGATAAAATATTCAAAGATGTTTCTGCGGAAGCAAAGGTTTTGTATGGTCTTATGCTTGACCGTATGGGATTGTCAATTAAAAACAGATGGTTTGATGAAGAAAACCGAGTATATATAATCTACACAATAGCAGATATTATGGAGGATTTGAATTGTGCTGATCAAAAAGCCGGAAAACTGTTATCTGAACTTGATACAGTTAAAGGAGTTGGCTTGATTGAAAGAAAGCGACAAGGTTTAGGAAAGCCAAATATCATATATGTTAAAAACTTCGCCACTATTGTACGGATGCAGGATGATTTTAATCACGATTCAAGAGAAGTGAAAATCACGATTCAAGAAAATTTAGAATCACAAATCAAGAATAGTGAAAATCACGATTCAGGAAAAGTGATTATAACAAATCAAGAATACCCAAATTCACCTTCCAATTATAATAATATAAATAATAATAAAATAAATAATACTGATTTTAATGATAATCATATCCTATCATATCATTGTAATGGTAAAGATAGTATTCCACCTCCTCCCTCTGATATTGTACCGATTGATACGATAGGATGGATAAGAGAAAGACAAGAATACAAAGAAATCATTAAAAATAATATCGAGTATGATATTTTACTTGAACAATATGAAAAGAAATGGCTTGATGAAATTGTTGAAATTATGGTTGATGTTGTTTGTAGCAAAGAACCGTATATCCGTATAAATAAACAGAGCTATCCTCAAGAGGTTGTTAAGAGTAGATTCTTGAAAATAGATTCATCTCATATTGAGTATATCTATATGTCGCTTAAAGATAACACATCAAATGTCCGGAATATCCAGGCATTTTTAATTACTACAATTTATCGCTCTTTTGAAACATCTGATAATTGGTTTAATGCAAAGGTTAAGTATGATATGGCAAATCCCAAAACGGATTGGAGCGATGGATAATGTGTGATTATTATGAGAACTATGAAAAACTTGCCGAAGCAATTATATTGTTAGCAATAGAAGATTACAGAAAGAGCTGTTGTAATCAAACAAGATATGCAATAGAGCGTTTCTTCCGTTCTGATTGGTTTATGGTCCTCACCGATATTGACGGAGAAAAGCTTATAAAAAAATTAAGAGCAGAAAGGATGATGAATCGTGAGTAAAGTAATAGCGATTGCAAATCAAAAAGGCGGTGTCGGTAAAACAACCACTACTGCCAATTTGGGTATAGGACTCGTCAATGAAGGGAAAAAGGTGTTGCTAATAGATTGTGATGCACAGGGCAGCTTAACAGAAAGCTTAGGCTTTATAAACCCTGATGAACTTCCCACAACTCTTTCAACCTTAATGGCTATGTCTTTAAATGACCAAGAGATACCAAAAGGCGAAGGCATATTACATCACAACGAGGGTGTTGACTTAGTTCCGGCAAACATTGAGCTTTCGGGTATGGAAACCGCACTTGTTAATGCTATGAGCAGAGAACGAGTGCTAAAAGGGTACATTGATTCAGTTAAAAATAATTATGATTATGTCTTAATTGATTGTACCCCCTCGCTCGGTATGCTGACTATCAATTCACTTGTAGCCGCTGATGAGGTTATTATTCCGGTACAAGCTCAGTATCTTCCGGCAAAAGGTTTGGAACAATTACTTACAACTGTCAGCAAAGTAAAAAGACAAATTAACCCCAACTTAAAAATTGGCGGAATACTTTTAACAATGGTCGATAACCGTACAAATCTTTCAAAAGATGTTTCAAGAGTTATCAGATTGAATTACGGAAATAATTTAAGAGTTTATAAGACAGAAATACCCTACTCTGTAAAAGCTGCTGAAATTTCTGCTGTCGGTAAGAGTCTTTATACCTACAACAAAAATGGTAAAGCGGCAGATGCGTATAAGGAGTTTTCTAAGGAGGTGCTTGATAATGGCAAACAACGGAATAAACATAGGTCTGAAATCATACGATGACCTTTTTAAGACGGATGAAGGCAGAAAAACCGAAGAAATCATACCGATGCAATTATCGGAGTTGAAGCCGTTTTCAGAGCAACCCTTTAAGGTTCTTGAAGATGAAAGTATGACAGAGCTTGTTGAAAGCATTAAACAAAGCGGAGTTTTATCACCCATAGTTGCAAGACCTCACCCCGAAGGTGGTTATGAAATACTTTCGGGACACAGACGGGCAAAGGCTTGTGAAATAGCCGGAATTACAGAAATTCCGGTTGTGGTTAAAGACCTTGACGATGATACAGCAATTATACTGCTTGTTGACAGTAACTTGCAGAGAGAACATATCTTACCGAGTGAGAAAGCAAAGGCTTATCAAATGAAACTTGAAGCTATGAATAGACAAGGAAAACGGACTGATTTAACTTCTGACCAAATTGGACAGAAGTTAGATGGTCTTACTTCACGAGATGAACTTGCAAAGCAAATAGGCGAAAGTCCTATTCAGATTCAGCGTTATATTAGACTTACAAATCTTGTTGATAAACTTCTTGATATGGTTGACAACAAAGATATTGCTATGAATGCTGCGGTTGAGTTGTCTTATCTTAGTGCTAAAGCACAATGCGAGGTGTTAGAAGCAATAGAAATTGAGGATACTGCCCCATCCATAGAGCAATCCAAAAAAATCCGCAAATTCTTTGATGAAGGCAGATTGAATCCTGATGTTATTCTTTCTATTATGCAGGAGCAAAAAGAAGAAAAAATCAAAATTACACTTACTGATGACAAGCTGAAAAAATATTTTCCCAAAAGCTATTCAAAGCAGAAAATGGAAGATACTATAATAAAACTGCTTGAAGATTGGCAAAGGAAAAGACAAAGAGAAATGGAGAGATAAATATGACTTGGTTATGGATTATATTAGCTTTTATTGCCGGAACAATTTTCGGTATTGGAACAATATGCTGCTGTATAGTAGCAGGTCAGGAGGATAGAAAACTTGAAAAACTTAATACAGACAATACCGACTGCTAACAAAAAGTATGTCGGCTTTTTTTATGGAGGTAAATGCAATGGATTGGAGAAAAAACGCAGGTTACATTATAACAAATTCAAT
>JBJEGN010000032.1:0-16504 GCA_051875105.1 Candidatus Gastranaerophilaceae bacterium
CATTAAAAGAAGTTTCACAAAGGATAAAAGCCGCCTTTGCAAGTGTTTCGCAAAATAATTTTTCTAATGAAAAAGGTTTTTTTAAAGATAATTTATCAGCATTTGTAGATAATGAACTCAATAAAGAAGACTATTTTGACTTCAATCAACAAACCGCAAACAATATCGATAACCGAAAAGAACTCGAATCAATGCTTTTATTTGAAGAAAAATTTCAACAAAGCCTTGAGCAAAATAAAAAAACTCTGAATAAAGATTTGTCAAAAGATGTCGTGAATGAAATTAAAAAAAATTCACCTGACTACCTTTATGAACTTTACCTGAAAGCAGCATCAATCACTATTTTTTTACTAATAGTAACTATCTTGACCGGGTATTTTTCAATCCCTGACAATTTACATAAAATTTCAGGAATGAAAAATGTTTTTTCCGTATTTGTAAAATAACAAACTTATACGATTGGTATACAAGTCTGCAAAAAACACTTATCTACCTTTATAAAAGCACAAAAAATGCGGTTTGAATTTAATAATTCAAACCGCATTAACCATTTTTGAATTATTGAAAATTACAATCTTATATCATCCATTCTCAACAAGTCTTTTTTAACTTTTTCAATCCATTCTTTAGCTCTCGGAGAAGCATCTGCCCAGTTAACGGCACATATACTTCTTTGTACCCATACAAGTCGTTTAAAGAATTCATATTGTGCATTTACTGCCTTTTGTTTTGATGAAAGATAAACATCTTGAGCATCTACAAGTTGAGCAATAGGTGCTTTTCCTTTCAAGTACTCAGCCTTAACTCTTGTATAGTTTTCTTGAGCTGCATACATAGCTTTGTAATCTTTTTCAATGCTGAAATAACAAGCGAGTGCTTCATTAATAATTGTTCTTACATGCTCTTCAATCGTTAATTTAACACCATCATTCATAGCTAAGAGTTGTTTCTTTTCGTTGCTTACTCTTGCAATTTCAGCAAATTTTTGACCGCCTTCAATAGGCTTCCATTGTGCAAAAATTCCTAAGTATCCGTACGTCGGGTTTGAATGGCCCATTGAATTGTACATCATTCCTGTCATTGGAGTCCACAAAGGAATTTTAACGTCACCTGTATAATGTCTGCCGTACAAAGATTGATATTGTAATTGAAGTTTTGCATCAGGTAAGAAAAATTTCTGAATATACATGCCTCTTTCTGCATTCTTCATTCTGATTGCAGCCCTTAATTTTGCAAGTTCAGGAGAAACTTCATAAGCTTCCGCAACAAGCATTTTCGTAAAGTTTTCAAGAGCTTGCGGAGTTCTTACATAATCAAGAATGTACAAATCTTTTGTGTAAAATGCAGGATCAGATGCTTTTAACGGAGCAAGTGAAAAATCATTGTTCTGCGGTTCTGCAAGAATTTTATTAATCATAACTTTTACGTTATTGTATGCTGCATTCATCTCGATAAGATTTTGTTCGTTAATCCTTAATTGAGATGCCCAACGCATAGCCTCTTCTCTGCCACAATAACCAATTTTTTCACGAACTCTTGCCATAGCAAGATTTTCTCTTGATTCTTTTACGTATTCTTCTTGAATTTTAATTGAATTATCAAGCATTAACATATCTATGTACAAAAGTGCTACATCAATACCCATGTTTTGTTCTGCAAGAAGTTTTTCAGCATAAGCAAAATCTTTTTGTCTGTGCTTGATTAAAATATTTGTTATTAATGCGGGTGAATAAATAACTTGGTCAATACCCATTTGGAAAACACCTGTTCTTTCAGGGTACAACAATTTTGCTGATTCTGCGAAGTCATGACTGTATTGTTGATATCCTATAGTTGTTGAAAAAGTCGGTAAATATTTCAAATAAGCTGAAGTTACCGAGTTTCTTGCAGCTTTAACAAGATAATGTTTTTGCTTGATATCATAGTTTTGTGCATTCAATTTTGCAAAAACTTCTGACAACGTATATTGCGGAACTTTTTTCGTTGAAATAACTTTTGCATTTGTTAAAAGTCTGATGTGAGGTTCATAACCTACTTTTTCCGCTGTATCAGTGTTTATGTATAAAATATCATCTTCATAAAAATATAATTTTTGGTAATCTGTCTTTTTACCATCAAGAACAGCTCTGACATTGAACGAAGTTGCTTCTGCAATCTTTCTGTCCATATCCAATGCCCCTGAACCTAACATACAACCAAGTTTTACATCGCTTTCACCCAATGCTGAAAACGTCATAATCCCTCTTGTAGTAAGTTTCGAAAACATGTCTTGTAAATCTTCAAGTGTTAACGTAAATTGAGGCAAAACAAAAGCAGCATCAACATCTGCAGGAATTTTTGCAATCGCTTTATCAACACTTCCGTTTACAGGAACTATTACAAAGTTAATTCCTTTGCCTTCAAACTTTTTACCTAAAAAGCTGTTCCAATCTTTACGAGTTTTGTAATATCCCTCATTCATTAAAATTGCAACTTTGCTATAATTCGTCAAGCGTTTAAATTGCTCAATTTTTTGACACATTTGAGAAACAGGTGAAAAAAATCCTTCTCCTAAATCTCTTAAACCATATTGGTCAACGGTAACAACAAATTTACCTTTTTTGTTTACTTTGTTTATATATTGTGAAGTCAAATAACCTAAAGCAACAACAATATCAGCATTTGATGCCAACATCTTATCGCTTGCTTTTTTTGCACCGGCTTCTGTCCAATCTGCCGTATAAACAAGCTCTTTTGGATAAACTGCGTTATAATCTTTTGCAACCGATGCAGAAATAGATTTCTTAAATTGTTCAAGAAAATAATCATTCGCAGGTGACGGACCATCAAAAATAAAACCTATACGAGCTGTCGATTTAACCGCCGTCGTAGTTTTTCCCTTTTTAACAGGAGTATTTGTTATTGCTGATGCCGGCATTGAAAAATTTAATAAAAATATGCCGCACAAAAGCATTGTGATAAACTTTTTCATTTTTCTTTCCTTACAAATTCACTATCCACTTACTTCTAAAACAAAATTCAATCATTTTGATTAAAAAAGTTATATCTAAATTCTAATTTAACCAAGCACCATAAACAATGATAAACAGAGAATATTGTTACAATCAAACGATTTCAAACTAAATAAAGTTAACTTTATACGTTGAATTTATAACTCTATAAATTCCTTAAACCCTTATATTTAGTGATATTTTCAAAACAACACTAATGTTAAACATTAAAAAATAATTCAAATTCATATTGTAACATTTACAAAATAAAAAATAAAAAATTCAGTAAAATGAATGAATATTTTACCAAATGTAAAGTTTTGTAATGTTTTTATATGAATTTTAGCAAAAGACTAACAAAAAAAAATATGAGCACGTTTTCATGCGAGTGTAAAAATTTAGAGAACTTGTAAAACCCAAGAGAATGAATTTTTACGGAGAAGTTAAATCCAAAGCAGTCGAAAGGCTGTGTAACGCATAACTACAAATTCGTTAAGTGTGTGACTAAACGAATGGACAATCAAGGAAACAAGGTTGTCAGATACTCGTGATACTTTTAAGCAGACAGGACTATAATTATGGTAGATACAAGATCTGCGGGAGCATTCGGTATAGCAGGGGCGTTAAATTTCAAAAGTGGTGATATATCCGGCACAGCAGCTAAAACTGCTGACGATAGATCATACAGAGGAACCGAATACTTTCGTAATAACAAAAAAGACGATGATGAGAATAACAAATTTTCATTCAGTGATAATTATACAGACAGAAGTGCACAACTTCACGCAACATTAAACTCATTAGCCCTAATGAATGTTGCAGGAATAATTAAAAATAACAACCCAATAAAATAATAAAAAAGGAAAGACTTAACTTTCCTTTTTTTGTTATGTAAAAAATTTTTATTAGTCCTTGATATTACCTTTTTCAATATCTTCAGGATTAATGCCGAGTTCTTTCAATGTTGATAAAAAATGTTCAGCAGCCGCCTTTTGAATTTCAGGGGGAACAACTCTTAAAAGTTCAACCGTCTTTGATATAACCGGATCTTTGTCATACCAACGATTTCCTGCAGCTGGTTTAACCATTTCATAAAATTTATCAATTGTTTGCTTTGAAACACGTTCCTCAATCTTCAATAAAAAAGCTTCAGCCTGTGCATGCAACTCTGCTTGATAATTACGAAGCAAATTTATAACCTGTAACAATACCGGATCATGGTCATACCATCTTTTATAATTTTGTTGTTTCATTATTCAAATTTCCTCTGACTTTATCAGCTACTACGTCCGTTTCATCATTTATACGTTTGATGTCTGCACCTAATGAACTGAGTTTCGGAACTAAAAGTTCATAACCTCTATCAATATGTTGTAATTCTTCAATTGTACTGTAACCATCAGCCATAAGAGCCGCCAGAACAAGTGCAGCACCTGCTCTTAAATCGCTTGCTCTTAAATTAGCTCCAGAAAGTCTTTCTACACCTTTTATCAAAGCATGATTTCTTTCTTGATGAATATCCGCACCCATTTTACGGAGTTCCGGAACTTGCATAAATCTATTTTCATAAAGACTTTCTGTAATTATACTTACACCGTCTGCAACACTCAAAAGAGCCATTCCGAGAGATTGCAAATCAGTCGGAAAACCCGGATAAGGCTGAGTTACGATGTTTAAAGCCTTTAATCTTTGGTCGCAACTGACTTCTATCGCAGTCGGTTCTATTAACTTGATTTTAGCACCCATTTGAGTAAGCTTCGATGTATAAAACGTCAAATGCGAAGGATTTACATTTTTTATAATACCTTTGCCACGAGTTCCTATTAAAACCGCCATATATGTACCGGTTTCAATTCTGTCAGGAATAGTTGCATACTCTATTCCATGCAAATCTTCTTGTTTTACACCATTTATAACAATTTCTGAAGTACCGGCACCTGAAACATCAGCACCCATAGCATTTAAAAAGTTTGCTAAGTCAACAATTTCAGGTTCCTGAGCAGCATTTTGAATTCTTGTTGAACCTTCTGCTAAAACTGCTGCTAACATTAAATTTTCAGTTGCACCAACAGATGGAATATCAAGATAAATATCTGTTCCGACAAGTCTTGTTGCATGAGCATGAACATATCCGTTCTCAATCTTTATTGTTGCTCCAAGACTTTCGAGTCCTCTTATATGGAAATCAACACGACGTTCACCGATTGCACATCCACCTGGCAGAGCAACGACCGCCTCTTTACATCTACCTACTAATGCACCAAGAACTATAAACGAAGCCCTCATCCTGCTAACGTACTCATAACCTGCAACAATACTCGTTAATTCTCTGGTATCAATAACTATACTTTTTTCAACTTTATCATAAGATGTTTTTGCTCCAAGTTGGCCTAAAACACTTAACATAATTGTAACATCGGTCAATTCCGGTACATTATAAATTTTACTAACATCTTTCACAAGCAAAGTTGCAGCCATCAGCTTTAACACTGCATTTTTTGCACCGCTAACGGAAACTTCTCCGTATAATGGTTTTCCACCCGAAATGATTAACTTATCTGTCACTTTTAACCTCGATATTACTTTTGTTTCTTTATAATACTATATTGTAAAGATTAATGTCACAATTGTTAACAAATGTAACTTGTTTTTTACGGACAATCACTCGCACAAAACGAGTATAAGACCTCAATACGCTACATTTATTATAATATTTTCCTTAGTTATTATATCCTACACATAAACGATTTTCAAAAATGTGTTACAATATTTATCCGCAGTAAAAAATTGCAAAACAAGAGGAGAAACAGCTATGAACAATGAAGAATTATTAAATTTAGCAAAAGAAGCATCTAAAAACGCATTTGCCAAATATTCAAATTTTCAAGTCGGTGCTTGTGCTTTATACGAAAGCGGTAATTATTACAAAGGCTGCAACGTTGAAAACGGAAGTTACCCGCTTTGTCTTTGTGCAGAAAGGAATGCTATGTCCACAGCTATTGCTGCCGGTGAAAAAAGTCGTTTAAAGGCTGTTGCTATTTATTCTCCAAAAACAAAATTGTGTTGGCCTTGCGGTGCTTGCCGCCAATGGTTTTCTGAATTTGAAGAAGGTCAAAATATCAAAATAATTTTAGAAAATAAAGACGGAAACCCTGTTGAATACGGCATTGACGACATTATTCCAAACAGATTTGAACTTATTCAATAAGACAAAAATTTTTCAATATGATATAATTGTTCTGAAATCGGAGAAGATGTGCAAGAACAAGATATAGATTTTGAAAAAATATATTCAGACCTGACCAAAATTGGACAGACAGATTCTGTTACAGAAAAGAACCAACTAAGAAACGAAGTTGTAATAGAATCTGTTCCTCTTGTGAAAAAAATCGCTCTACATCTTGCAAGAAGAAGTACTGATCCGATTGAAGATATCATGCAAGTTGGAATTTTAGGACTAATAAAAGCAGTCAAAATGTTTGATTCATCCGTAAGTACAAATTTCAAAACTTATGCAACGTACTTTATAACAGGGGAAATCAGACATTATCTGCGTGATAAAGCTTCTATAATTAAAGCTCCGAGAGAAATTTACGAACTTGCATATCGGGTAAATAAAATAATGAAAGAAATGCAAGATTCAGACGGTGAACTTCCGACAGAAAAAGAACTTGCAGCAGAGTTAAAAACTCCTTTAAGTAAAATTCGGGAAGTTATGGACGTTGAAAGAAGAAGATATGTTATGTCTTTAGATCAAATTTTATCCTATACTGATTCAGACGGACAAACATTATCTGAAAAGATTCCAAACACAAATTATTCTTCATTAGCCGAATATCAAGAAAACAAAATAATGATAAAAGAAGCACTTGAAAAGTTAGACAATGATTTAAGGGAAATTATAAAACTCAATTTTTTGCAAGATATAAGTCAAACAAAAATAGCAGAAATGCTTGGAATTTCACAAATGCAAGTTTCAAGAAAAATAAAAAAAGCTTTAAATCAACTTTTTAAAATAATTAACGAAGGACAGGAAAACAAATAATGACAATAGATTTTTTAAACATTTTAGGATTTTTTGTATTTATTACCGGTGTTTGCATCGGAAGTTTCTTAAATGTTGTTGCATTAAGAGCTTTTTCAGGAGAATCAATAGTCTTACCGCCGTCAAAATGTCCAAAATGCGGTGAAAAAATCAAGCCTTACGATAATATTCCGATTATTTCGTATTTAATTTTGAGAGGAAAATGCAGAAATTGCAAAATGTCTATTAGCATTCAGTATCCTATTGTAGAATTTTTAACCGGTGTCGGATTTTTAGGTTTTTATCATTATTACTGTAACCATTTCTTTTCACAAGGAGATTTCGCAAACGGTCTGATATTATTTTCATTTTTCATAGTATTATTCTGTCTGTCAATGGTTATAGCAATTACAGACATAAAAGAAAAAGTTGTTTTTGACGTACACACAATTGCATTAGCCGTTATAATTCTTATATTCCAATTTTTTGCAGGGAATATAGTTAATGCACTAATCGGACTCGTAACCGGCGTTTTGTGTATGGAAGTACTTTCCGGCATCGGCTGGCTTTTAGTCAAAAAAAGAGCCTTTGGAACAGGTGACAGCTATATAGCTGCTTCAATGGGAGCGTTGCTTGGAGTAAAAATGTTTATTGTTGCATTAGTTGTTGCAGCACTGATACAAGTTTTGTGTATTATTCCATCCTTTGTCAAAAAGTTATACCAAGCAAAAGAATACAAAGCTTTATACACTTCATGTTTATTTTTCTTATTATTAATACTCTATAAAACACCTATTTTCGGAAATGCAACACAGATAATGAGTTACATTTTTATAATATTAATGACAATCACCGGACTTTATCTATGTAAACTAATTCTCACAATAAAATCACTAAAAGAAAATCCGACGTATTGGCCATTTGGTCCTTGTCTTTTAATATCAATGTTTTTAGTAGCTTTTCATGGCGGAATAATTGAACACTTTTTAAAGTCTATATTATAAATATATTACGAAAGTTTACAAAAGAACGCAAAGTACTATTGTTTTTGATTTTCAGCATGTATAATCAAATTGTTGAAGAACCTGTCTAAAACTGTGGTGACAGTTTGTGGATTTGGATAGGCAAAGTGAAAGTTATTTTGAGTAATATACCGCATGAGTATTTGTTATCTTAATCATAAATATCTCAAAGACAATGCAAAACCAGGCAGTTGGCGAAGAGGATATGAAGTTTATCAAAAAAATTTAGTCGAAAACGTTACTCTGTCAAGAAATGTTTTAAAAGCACAAGTAAAGGGCAATTATAAAGATCATTACGATGTTTCGTTGACCTTCAAAAAAGGTGAAATAATTCCGAGTTGTTCATGCCCGTTGGAAGAAAAATGGTGCAAACACGTTGTAGCATTGGGATTATATGCAATAGATGAGCATATTTACGATGAATATGCAGAAAGAAGATACAAGGCAAAAATCGATTATACCGACGAAAGAACGGAAATATGTGACAATCCGCAAGGTTCATACATTTTTCATTTTAATCCCAAGCGTCGTCAAAATTTCTTTTCAATACTTGTTATGGAAAGAGAAACAGGCAAGGTTGTAAGAGATTTAGAAGGTGTATTCAAAAAGATTATTGAGCGACAAAAATCAGAACCAAATTTAGAGTACAATTATGCTCAAAAAGTTAACATTGAGATTTTCAAAATGCTTTTAACTCAATCAAGGCTTGATAAAAGGGCAGGTTGGTATGATGTTCCTATTTTAAAATTTGACCAATTTTTCAAAATGTTATCATTAGCAGAAGACGTAATTGACGGAAAAACAAAAGCAAAATTACGTTTTACCGGTGAGATGTGGACTTTGGGTGTTGGTGTTAATTTTTCAATGGTTGGAAATGTATTAGTTTCTTTGTATTGGAAACGTCCGGACAGAGATGATATACTTCCGTTTGAAGAGGTCAGGTATTTTTCAAGGCAACTAAAATGGGGGAGATACAAAAATCTTATTTTCCCTACAAATATTACAGTTTCGGCACTACCGCAAAATTTAACAAAAGCATCATTTACAGATGTAAAAGATGCAGAAGGTGCAAAATTTATATACGAAGAATTACCCAAATTAAAAGAAATTACAGAAGTTGAAACAACAGAAGCAATTGAAAAACTTTCACTTGAAAGCACTCACCCTAAAAAAGTTGTTACATTGGGATTAGACTATGACGGTTCATTAAAAGCCTCATTAGAATTTGATTATGACGGAACAAGAGTTCCTTACAGCAAACAGGATAAAAGCCGTTATGTAACCGTAAAGAAACCAAAAGATGACTTATTATATTGGGTAAAAAGAAACAGACTTCATGAAGAGCAAGCTTATCAAATGCTTTTAGGCTGCAAATTTGCACCAATGCAAACAAATAATTTGGGGTTGGAAAAAGAAAATGCCATAGATTTTTATAATTACTACATGCCCAATGCAGGAGATGATTGGATTTTTGAAGAAAAAGACAATATGGACTTTTTCAAAATTGCTAAAAAACCTTTTGAACTTTGTGCATCTTTAGATTTTTGCACAGAAACAAAGGACAGTTTTATAATAGAACTTTACGGAAAAATCGAAGATGAAATAATTCCGTTTAATGACTTATACGAACTTGTTTTAGACAATAACAAATATTACAAAGTTAATTCAAAAGGTTTTGCGGAATTACCGGTTCAAGAAATTTTCTCATTGATGAAGTCCTTTAATACAATTGATGTTTATAGAAATGAAGAAAACAAATATATTATAAAAACGTACAGAGCAGGAATTGTTTCAGAAATGCAGAATTTAAAAATGACTCTCAAAATGAGCCGTAAATTTTCTAAATTCTGGAAACAAGTTTCAACATTCTCAGAAATGGAAAGTGCAACTTTACCAAAGGGTATAAACGCAGAATTCAGAGAATATCAAACAAAAGGCTTTGGCTGGCTGTGGTTTTTATATCAATACGGACTTAACGGAATTTTGGCAGATGATATGGGTCTTGGCAAAACTTTACAAGCACTTGCTTTGTTGCAAAAAGCTAAAGAAAAAGATAAACAGTCACCAAATTTAGTAATTTGTCCGACATCTGTTGTTTTCAATTGGGAAGCTGAAATTCAGAAATTTGCACCAAAGTTGAAATGCCTTAAGCTCGCAGGCGTTGAGAGAAAAGAACTTTTCAAGGATATTAATAAATACGATGTTGTAATAACGAGTTATGCTTTGATAAGACGAGATATCGATGAGCTTGTAAAATATAACTTCCGTTATATTGTGCTTGATGAATCACAAAATATCAAAAATGCTAACAGCATGACAGCTCAAAGTGTCAAGAAATTGAAATCTTCTCACAAATTAGCATTATCAGGAACACCGATTGAGAACAGACTTGAAGAACTTTGGTCAGTATTTGATTTTTTAATGCCGGGATTTTTGTTTGAAGAGTCCGAATTTAATTATCGTTATGTAACACCGATTACAGAACGAGATGATAAGGTTGTTGAAAAGCGTTTAAAATCACAAATTTATCCATTTATTTTAAGACGTATGAAACGAGATGTTGCAAAAGACTTACCTGATAAAGTTGAAAATATCGCATATTGCGAACTTACACCAGAGCAAAAAGATTTTTATCTTGAAGTATTGGACAGCACAAAAGAAGAATTGTTTAAATCAATTGAGCAAAACGGACTTGAAAAGAGCAGATTATCAATATTCTCTGCGTTATTACGTTTAAGACAAATTTGCTGCCACCCGAGATTGTATGATAAAGAGGGCAAAAAGGGCAATATTCAATCAGGAAAATTTGAACAGCTAAAATCAATGTTAGAACAAATTATAGAAGAAAAACACAGAGTACTTTTGTTCAGTCAATTCGTTGATATGCTTGATATAATAAAAGCATGGCTTGAAAAAGCAGGAATCAAACATGAATACCTCACAGGCAAAACAAAAGACAGAGGAGAGGTTGTAGAAAGGTTCAACTCAGACCCGACAATACCGATATTCTTAATTAGTTTAAAGGCTGGTGGTACAGGTTTAAATTTAACAGGAGCAGATTACGTAATTCATTACGATCCCTGGTGGAATCCTGCAGTTGAAGATCAAGCAACAGATAGAGCTTATCGTATAGGACAAACAAAGAAAGTCTTTGTATATAGAATTATCACAAAGGGTACAGTTGAAGAAAAAATTCAAAAACTTAAGCAACAAAAGAGAAATCTTGTTGATTCCGTAATTTCAGTCGATAGAAATATAGGAAAGAGTTTAAGTTATGCAGATTTACAAGATATCTTCTCATTTGATTAATTTGAAAATAAAAACTTGATAAATAATTTTGAGTTGAATATAATCAAAAGGGATGCTGGTATAGCTCAGTCGGTAGAGCAACTGATTCGTAATCAGTAGGTCGCAGGTTCAAATCCCGTTACCAGCTTTTCTCAAGAAAAAGACAAGACCTTTTGGTTTTGTCTTTTTTTATTGCCGGTTGATTTTAACATTTTCATGACTTTTTTATGTCTTTTCATTTTTAATTACTTAAACGGGAAAAAGTAAAAATATATTTAAAATACTAAAAACTATTTCTTCTGTAAAAAGTAAATAAATTTTATTTATTTTTATTCGTAAAAATCTCAAACAAAAAGAGCGATGAAAACACCGCTCTTTTAAATAACATAAAACTATAATGAATTACTTTTTCAATTTAGCTCTTATCGTTGTAACAGTTCCGCCATCTTGGTGATATCTCATATTAACTTCATACTTATCATTATACAAGTTAAAACTTTCCCAAGTACTAATATCTCCATATTGATAACCATTTGCGACTAATTTTTCAAAATACTTTCTAAAAGAATCTTCAGTAGTATTTGCAACATATGCCAAAAATTGATCATCAGTATTTACAACCTCAAGAACACAACCTTCATCAATAGGAGGAATATTTGCACCTAAACCATCTTTAACCCACTCAACAGGCTTCTTAGAGTTCAAAACAGATTCATCCTCAATAAATGACGGATTAATTTTTACATATCCGGTCGTAGGATCCTTAACTCCTTCTCTTGCATTTACAGGAGGTTCAGAAACGATGAAATCAACTTTTTGTTGAACTTTTTCAGTTGCTGTATCAGTTTCAGCGTTTTTAGAAGTACAACCTGATAAATTTAAAACTAATGCTATAAAAGTTACTGCACATAAAATTTTTTTAATCATATTTAGTTCTCCTAATCATTACAAATAATAACACCATGATATTATCACAATTGATTTAAAAAACAATACCCTAAAAAATAAATTTAGACTTATTATATTTCAAAAAAACGTTAGAAATTTTATCAGCAATTATCTTATTTCCGAGCGGATTTAAATGAACACCGTCATAGGTCAACATGTTTTCTATCTGAGCCGGATTTTTCTTTTTCAAAACATTTCGCAATTCTTTATTAACATCTATATATAGAATACTATTTTCATTAGCAAATAATTTCAAAAAATTATTATACTCCATAACAGTTTCATTTTTTATACTGTTTAAATCCTCATCAATAATCGTCAAGCTGACTATAACAACCTTTATATTATTTTTACGAGCTTTATCAACAATTTGAGTCACATCTTGTACAAAATCACTATATGTTTCATAATCAAACCAAATATTATTTATGCCCCCCATAAAAAACATAAAATCAGGTTTTTGGGCAATAACATCATTATCCATTCGATTAAGCATGACTCTTGTTGTATTTCCGGAAACCCCTGCCGGAACAACAGTAACATCGTATCCTGCCTCTTCCAAAGCAGATTGAAAGAGATTTACATATCCATAGTCTTTTATCCAGCCGTTTTCAGTTATAGAATCACCTAAAAATGCTATTTTTATTGACTTTGCTTGTTTGTGTTTAAAAAACATACCAACTCCTAAGATTAAAAAAATCAGTAATAGTAAAGCTATTATTCTATTCCGAAAAATGTGTTCTTCCATATATAAAGCAGCCTTTCAAAAATTTAAGAGTTAAAATTTTTAAAAATGCCATTTAAAGCACAAGTTAAGTTT
The DNA here is from genome assembly GCA_051875105.1 of Candidatus Gastranaerophilaceae bacterium. GTDB lineage: Bacteria > Cyanobacteriota > Vampirovibrionia > Gastranaerophilales > Gastranaerophilaceae > RUG841. The sequence goes on from JBJEGN010000032.1 coordinate 13,093, forward strand.
TTCTCTTCAACGATAACATTTGCAGCCTTTTTAAGAACATCCTTTGCACAAAAAGCAACTCTTGTACCTGCAAATTTAAACATGCTCAAATCATTTGCTCCATCACCAACGGTAACTGTATTTTCCTCTGTTACGGAAAGTAATCTTTGTAACGTTTGCAGCATCGTACCTTTGCTTGAAGAAAACATCATTTCTCCACCGACAAGCCCTGTTAATTTAGCATCTTTGAAGTGCAAATCATTAGAAAAATCAGCATCTAAACCAAGAATTTTTCTTGCAGGAATTGTGGCAGACTTGAATCCGCCTGAAAAACAAACTGTTTTAAACCCTGCTTTTTTAAGTTCAGAGATAGTTTCTTTTGCTCCCTTCATTAAGGGAAGTTCAGAACAAATTTTTTCAACTTTTGATTGTTCAAGCCCTTTTAGTAATGCAACACGTTTAGTAAGACTTTCGAAGAAATCTATTTTTCCGTTCATAGCCTCAGCGGTAATTGCAGCAATTTGCTCTCTTAAGCCAAATTCTTGAGCCAAAAACTCAAGAGTTTCACCATCCATAAGAGTTGAATCAAAATCAAAAACAGCAAGTCTAAGCATTTGGTTTCCTGTATAACATCTTTCTTTGTTTTATCTGACGAACTTTAGCTTTAATATCTTCAGACATTTGCTGCTGAATTTCTGCAACTTCTTTTTTCATTCTTGCAATAGCAGCCGTCGGATCAGCACTCGTTTGTTTAATCTGAATTAAAGTATCTTTTACAGATTGAATGTCCGCCTCAGCAAGCTCAATTATGTCAAAGACTTCTTTAATTTCCATTTTAGTAAAATTATGAGCAGAAAGATTTTCGGTCAATTTAGCCATCAACCGCTCTTTCATTTCAGCTTGAGCTTTTAAAGCATCCTGCTGTTTTGGTTTTGAATCTGATTTTCCAAAAAAATTAAATAAACCCATAACTTTACCTTCAATAATATTAGAATAACATTTTAGTATTTTTTTGTCATCAGTTTTTTTTTACATTACTTAATATATTTAATAAAGTAAAAAGAAAAATTTTTCTTTATAAAAAATTTCAATAAAATGGTATAAAAAGGGAAAAAAAGCGAGAAGATTTTTTAAATAAATAAAGGAAATTTAAAAAGAAAGATTTTTGTAAAAAAATTAAAAACGTGACAAAGCTCTTGTTTATGATATGTTATAAATGTTCAGTAAGAATACTATAAAATTATTAGATAATGAGGAAAGACAAATGGCACTACCAAACGTAGCATATTTTTCAATGGAAATGGCATTAGACCAATCTTTGGCTATTTATTCAGGCGGTTTGGGCTTCTTAGCTGGTTCACACATGCAATCAGCAGGATACCTTCAAATGCCGATGGTCGGAGTTTCAATTTTATGGTCATTCGGATATTATGACCAACGTATAGGTGAACAAGGAAATGTAGAAGTTGCATATATTCGTAAATATTATGATTTCTTAACACCTATTTCAGCATCAGTAGAAGTTGTTATTTTCGGAGAAAAAGTAAAAGTAAAAGGATATAAAGTAGATCCTGAACTTTTCGGAACATGCCCAATTTATTTGTTAACAACTGATATTCCGGAAAACTCGGAATGGGCAAGAAGAATCACACATAAACTTTATGATGGTGATGAAAAAATCAGAATTGCACAAGAAACAGTATTAGGTGTAGCAGGTATCAGATTGCTTCAAGCTATCGGTGAAAAATTTGATTGTATCCACATGAACGAAGGACACGCCCTTCCTGCAGCATTTGAACTTTTAAGACAATACAACGGTGATTTAGCACAAGTTAAGAGAAGAACAGTATTTACAACTCACACACCTGTAGCAGCAGGAAACGAAGTACACTGGGTAGATACACTTCTTCAAGGTGGTTTCTTTGCAGGATGTACAAGAGAAAAAGCAGTTGAACTCGGAGGAGAACACTTCTCTCTTACAGTAGCAGCACTTCGTATGAGCCGCTTAGCAAACGCAGTATCTCAATTACATGGTCTTGTTTCAAACAAAATGTGGGATTGGGTTGAAGGCAGATGCCCGATTAGAGCTATCACAAACGCTGTAAATCAACACTACTGGCAAGATAAGAGAATTTCAGAAGCAAAAACTCTTCAAGATTACTTAGATGCAAAAATCGAAATGAAGACAAAAATCTTCAAATTTATTGCCAACCAAACTGGTAAAAGACTTGATCCAAACGTATTAACAATTACTTGGGCAAGACGTTTTGCAGATTATAAGAGAGCATGGTTATTGTTCATGGATATGGACAGAATCACAAAATTGTTAAACGACAACAAAATTCAATTAGTATTTGCTGGTAAGTTCCACCCTGATGATGTAATGGGCAGAGAAATGTTCGACAAAATTCTTCACCAATCAAGAACAATGAAGAACGTTGTAATCCTTCCGGGATACGAACTTGAACTCAGTGCTAAATTGAAAAAATGTTCAGATATATGGCTCAACACACCGTTAAGACCGTTCGAAGCATCAGGTACTTCAGGTATGTCAGCAAACATGAACGGTGCTTTACACTTATCAATCTTTGATGGTTGGGCAGTAGAAGGTACATTCCCCGGAATCAACGGTTACACAGTTGAATACCCCGGACTTGATGATGAAATTCCTTGGGAAGAACGTCACAGAAAAGATTATGAATGTATTATGAACATAATCGAAAAACAAATTATCCCGACATACTATGATAAGAAACTTCAATGGGCAAGACTTGTACGTCAAGCAGTTAGAACTTCAGAAGCATACTTCAACTCAGATCGTATGGTTATTGAATACTACAACAGACTTTATAAGCCTATTGCACACGAAGATCCTAAAGAAGGTGGTTTGGATAACAACTTTGAAATTACAGAAAATCCAAACTACGATGCTTGGACATTCTCAAACATCAAATAGTCGGATAAGAAATTCAAAAAGAGGTTCGAAAAGAACCTCTTTTTTCGTATAATAAAGTTATGTTCAATGAAAAACAAAAATTAAGACAACATTGTAAAAATATTAGAAAAAATCTTGATATTAATTCTATAAGCAAAAAAATTATTGATAATTTATTTTTTCTTGATGAATTCAAGAAAACACTAAACGTGTTTTCATATATATCTTTTGGGACAGAAGTCGACACAAAGAGAATTTTAGAACTAAAGGAAAAAAATATTTTTGTTCCAAAAATTAAAAATGAAAAAATAATAATGTGTAAATACGACAAAAGTAATCTAAATAAAAATAAATACGGAATTTTAGAACCTATTAATGAAGAAATTAAAATTCCCAAAAAAAATGACATTATTATTGTTCCGGCACTTGCAGCTGATAAAAATTTCAGCAGACTGGGTTACGGCAGTGGATACTATGACAGATACTTAAAAAACACTA
>JBJEGN010000033.1:0-3636 GCA_051875105.1 Candidatus Gastranaerophilaceae bacterium
CGGTAAATTTCAGAAAACGCTATTACAGAATCCTCAAAGCCGCAGGCATAGAAACCAAAGGATTGCACTCACTCCGCCACACTTTTGCCACTAACCTTGTAAACGGCATAAAGCAACCTGACGGTTCAATCAAATGTCTGACACCACGACAGGTAGCAGACTTATTAGGTCACACCACCTCTGAAATCACAGAGATGTATTATGTAAAAAGAGATTTGACGAAATTAAATGGGATAACGGATGGGTTTGAGTTCTAAATTTATCATAAACAAAAACATCGGACTTGAAGTTTATTTCAAATCTGATGTTAAATTTGTCATACTAATAAAGATATAGAATGAATTTCCGGTTTCACTTTGATTAAGCAAATAGAATTAAGTCTGGAATTTTTTTATTCGTTTTTCAAGAGCTTGCTTGCGATATTGTGTTGGAGAAAGACCTGTTTTCTTTTTAAATGTTCTTGTGAAGTATGACTGGCTTGAAAAACCACATTTCTCCGATAATTCCTCAATAGATATATTGGTGAATTCAAGTATCTTTTTGCTAACGCTAATACGTTTATCAATAACAAATTCATTAATTGTTTTTCCTGTTATATGTTTGAACTCAGTCATAAGGGTTGTGCGGTTGGTATTATACCAACGACATAAATCGTCAATTGTAAATTGTTTTTCAAGGTTAAATTCAATAAAAGTAAGGATACAGTCAATTAATGTATCGCTTTCCTGATTTATTTCAAAAGCTTCTTTGTAGAGATTTGTGGCATAGTCAAAAATTCTGATAACAGACATTCTTGCTCTACAAGACCACATATTATCAGGCTGCACTGAAAGCTGTTCTATAATGCTGTCAAAAAGGTATTCAACTTTGCTAAGTTCTTCTACATCAAAAGGAATTACACAATTGTAAAAGTTGTTTGTCTGATAAAACAAATCAAAACTCGGAAAATCAAAAAGCTTGCAATTAATTTCATAATCATCAGACAAAATACTTTCTACGGAGAGGTTTCTGTTAATGAAATCCGGAGTAAATAGAATGGTTTTTATTTGCAAATGATTTGACTTTAAGATTGTAATCTTTTTGTCCGGATTAACACAAATCATTGCAGGGGCAGAAAGATAACACTTCTCGTTGTCAATTTCAAGAGTTGCTACGCCTTTTTTAACAAGGCATAAAGAAAAAAATCCTTCATTACTTTGGATTTTATCAAGACTGTATTCAATTGGTAAATATCGGTTTTCCCAGAAACGGCACTTTGTCATAAATCCTCTATTGCAGATAGTGCAAAAATAATTGATATAATTGAATTTACAAATTTAATGTTAAATTGCTATAATATAGCATATCATAGGCGAGGTTAACTGTCAATTATTGTGTATTAACAGAAAGGCATATTAGCGTAGTATATATGCATTCTAAAGCCAATTCTCAAAAAATGAGAATTAATTCAACAAATACGATGTTTCCTCTCTGTTCCTGATTTGATATTATTTATTTATAAAACTTTAGGGGATGGATATATGACTATTAATGAAATAATAAAGCAACACCGCAAAAAGCTTGGCTTAACACAAAAGGAATTTGCCGATATGCTGTCTGTATCAGACAAGACTGTATCACGCTGGGAAATAGGAAATCAGGTTCCGGATGCATTGTTAATGCCTGATATTGCTAAAGCACTGAAAATAACAATAAATGAGCTATATGGAATAGAGGATAATGACACAAAAGCAAAAGGTAATACTACCTATGAAGTTTCATATAAAATTAACAAGAAAGTTTTGTATGCATATAAGATTGGCATTATCCTTGGTTTAGTATTAGCGATTTTTGGTTCATTCTTTTTGGTTAGATGTGATTTAATAGATGAAAATAATGAATCCACTCGGCTCTTTGGACAGATAATGATGTTATCGGGGTGTGGGATTTGCTTATTGTCAGAAATAGTCTATAAAATCATTTACAGGAATGAAGTAAACACTATCATATATTTGTCGGAAGACATAGCATATAGTGGATTTACAGCTATAACTATAAGTGTTATTTTTCTGCTGATTATGCCATTGTTTTTAGCTTTAAGAATTGATTATTGGTATGAACTTTTTGTAGTAGTACCTGTTATTCTGTTTGAGATTATGATGTTGTATTACAAGCATTTACTTAAACAGGCAGGTGTAAAGGTTAGTAAAACAATCAGTGTGATATCAATTATTATAGGTTCCGTATCGTTTGTGTTGCTTTTATCAATTTTTATTATATTCAGAATTGCAGATTTCAGCGATACATCCACGGTTTCAAAAATGCTGTACGAAATGCATTATGTAACGCTTTATGGAGTATCGGCTGTTGAAGCAAAGGTCAGATTATATTGTTTCTTGTTGTTGAGTTTGCCGTTGATTTCAATGCTGATGATGAATTATATTGAACTTATCATTAAAAGAAAGTTGCTTAATAGGTAGGAGTTTTAATAAAAGAGGTTATTATGAAAAAAGTATTGTCTTTGATTATTATAATTATTTTGTTTGTTCAGCTCACTGCTTGCAAAGCAGATAATGAAAAGCCAAATATAAAAGTGTATAATTGTGTAAATGATTATGAAGCAGTATTAAATATTGACAATATTAAACTGACACCAAGCAAAGGAAGTATGATTGCATTTGAATCAGATTTATCTACTGAAGAATTAATGAACGCATTAAGTGAAAGCAATCCCAAAATTGCATTTATTAAATTGAACAATAGAGAATTTCTTGCAAAGTATAATGAGAATTGCCCGTATATTCTCTTTAGTAAAAATGTATGTGATAAAAATGAAAACATCGTAGATGATGTGTATGTTGTGATGAGCGAAAGCGAAGAATTTGGCAAAATAGGCTGCGATATTCCGTATGAAAGTATGAAAATATGGTATCCCGAGCATTTAACAAACCATTACTTTACTTATGAAAAAGTCAGTGATGAAACCTATACTTTGGAGGTAAACAACAATCCATTCGAAAGTTATGTTTATCTCAATGAAAGCACCTCAGTTTTTACTGATATAGTTAAGTTTTACGAAGATTGCGGATACGAGGTACAGTATGAGGGCGGAAACTTAACAAGCGGTATTATATTTGTTACCCCCAATACAGATGATACAAACCCGTTCAGAATTTTAGTGATGAAGAAAAACAACACCTATGCTATGCAGTATGGAATTATCAATTCAGACTTAAAGCAACGAGTTGCAGCACCAATTACAAATTACATTGATGCTCTGAATACAAAAAATGCGGAATCATATTTGTCATGCTTTGAAGATATTGACAAAAGCAGTATTGATGTATTTTTAAACAACGTTAAAAGCTGTACTCTAAATAATGCTGAACTTTTTTGGGTAGATGAAGAAAATCAAGATTACATCTTTAAAGTGGATTATAAACTTGTTTCTGAGGACGGAAAGATGATGGGCTCGCTGGAACCGGGTGAACACACTTTAGTTGAATATTTTATCGTTGGTTCTGTCAATAAAGAACTTAAAATACTTCATCATTATAACCAGCTTGATGATTGCATACGAGAATTAAAAAACTATAAGGAGTTTGAACAAAATGAAGAAAACAAAGATGACGCTCTTGTTGATTGGCTTTATAGTTT
>JBJEGN010000034.1:0-16428 GCA_051875105.1 Candidatus Gastranaerophilaceae bacterium
CTTAACAGCGATGGTTGTAACAAGTGCTGTATCATTAGCAGCAAATGCAGCAGATACAGAAGTTCAATCATACGCACACCCGACATTGTTCGGCTCACAAGCACAATCTTATGCAACAACAAAAGCTAACTACGTAGTAGGCGGAGAAGTTGCACAAGGTGAACATCAACTTGGTGTTGCAGGCAAAGACAACGTTTTAGTTGATTCTTGGGCAAAAGATTTGTTGAATGTTTTGAAAAACAATTCAACAGACGGATTGTGGAATCCTAAAATGCCGGTATTACGTTCAGAATTAGCAGTAATTCTTTCAGAAAGTTTTGCAAGCGATAGAAAAGTTGTTAAAAAGACTGCTTACAAAGACATTCAAAAGAATTATTGGGCAAAGAGCTGGATTGATAAAGCTCTCGATACAAATCTTATGATTGGTTATCCTGACGGAACATTCAAACCTGACCAACCGGTAACAAAAGCAGAAGTTTTTGCTACAATTGCACAAATTGTTGATGTAAACACAAAAGACATCAAAAAAGTTGAATTCCAAAACCAAGAAATTCAATACATTCCGCTCTGGTCAGTAAATGCAACAAAAGAAGTTATCGGCTCAAAATTATTGGAACAAACACCTGATCCGAAAAAAGTTATTGAAGACGAATATCTTTCAAAACAACAAGTTGCATACTTAATCAGTGCATTAAGATGTGATTTAGCTTACTACAAGAAGCTTGCAACAGATCCTAACGCACCATCAGTAATCAAGAACTATGCACCGACTGTACTCTCAATGAAATTGAACAGCAGAGTAAGTGCAAAACATTCAAATGTTGATGAATTATTCACAGCAAGAACAACAAAAGAAGTTACTATTGCAGGTGAAACATTCCCAGAAGGTTCAACAGTAACGGGAAGAATAACAGAAGTTAAACGTCCAGGATTGAAACACCCGGGATACGTAAAAGTAAAATTTGAAAAAATTACTTACAAGAAAACATCAGTTGAATTCCCGAAAACAGTATCAGAAGCAACTGCATCAACAATGAAAAACCCCAACATCTTAGCGAGATTATGCGGACTTCCGTTCTCAGGAACAGGACGTGTTGCAGGTGTTGTAGGTCGTTCAGGAGCACAAGCACTTAATATTGCAGCAAACAGAGTTGAAGAATTAGGTGATGATACATCTGATTTATTTGCAGAATCACTTTGCTTGCACGCAGGTTCAGGTGTTAAGAGTGCAGGTAACGGAGTTCTTGCTGTAGGCAAAGGAATTTACGAACTTGGTAAAACAGCAGTAAGCGGTACGTTTGGTATTTTGTACGAAGTAACAGATGAACTTGTTTACCTTGTTTATCCGAAAGCTTCAAACAATTCAGCATTGAATCCTGACGAAGAATTAGTAGTTATCTTCTAATTTTAATCAGATTACACAATAGAAAAACGGATGGGTATTTTAGTCATCCGTTTTTTTTGCTATAATTTTTTCAACATATAAAAGTTAGACTCAGAGAAACTGGTCATAAGACAGAGGGATAAATGTTTACAAAAAAAAACATTAATTTGAAATATGTCATGTTTACAATTCTTGCCTTATTTATGATTTGGGCGATGGTTCAGATAAAAGAACTTGTTATTTTATTTTTTGGAGCATTTGTTATTGCTTGTTCTCTCAATCCAATTGTAGACAAAATGGAACAGAGAATGTCAAGAACACTTGCTACGACTATTGTTTTGCTTGTTTCGACACTTCTTTCTTTACTTGTATTGCTTCCGGTAATTGTAATAGCAGTAAGAGAATTTAAAGCCTTATTTGATTTACTTCCGGATATGCTTAGGAATGCCATTTTATGGATAAAAACGACATCAATTATGGGTTATAATTTGGGAAATCTTTTGCCAAATGAAGCTACAACAATAAATTCAGGCTTATTGGCATCAAACATTTTAGATAAGTCATACATAATAACAATGGGAATTATTGACGGTATAACAGTAATTTGCTCACTATTGATGATAGTTTTTTATCTTGTATGGGAAAAAAGGGAGATTAATAAAAGCTTATTAAAGTTATTTCCACCAAAGATGAAAATGAGAGCAGCAGAAATAATTACAACAATAGAAACAAAAGTAGGCGGATATGTTTTTGCACAATTTTTGTCAATGTCTACGGTTGCATTTTTCACAGTAATCGGACTTTTGATATGTAATGTAAAATATGCGTTTTTACTTGGAATAATTGCAGGAATTTTAGATATAATACCAATTATCGGACCGACATTAGCTGCAATTTTGGGTGTAGCATCAGCAATAACAAACGGCTGGGTATGGGCTATTCCTACAATTTTGGTTTATCTTACAGCACAATGGATTTCAAATCAATTAGTTCGTCCTGTAGTTTTCGGCAAATTTATGCAGCTACATCCTTTAGTTGTATTATTCTCTTTTTTAGTTGCTGCAAAATTTTTAGGTGTATGGGGAGTAATTTTAGCTCCGGCGATAGCAGCAACCGTTTTAACATTATTTGAGGAACTTTATATAAAAGTTATAAATAACAAAGGGAAAAATTCAAATGAGTGAACAATATTTATACAATCCAACACCATATAATAAAGAAAACCTCAACGTTTGGATATCATTTCCCGGAATATACAATTTTGGAATGGCAGCACTTGGTTTTTTGACTGTTTTTGAACATTTGGATAGAGATGAAAATATAAATGTTGAAAGAATTTTTGTCGATACAAAAACTACAAAAATAGATATAAGAAACCTTGATGTATTTAGTTTTTCATTTTCGTTTGAATTAGACTTTTTAGCAATTTTTAAAATTCTTGAAAAATTCAAAATACCGTTTAGTTCAAAAGACAGAGATGATTCTTACCCACTGATAAGTGCAGGCGGTCCGGTAGTTACAGCAAACCCTGAACCATTTGCTGAAATTTTCGATTACATAGAAGCAGGAGATGCAGAAAACAAGACAAGTCTTATAACAGATACACTTAGAGCTAATAAAGGAAAACAAAAACAAGAAATTTTAAAAGAATTGTCAAAAATAAAAGGAGTTTATGTCCCCTCATTAACTCGTTTTGATAAAAAGAAAGGAATGCAAACGTTAGACGGAAACCCTTATACAGTAGAAAAATCAACAGATTCATTATCAGACATTTGTGTAACAACACCTATTTTGACAGAAAATTCATATTTCAAAAATACATTTGTAATCGAAGTAGCAAGAGGTTGTACGCAAAGATGTGGTTTTTGCAATACAGCACACATTAACGCACCTTTTAGACCTTGCAGCTACGATATAATTACAAAAAAAATCGAAAATGCACTAAAATATACTAATAAAATAGCATTTTTAGGTGCAGCAGTCGGAGCACACCCGCAAATAGATAAATTATGCGAATTTGTTATGAGAAAAAAAGAAGAATATCCAGATTTAGAACTTTCTGTATCCTCATTACGAGCAGACGGAGTTTCTGATATTTTTGCTAAAACACTTGTTGCATGCGGACAAAAACACGCAACACTTGCCCTTGAAGCAGGCAGCGACAGATTAAGAAAAGTAATTAATAAACATATAACTAACGATATTTTCAAAAAAACTGTAAAAAAATTAAGTGAAAATGGATTTAAAGGAGTAAAAATATACGGAATGATTGGGCTTCCGACGGAAACACAAGAAGATATACAGGCACTCGTTGATTTTGCAAAAGAACTAAAAAATGAAAATAAAGGTTTCGAAATATCATTCGGATTTTCTACTTTCGTTCCAAAATCACACACCCCATTTCAATTTGTCGAAAAAGAAAGTACAAAAAGTCTTGAAGAAAAATATAAATTTCTACAAAAAGAAATGCATAAAATAGGAGTAAAGATACAAGTTTCAGGGGTAAAATGGGACTATATTCAAGCTCTTTTTTCAAGAGGAGGCAGAGAATTATTCGACTACGCTGTGGATGTCTACAAAAATGGCGGAAACCCTGCAGCATTTAAAAGCGTCATGAAAGATTATATCAAATCAGGCAAAATATCCGATTTTGACGAAATTGCATGCCAAAAACGATCTTTTGACACAACAAATCCATGGGATTTTATAATCATGCCTACATCAAAAGAACAATTAATTAAGAATTGTAAACATTACTTAACCACAATTTAACTGTATTTTGGAGATATAGTGTACTTTATACACTATATATGCTTGACTTATTTTTATACATGTTATAGGATATTAACGTAGGATTTAGGATGTTAAGTGACAAGACCAATGAAACATAAATAACAGTCATAACCAACATTACAATCCCGAACACACACAAACTCCTAAATACATAAACACAAAATGAAACCATTAGGATGCAGGCTCAATTTTGAGCCATTTTTTTTGCCTTGTTTTTATTTAATATGCGATGAACATTAAATTTTAATTCAATATTTTATTGAAATTTTTATTTTTCCGTAACGTTGATATCTTTATATTTGGAAAAAATGTTGTCAGAATGCAGATATTAGTAAAAAATTCATTTCGTTTATTTTTTCTGCTTGTATTTTTTTATAAAAATAGCAAAAACTTCTGAAACAAAAAAGTGTAATATATACACTAAAAACTTGTTTTGTTTTAAATTCTTTTTAATATTTTGTAATATAAAAACCAAAAAGAGAAGTTTAAAAAGATTGTAAAATAAAAAATTATTATGTAAAATAGAAATGTTGTGAATATGATGGAGCAAAATAGATGTTACAAACAGCTGAATATGTTTATGGAAAAACTAAATTAACAGATGAAGAATTAGCAAAAGCAAAGAAAATTTTGCTTGAATTGCAAGAAGAAAATTTAAAGAATACCGAACAAGGTTACGGACCCTTTTTAGCGGCAATATATGATAAAAAAGGTAAATTAATAGCAAAAATGTCAAACACCGTTGCAAAAGACAAATGCTGTTTATGCCATGCTGAAGTCAACACTATCAGAAAGGCTCATGAAGTTTTGCAAACTTATGATTTAGCGCCATTTGATTTAGACATTTATGTGACTGCAGAACCTTGCATAATGTGTGCAGGTGCAATTATGTGGTCAGGAATTAAAAGAGTATTTTTCTCGGTAAATTCAGCTGATGTCGAGAGAATTACAGGTTTTGATGAAGGTTTCAAACCAAATTGGATTCAAGAATTTGCAAACAGAAACATTGAAGTTTACGGAGAAATTGAAGCAGAAGCAGGCAGAGAAGTTTTACAAAAATACGTTTCTGCAGGCAGGGAAATTTACAAACCTTCAGGTGACAGATAATGGATTACAGATGCAAAGATTGCGATAGAATATACGAAGATTATCGTCCTGAGTTCTGCGAATGTGGAAACGACAAATTTGAAAAAATACATGCAAACGGTGATAATAACGACGATTCCACAGAAAAAAAAGAAAACCCGATAGTGCTTGTTATATTCATATTAATAGCAGGAGCATTAGCTTTCTTCCTTTCAACAAAAATAAGAGCATATCAAGCTCAACCTGTGTTGAATGATAAATATTTGACATCTGTCAGACAAGAAATGTTAAAAGATTTCAACCCTGCCGGCATAACCAAATCAGGAAGTTGCATTATTTCATTTGAAATTAACGAAGATGGCTGGATTAACAAGCGTCATTTAACAAAAAAATCGAACGTACCGGAACTTGATGATAAAGTGTACGAAATGCTAAAAAGTGCTACAATCGTACCCAAACCACCGTTAGATTATACAAACAGACCAATATTAATAGAATTCAGTTGCAGAGCAAATAAATACGAAGTTGAATGTTACAGCAAAAACATTGAGAAATAGCTCATTTGACTGAAAAGTGTTAAGAAGTATCTTTTTTTGGCAATATTTTTAATTTTATATTAAAATATTGTCATAGAAAAGATATTGGGGATATTAACATGACAGCACAAACGAACTCCTATGATGCGAGTAATATCAGAGTCCTTGAAGGACTTGAGGCCGTAAGATTAAGACCGGGCATGTATATCGGTTCAACAAGCCAAAGAGGTTTGCATCATTGTATATATGAAATCGTTGATAATTCAATCGATGAATCACTTGCAGGATATTGTAAAGTAATCAGAGTAACAATAAACAAAGATGAAAGTGTAACGGTAGAAGATGACGGAAGAGGAATTCCTGTTGATATAAAACCGGAAACAGGTAAATCAGCACTTGAAATTGTACACACAGTCCTTCACGCAGGCGGAAAGTTCGGCGACGGAGGATACAAGGTTTCAGGAGGTTTACATGGTGTTGGTGCTTCAGTAGTTAACGCTCTTTCTGAGAAAATGGTAGTTGAAGTTTCTCGAGGAGGATTTGTTCACAGACAGGAATACTTGAGAGGTGAACCTGTTACTCCAGTAGAAAAAATCAAAGAAACAGACAAAACAGGAACGAAAACAACATTTTGGCCGGATCCTGAAATTTTCACAGAAACTACAGAATTCGACAGAGATGTTATTTCAAATAGATTAAGAGAAATGGCATTTTTAAACAAAGGTTTAAAAATTATATTCAAAGATGCAAAAGCAGAAAATGCAGAAGAACAAGAATATCATTATGAAGGCGGTATTGGAAGTTACGTTGAATTTTTGAATAAAAATAAAGAAGTTATGTTTAATCCGCCTGTTTATATCGACAAAACCGTAGACGGAACAAATGTTGAAATTGCACTTCAATATACAGATTCATATGCAGAATCGGTATTGAGTTTTGCAAATAACATTAACACTCACAGCGGCGGAACACACCTTACAGGTTTCAGAAACGCTATTACACGTGTTTTAAATGACTATGCAAGAAAAAATAATATTTTAAAAGATTCTGACCAAAACTTAACAGGAGATGATGTCAGAGAAGGTTTAACAGCGATTGTAAGTGTAAAACTTTCTAACCCGCAGTTTGAAGGTCAAACGAAAGAAAAACTTGGAAACGCAGAAGTTACACCAATCGTAAACGATGTTGTTCGTGAAAAATTCCAAGAATGGCTTGAATTCAATCCAAAATTTGCAAGAACAATCATAGAAAAAACCTTGCAAGCACAAAGAGCAAGAGAAGCGGCAAGAAAAGCAAGAGAATTAACAAGAAGAAAAACAGTTCTTGAAAATTCTACATTACCCGGAAAATTAGCCGATTGTTCTTGCCGAGAAGCAGAAAAATGTGAATTGTTCATAGTTGAGGGAGATTCAGCCGGTGGTTCTGCAAAACAAGGACGTAACAGAATGTTCCAAGCAATTTTACCGTTAAGAGGTAAAATTTTGAACGTAGAACGTGCAAGATTGGATAAAATTTATGCAAATAACGAAATTCAGTCATTAATCCAAGCTATTGGAGTTAATATCAGCAGAAATGAAGCTGACGTTGACATTGAGAAACTTCGTTATCACAAAATTATATTCATGACCGATGCCGATGTAGATGGAGCTCATATCAGAACGTTACTATTAACATTCTTCTTCAGATATGCAAAACCCCTTATCGAAAACGGATACGTTTACATAGCTCAACCACCCTTGTACAAAATTACGGTAGGTAAAACATCCGAATATTTGTATGACGATAGAGCTTTGGACAAAGTTATAAGAGAACGAGGTGTAAAAGGTTTATCTTTATCAAACAGAGCTAAAACTAACACCTGTTCAGATGACGCATTAGTAGTTCTTTCCGGAGATATGTCAGGATATTATAATTCATTCCATAGTCCGATAATGGCAAATATTCCTGCAGTTGCAGTCAGAGGTCTTGTCCGTTCCGGAATAGAAGCAGAAGATTTTGAAAATCCCGAAAAGATGCAGGAAATAAATGCATATCTGCAACATTATCTTGTTGACCATGGAGAAAATTACGGAATTGATGAAGCAAAAAATTATAAAACAAATTTGGTTGATTTAGGTGACGGTAAAACAATCATCAAACTTGATACAGGAGCTGAAGATATCATTAGCATAACACCCGCACTTATTAAATCTAATGAGTACCAAAAAATTAAAAAGTCATATCCGGAAATCAGAAGTTTCTTAATAGAAGAAGAAAAAGAATTATATTTAGAAACAGAAACTGAAGAAATCGTAATCAAGTCATTCTCTCAAATGCAAAAAATCATCAATGAAAGAGGACAAAAAGGTTTAACATTACAAAGATTTAAAGGTTTAGGAGAAATGATGCCACAACAATTGTGGGAAACAACAATGGATCCTACAACGAGAACTTTGTTAAAGGTTAACTTAGAAGATGCTGTTTTATGTGATGCATTGTTTGACGTATTAATGGGAGATAAAGTGGAACCAAGACGAGATTTTATTGAATCAAATGCGGTTTACGCAACAAACATTGATACATAAAATATAAATTAAAATAAGGAAGTACATAGTGAGTATTTTTAACAACGCACTAAAAAATACAACGGTAAAAATAATTTTTGCAGTATTAATAATACTTATTGTTGCTTCCTTTTTTTTATTTCCTAACTGGTACGAAAAGCAATACAAAAAGATTTGGGGGTTTTACTACGTTTATAAGGGAGATAAGGCTTATAAACAACTAAAATACCAAAAAGCGGTAAACTACTATTTAAAGGGACTTGAATATTACCCTGAACATTCTAAGGCAAGATGCAACTTAGGAAATTTATACGTTGTATATGAAAACTACTATGCAGCTGCTGCAGCATACGATGAAGCACTAAAATACAAACCGGATTATATGTCTTGCAGAATGGATTATGGAATAATTTTGTCAGAACAATTGTCAGAATATGACAGAGCCGTTCAGGAATATGGTAAAATTATTGAAACAAAACCGTTTCTATTATACATTCCGTTCATATACAATAATTTAAAGAGTGTAAAAGCAAACAGAGGTTTAGCATTTTACAATATGGGAGTAGCATACAGAAATAAATCCATTTATATGGGAGAAAATTCTCTTGCTTCAATACAATATTTAAAAAAGGCAAAAGATTCATACGGCGGAGCAAAAAAGCTTTTACCAAAAGATTACGATACTTTATATAATTCAGCATTAACCAACCAACTTTTAGGAAATGTGAAAGAGGCAGGTTTAGAATATTGTCAAGCAATAGAGTTGAAGCCATACAACTTTGAAGCTCATTATAACTATGCATTATTGTTACGATCTTTGAAGTTTTATAAAGAATCATTATCAGAACTTGAAAAAGCCGGAATGTTAGCAGACAGAGGTTCAGACCCTGCACAATTAAAGTATATTTACGAGGTTTTAGGTGATGTCAAACTGAAACTTATTAGTGCCGGAGAAAGAGATTTTCTGAATAACAGAACCGAAGAATCTGCAACTGATAATTCAGAACTTGCATATCGTGACGGAAAGGTTATACTAAAAGATGACACAGATAAATTATTAACTAAAAAATTAAAACATTGTCCAATGAAAAAATATTTTGAGGAATTATAATATGCCGATTAACTACGTAGAATTAATGTTAAAATCAACAGAAGTAATAATGAACTCACAAAGTTCACAAGAGATAACCGACAGTTTCGAAAATATTATAAAAGAAACCTTTGGAACAACAAGGGTGGATTTTTTGACACTTGACTATAATACAGGAATGTTTCGAGATTTTGTAAAAGATTGGGTCTTTATTGAAGAGCCAAACAGACAAAAAATAGTATCAACAGTTTTCAATACATTTATAAAAGAAAGAGATAAATTTATAGTTAACGGACAATTATATTCATACAATTTTAATGAAGAAAATCTTGAAGATATAAAGACACGAGGGGCAAATGAAATAAATCTTGCATATTTTCCGTTATTATCACCTGATAGAGTTTTAGGTGTAATAGAAGTAGAATACGCAAAGATAAACGAAGAAATAACAATAGACAGCAACTTTTTCAAAATTCTGCAAGTTTTAATAACTCAAATTTCAACAGCTATATACACGTATGTAATAAGAGAACACATGGCAACCGGATTGAACTTTTATGATGCGATGAAAAATATTGCTAAAATTATTGAAAATCAATATGAATTAGACTATATTATTCCTCAAATTGGAGAAATGGTAGACAGATTTATTTCGTCACACTTGATATATATTTTTTTAAAAGACAAGGAAAACGATAATAAATATAAATTATTATGGCCTGCAAACTGTAATAATAATGAAATTTTTTCAATGTTAGAAAAAATAGAAGACAACGGAAAAGTTATGGTATCCGCCGACAGGAGAATAGGTATCTTCCCGTTAACAGGCGAAAAAGAAACATTAGGAGCAATCGTTGCCTATAGTACGATAGGAAAATTATCCGCTAATGAAATTGATTATCTTGTTGAATTAACAAAACAATCATCAATTACGATACAAAGAGCAAACGTATATTCAGAAGTTCTGAAACACGCAACATTAGATGCATTAACAGGATTAAATAACAGACGACAATTTGAAATAAGATTAAAACAAGAAACGTCACAAAGCAGCAGAAAAGATACTGATTTATGCTGTATCATGCTTGATATTGACTTTTTCAAAAAAGTTAATGACACTTATGGACACGCAGCAGGTGATTGCGTTTTGAAAGGTGTTGCGGAAATCATAATGAAAACCATAAGAGAATATGATATTGCTTGCAGATACGGAGGGGAAGAATTTTTCATACTTCTTCCTATGACAACATTTGAGCAAACAAAAAATGTTGCGGAACGTCTGAGGGCAAATATAGAAAAAACAGACATAGACATCACTGCAGCAAAAGTAAAAGGAATAAAAACCTTAAAAGTGACAGCAAGTATCGGAGTAAACAAATACTTAAAAAATCAAACTCCGGAAGATTTTTATCAAGGAGCAGATAAAGCTTTATATGAAGCAAAAGTTGGCGGAAGAAACCAAGTTGTTGCAAATGAAATAACAGAAGAAAAGCAAAAATAGCGATGGGTCATCATGGATAATAAAAAAAATGAAACAGGTAAAACAGCTGCTTATTCAGTATTAACGCTTATTTTATTAATATTTATTATCCAATCAGGTTTTGGAATGATAATAAATATCTTTAGAAATATAGATATTTATGCAAAACTCAAATATGTTAATAAAGCACACGTATTTGCAACCAAAAGAAATAAAAATTTAAAATATGAATTAAAAAGCTTTAATTCCGCCAAAAGTTTGGAGGCAATTGCTCGAAACAATTTAAAAATGGCGGGAACGAATGAAGTATTATTAATAATAAATTCACCAATAGAAACAGATAAGGAAAAACATAAAACAAAAGCTCCAAAACAAAAAGGTATTTTTTATAAAAGATAAATAAAATTGACGAACAATAACAAATAAAAAATACTTTTTATGGTAAAATGATAGTATGTTTAACATAAAGAAGAAACGAAATATAGGCTTTATTTGTTTGGTACTTTTGGTAGCCGGAGCTTGTTTGTGGGCATTCATTTCCGCAGGAATGATAACAAAGAACTTCAAAAAAAGATTAGCGGATGAATCTCTTGGAAAACAAGAAGTTACAATCCAGAATTTGCTCGTCACCGAAACAAAAGAGGGTGTAAAGTCTTGGGAAATGTTTGCAGAAGAAGGTTATTACGATAATACAAACCAAGTTGCAATATTAACAGACATTGTAGGAAATTTTTATAAAGACAATGCAGTAGTAGCCAGTTTCAAATCAGCAAGAGGTACATATAACCAAGTAAAAAAAGAAATTGTTTTATATGAAGACTCTCTGATAGTATACAAAGACGGTTCTAACGTGTCGGCGAACCAAATGTCTTGGGCAGGAAAAGGAACCGATGTTGTTGCAAACGGAAATGTAAGAATGGAACTTCCAAATAAAGTTATTGTATACGGAGAAAAAGCAATATTAAATTCAGAATTTAATGATTTACAAGTTTTAGGACGAACCAAAACAGAAATTTACGACAAAGGAAACGTGAAGATATGAAAAAGTTAATACTTTCACTAATAATATCTGCAGCTTGCTCAGGAATAATATACGCAGCGGATTTGACGGTAGAATCACAAACTCAGCATTACAAAGATGCAGAACATAAAATTGACTTAAACGGTAATGTAAAAGTGAAATATGATGACATAAATGTAGTCAGTCCTAAAGCAGAAGTTTTAATAGATGCAGAAGCAGGAAAAGTTGAAAAAGTTAAATTTTTCGACAATGCATACTCCTATCAAGTTAAGAACGACAAAAAACATGAAGTTAAGGCAAAAATTCTTGAAGTGTCATTACTAAATAAAGTCTTCAAAGCCGAAGAACGAACACAGTCCACAATTTTAAAAAATCAAAAACCAACAGTAATTGTCACTGCTGATTCTCAAGAATACGATAATCAACGCAACATCATGAAAGCTAAAGGCGGTGTGATAATTTTCTATGAAAATTCACAAGCTTTTGCAGATTATGCACAAGTCGATTTAGATAAAAATAATGATTTGAAAAAATTAACGTTAATCGGGCATGCAAATGTAAAAAAAGAGAAATCTTCAGTTACAGCAAATAAATTCACACATTATGCGGATACAAAGGTTACTATCGCATCAGGTAAAGTATTTTCAGACATTAACGATGAACAAACACAAATCAAAGTTTGGTCAGATTTTCAACAGATTGACCAAAAGTCAAATGTCATAACAGCAAGCGGACATGCCGTAATTCATTATCAAGACTACGTTGCAGAAGGTCCCAAGGCATCAGTATTTCCTAATCCGCAAACAAAAAAGATGAATAAAGTTGTATTTTTAGGACGTTCAAAAATAACACAACAGGGCCGTTCTATAGAAGCGGATAGAATAGACATGACACTAAAGCCAAAAGACTTTAAAGCTGACGGAAATGTCAAAACATTTATTCCTAATGTTGGTTCAAGCCAAGAATCTTTGTAATAAAACAGCGTATATTCAGAGCCAAAACCAATATTATTTGCCGATACAGAAATGTTCGAAAATGTTATTTAAAATATCGTCAGTAACAACTTCACCTCTAATTTCACCAAGTTGAAGCAGTGCAGATTTAACGTCAATAGAAATTAAATCTTGAAGTTCTTGATTTTTAACGCCTTCTAAAGCAGCCTGACAAGATTTAAGAGCCTGATTTAGACAATGAGCTTGTCTTTCGTTTGTGATAAATTCTGTTTCCTCTTCCAAATTTTTACAGATAAGGTTTTTAATACATTCTTTTAAATAATCAGTATTTTCACCGGTAAGCGAAGAAACACTAATACAACCATCATATTTTATATCACTTAAATCAGATTTAGATGCAATTTTCAAAACAGGTTTACCAAAAGTCAAATCAAAAATTTCATTATCTTCATCAGTCATTCCAACTTGAGAATCAAAGAGAAAAAGAATTACATCACTCTCATCTATACATTTTTTGCTAAAATCAATGCCGATTTTCTCAATTTTATCAGCAGCATCTTCATTACGAATACCTGCAGTATCAATTATAGTTACAGGAATGCCGTCAATATCAATCATTTCACGAATTGCATCTCTTGTAGTGCCTGCTGTATCAGTTACAATAGCTCTTTCAAAGTTTAAAAGGACATTAAATAAAGAAGATTTACCAACATTAGGTCTTCCGACAATAGCAGCCTTGACACCTTGTCTTAAAACATCAGAACTCTTCGAAAAAGCAGAAACCTTTTGAATTTCATCAATAATTTTAACTAAATTTTTCTCAAGAAAAGAATACTCAGGCTCTTGAACATCTTCCGGAAAATCAATAGCAGCAACAATTTTTGACAACAAATTAAAAAGCAGTCCATGAATTTCAGAAATTTTTTGCGATAATTTTCCTGATAAATTAGCAGCACTTTTTACAGCAAATTTTGTTGTTTTAGCATGAATAACATCTGCAACAGCTTCAGCCTTTGATAAATCCATTTTTCCATTTAAAAAAGCCCTTTTGGTAAATTCGCCTTTTTCAGCAGGTCTTGCACCATATTTATAAGTAAGATGCAGAATTTTTCTTATAATATTTATTCCGCCATGACATTGTATTTCAACGGCATCTTCACCGGTATAACCAGTTGGAGCTTTATAAGGTAAAACTATTACTTCATCAATCATTTCACCATCATCAACAATATTTCCGTAATTTATTTTCAAAGGAATTAATTTCTTGGTAAAAATTTTTTCACAAATTTGGAAAGAAAGCGGACCGGACATTCTTACAATACCGATAGCACCGGTACCAAAAGGAGTCGCAATAGCACTTATTGTATCTGTTTCATAGTTTATAGCCATACCTGTGTTATATCAAAAAAAAACCTTTTCCTCAAGGAAAATTGTAAAAATAAAAACGGCAAAAGCTAAAAAGCCTGCCGTTTATAGTTTTTAAATGGTACGCCTGGAGGGATTCGAACCCCCGACCTTTTGGTTCGTAGCCAAACGCTCTATCCAGCTGGGCTACAGGCGCTTATAACCTTACTTAACTATTGTAACCGATAAATCGTTAAAATCAACTATTTTTTGAAAAATTCAAGCAAAAAAAAAGCTGCCGTAGCAGCAACCCTTTATAATCTTGGGAGGAGATTTGGGGATTTATTATACGGGCATGATATGACACATGTTATATTTTGTTTAGTGTTTTTTTTTAATTCTTAACAATTATTTACAAATTATTGATAAGCATGCAAATTTGATTTATAGATTTTAGCTTTTTTTTCTTATAAAATAAATTCAGGTAAGGATTGAGTCATGGAAAATTTTTTTGATAATACTATAATCAATATATTAATTTTATTATTCATATACATAATATTGCACACTGCTTATTTTTTCTTTTCCATTTTGATATCCACAAAGAAAAAACATATAGGAATTGAACAAAAATTCATAGCGAAAGACTTACCAAGTAATCTGATAATTATTGTCTATGCTAAAAATAACGACAAATGTGTTATAAATCTTGTAAATATGCTTGAAAAACAAAATTATCCAAAAGAAAATTACCAGATACATGTTTTATTTGATAATTCTCACGACAATTCAGCAGAAGTTCTTGAAAAAACAACTAAAGCAAAAATCTGGAAAATTCACAGCGGAAAAGAAATGGGAAAAGACCACGCATTATCCTGGTTACTTGAAAAACTTATTTCTTTTAGGAATGTAAATGCCTTTGTTTTTTTAGATGCTAACAGAATTATCAAAACAGATTTTCTTGAAAAAATAAATGAAGCACTTTTTTCAAACGACATAGTAGTTCCCGCAACTGAATACGTATGTGAAAAAGGAGATTTAATAGCTGCTGTCAAAAATGCAAACATGATTTATTGTAATAGAATATTTAATACAGCAAGAGCAGTATTGAAATTGATTAATCCTATTGATTCAGGTGCAGTTGCAATCAAACAGGAAGTTTTAGAAATTGTAAAATGTGTAGATTTCAAAGACAAACAAACAGAGTATAAATACACTGTTTTTCTTGAAACAAAAGGCTATAAAGCAATATTTGCACCTGATGTAAAAACAAAAATTAATTATTACGACGACAAACAACTAACTCTTAAAAACAAAATATCAATAATCAAATATATATTTTCAAAAATTTTTTCAGGAAATATCGAATTATGTGAATTAATAACAACTTTTTTCAAACCGTCTGCATTACTTGTAATCGTATTGTTTATAGGTTTTTTCACATTTCTATATAATTTTGAAGTCAGAAACATGTTTTTCTATGACATAAAATATGTAAGTATTTTAGCGTTGACAAATATTGTTCTTTTCTTAATATCGTTAATCGTAACTGCAGATGAAAAATATAATCCTATTTTACTCGCATTAAATCCTGTTTACTCGATTTTAGAAAAAATATTTCCTAATAAACCAAACAATAATACAAAAATAAAAGACACAGAGCAGGATGAAAAAACAATACCAATAGGCGATTGTACAGAAATTATCGTTTCAGACGGGCATAATAGGGTAAAATGCACTGTAGAGCTAAAAAACACAGGAGAAGGTTTTAAGGCAGTATTCAGATACAAAGATAATACTTTTGAAAACGAAAGCAACGAATCCTACAAAAAAGCTCTTGATGAAATAAGCTTTAAACTAAAACAAAATGGACTTAAAATGCACATTTGCTCTTCTTGTGCACATTTTGCATTCAAACCGAATTCCAACGAAAAAGGACAAAATGGACTTTGCTCTCAGAAAGACATGATGTCAGCTGGTGTTGAAAAAGAAACTTCTTTACTCAATTCCTGTGAATATTTTGAAACAATAGAAGATTTAAACAATATCATAGAATTTCCAAATAATAATAAACAAAATTAATAAATTATCTCGAAAAACAAAAAAGTTTATAGAAGAATAATTGTTAAGATTGTGAACATACAGAAACAAGTGTATTATTCAAAATTCCTCGAAAACCATGTCATGACATGGTTTTT
>JBJEGN010000035.1:0-3618 GCA_051875105.1 Candidatus Gastranaerophilaceae bacterium
ATTTGCGTTCCCTCCATCGTATAGATTTGCAATTATTTTTTCAAAATGTGCGAACCCGCAATTTACATACAGTGCATCTACTTCATTGGTAGTTGAAATATGCGGACAGCCGAGATTTTCTTCGTAATAGTCAGCCAGACTTTGTGTTTCAAACTTGTCTATGTAGTTTTCCAGCTCTCTGCGCTCAATTCTACTCAATTCTTCCGTTTTACTCTTTTTGACCAAGTAGGCAGCACGGGAAGAAAGCGGACAGATTACCGGATTTTTGAACCCTTTAGATATAAGAAATTCTCTTTGATTTTCAATAGAATCAAGATAGTTATCATCCTCAGAAATTAACCGGTCAACCTTGTTCATAACGAAGATTATCTTAGTTCGTCCAAGCCTCTGCTTAACGACTTCAAGATGATGTTCCTCGTCAGTGGTGCCAAGCTGCGTAGAGTTAAGAACATAAATCATCAGGCGGTATTTTCGAGAATTAATTATTCGTTGACTGATTTTGGTATGCTCTGCATTTTCACTTGAATTTACCCCCGGAGAATCGAACAGAATAATTCGTTTGCCGCCAAGCTCTCCGTTGAAGTATGTGCCAACGGTTATTTTATAGGTTTTATTGTTCTCGTTATCACTTAACAGATCTTCCTTTGATGCGTCCATAGAAAGATCATGATCATATTCACTTGATACACCATCATCGATAGGTTTTGAAATGATGGTGTGTATTTTACCGGTGCAAGCGGTATTTTGCATCAGGCTGATGTTTTTGCCTACCAGCGAGTTAATGAGCGTTGATTTTCCGGCACTCATTGTTGCTGTAATCAAAATATTGTACGGTCTTGCATTAATAAATCCGGTGTTTTTCCTGACAAGCTTCAAATAGCTTATAAATCCTTTGGTCAGATTGCTTTTAAGTATAACTTCCCAAGCCGACGGGCTGCCGAGTGCAGCTTCAAACTCTAAAGCAAAGAATGCTGCATGTTCTTTCGGCAAATCAAAGTCCGAAATAATTCTGTCGATTATTGTTTTACCCTTTTCTGATTTGACGACTTTTGTGTGAAATCCAAGCATTACCGCCAGATCGTAAGGCAGCAAGTAGCAAAAGCGAGAATCAAACGAAATGTCCGTATTATGTACAGGCACTTCTTGCTCATCACATAAAGCATCTTTGTAAAACTTAATCTGTGCTTTTGTGTATTTCCTTTTATCCAATCTTACAACCCGAATCAATCTTCTGAGATATATGAAGTATTGAGTTCGTATGTCAGCAGTTTCTTTTAAGATAGGGTTAAAGGTGATGATCTGTGTGCTTGCAAAAATGTCTTGTTGATTCACATCCTATACCTTTTCCTTTCCTGATAAATTGTAACAGCGTTTGCCTAAACTGCATTTATTTGAAGACTTTCGCCAGCTCATTCAGTGATGCCTTTGAAATCTCTAAAACAGCATTTTCCTGATATTTTGCAAAAATGATGTATCCATCGTCGGTAAGATACACAAATGCAGATTTTCCTCCGCCAATTTCAGCATGAGGTTTTCCGTAGGCTTTGATTAGCTTATCTACCGTATCAGGCTGCTTTGGCTCGGTTGTACTATTTGAAACAAGGTGTATCCCGGTTGACCAAAGATGTTTCAAATCTGCATCGAAAAAGCACACCGCTTTAAGTAAAGAATGAAGCTGATAGCCGTTTCGTTCTTCCCGGAAATATAGAACCATCCAAAGGTCGTTTTTGTTGTAAACAACAAATGACCCGAGCGAGAAAGCCGGAGTTCCTAATTGTGAAACCACGATGCGTTTTTCTGTATTAAGTAACATCTGAAATTTTTCATACATTGCTTTGTCCTCAGCCACAATAAACATCTCCTTACTTGTCCTTGATTACATAGAAGCCAACGAAATTAGAGTACATTCCTCGATTACATTTAGAAGGATCTTTGATTGTATTACCGGATTCATCAAATATTGTTGGGTTAGTTGTTCCCAGCTTGTGTGACCAATAGCCGTTTTTGTCTTTTACATAAAAGTGGAAGTCAGAACCGAAGCCGGGAATATGAGGAGATGTTACAAGAGCAATCATTCTCTCATTCTTTTGCGGCTGATAGGATGCAGAATCAACTTCTTCCAGCTTTTTTCCCAAAGCATCAAAATCCATTTTCATGTATTTCTCGAAAGTAGCTTTAACTTCCTTGTCGGAGCCATATTCCATAATCGTCTTTAATTCTTCGGAGGTGTCCAGACCGGCAAAGTGACCAGGAGACGGTTTTTCCTTGTAAGCTGTACCGTTTAGTTCTTTAGGCATTCCATAGGCATACGCCATGCAATTTGGACCTGACCTTTTGTTGAATGAGTACAGGCTCTCATCAGTAAATTCATCAAAGGCTTCAAAAAAATCAAGGTCGTTTGAGCCGATGATTGGAGTTTCACTGCGATAGCTGAGGAACATATCTTTCGGATCAAAACCAAATTCGGCAAATAGATCTCGATGCTTGCCAACATCGTTCCGAATAGTTGACGAGAGAAACCGTTCTTCATTATAGCCAAAGGGAGCAAATATTTCTTCAGGTGATTTTTCATCAGTCCCTGTGAAGGGAACTTCCACAGAAGTCCCATCTGCCAGAGAGATATGCTCCTTGGATTGTCCTGTGCAGTCCGGTTCCGATGTAGAAAAGAGTTGCTCAAGGCTGTCTTTCAATGTATCTAAACCGGGAGAGTCATTTTTGCCTTTGTCCGGCAGCTCTGATACTATTTCTCGTAAACCGATTGTTTCAAACATTTGATTCATGCCAAACCCCCTCATTGAGTATATTTTTATAATTGTAGTTTGCGTTCATTTTCGAGATTTCAATTTTCATTTATTCAACGAAATCTTCAGAAGTGCAGAAAAATTTACCTCCTGATTTCGCCTTAGCTTTGTAAATGTGGCAGAGGATAGTCCGATCCGCTTGCGAAGTTCTGCTTTTCCGATTTCTCGTTCCGCACACAAATACCACAGCTTTTTATATATAACTCTCAAAATATATCCTCATTTTCATTATATTATGTCTATTATACTCCTTAGGCGTTGTAATTTCAATAGGTTGGTCGAAAAATAGGCTACTTTGTCGAAAAAAGATTGTCTTGTGGCAAAAACAAAAAGACAGAAATGAATTCAAGCTCTCACGCTCCGGTAAAAGCATTGACAGCTCTGTATTTTTTGATGTGTGTATATATAAAAAAGCAGTTAAGACTAAATAATGTTTCTTAACTGCTTTAATTTATTTGATATTAAGTTTTAAGTTGATTTAATTAGTACCAACCTGCTTCTCTGACAAGGACAGTTTGAGTTTCGTAATGTCCTTCTTCCGGCTCTTCAACGGTTTCATAACCAACGATTACATCTACAGTTTCACAACGATAACTGCCGTTTTCGCCTTTATCCATATGAGCAAACATATGCTCTGAAGTGTGACCCGTAATTTCCTCACCACAAGTATTACAAATAGAAGCGTCGTGGCTTTCTATGATAGGACACTGCCAAGTGTGAGCAGGAACATCAACTACCCAAACTCTTTCAGTCTTATACTCAGCCTCGTGCCAAGTCTTTCCTGCGTGTGGATCGGCTGTTGTCGGCTCAGGCTTTA
>JBJEGN010000036.1:0-48332 GCA_051875105.1 Candidatus Gastranaerophilaceae bacterium
AGAGTTTCTTTGTGCAACGTTTCTTTGCGGACAAAGAAATGTTGCGTTAGTTTGTTTTTATAAATATTGTCATCACGAGCGTAGCGTGGTGATCCAGTAAAACGAACGAAGTGAGTTGAAGCACTCCGCAGGAGCCGTATTCTTTTCTTTTTCTTGGGGTACACGTTCTTTTTCTTTGCTCTCGGAAAGAAAAGAAAAAGAATGGGTACAAAATAAAACAATTATTTATAAAAATAGATATTTTAATAATAAAATATTTTAAATCTAATTTGTTTTTCTGTATTGTCACGGGCAACAAGTTGCTTTTCAGTTTAGTTAATCGACTTTAATTTTGAAGTATTTTTCTGGATTGCCACGGGCAACAAGTTGCCGTTCAGTTTAGTTAATCTGCTTTCATTTGAGAGTATTTGCACGTTTTCCTCGCAATGACATGTTTTTATTGTGTGTCCACTTTTTAGGGTACAGTTCAGAACCCGAAGTAGCAAAAAACATAGCGAATGAAAGCAATTGCGAAATGAGCGACTGTTTTTTGTGAAGCAGATCCAAGACAGTGAGCGACGTGGTGATCTGGAGATTTCATGAAAAATTCCTAACTTTGTAACGAAAACTTAATGTTTGTTAAAGAAACATGAGTTTTTGACCGATAAATACACCATACGTGTAGAGAGAGGTTAAAAGAAGGTATTTTTATAAACAATATTCAAATGAATGGTGTTAATTTAAACACGAATGTATCTAATGCAAAAAAATCACAAGATGCAAAGCCGCAAGAAGAAGCAAAACCACAACTTAAAGAACATTGTTCATCAAAGGCAGGTCAAGCTCTTAAAAACGTAGCACTTGGCGTAATGCTTGCAGCAAGTGTAATTGCAGGTGCAAAAGCTGCTACGGTTCCGGCTAAGGCTGCAGATAATAAAGAAATTCTTCCTCAAACCTCTTATTCACAAGAAGTTAATGCAGTTTCAGATGCAGAAAATGCTAAAAGCGACGGCACGGTAACTATTGCTTTTCATGGTTATCTCAACAAATGCGAAGGTTCTATGACTTCCGGTTTTAGAAATTACGAATATGTTGAAGTTAATGATGACGGAACAATTAATTTCTATACCAAAGACAGACAAAAAGATTATCTTAGCAGTAATGAGGATAGAGTATATTATACAAAAGAAACTAAAAACCAATTTGATTTAAAAGGTGATATTCACAAAAGTAATGATTATTATGAAATGAACATGGATGTTCAAGCGGGAACAAAGTTCGAAGAAATCGGCAATAAATACGGTGATTATGTTGTGATGGACGAAAATTGCGTGCTTAGTGTTTATGACAAAAACGATAATAAAGTCGGAAGTGTCCAGTTTAAAGATTACGGGCAAATAGAAGAAGATCGCAAAGAAGCAGGACCTGTTGCAATGGGAGCATTGGGAACGATATTAGTCGGCGGAGGTGCTGCAGTAGTAAAAGACATTATAAAGAATAAAAAAGGGGGTTAATAACCCCCCTTTTTTTTGTAAACAATTTTAAAACAAGATAGCAAAAAATTTATTTATGTGTATTAAAATATTTGTAGGTAAGGAGAAATTATGCGAATTCAAGCGATTACAGCATGTTATACTGATAGACAATCATTAGTGCAAAATAATGTAGCAACAGAAAATTTTCAACCGGTAAAACATCTGTTACAGAATGAAAATCAATCAATTGCAAAAGCTAATTTCGGTTGGATTAAAAATCTATTCTCTTCTCCTTTGTCACAAAAAATGCAAAAAGTTAAAAATATAACTGATGAAAATGGTTCAAAACGCTATGACAAGGCAGATTTGAAAGCAATAAAAAAATATTTGAAAAATGATGAAATCAGTGTTGATGTTTTGCAAGATTTTGCAGTGACAAATCTCGATGTAAAAGGTATGAGTGAGGCATATTTGTTTGCTAAAGAATCAAAAAATCCAAATTGTGAGCAAAAAAATATTTTAAATGCTGTTACAGAGTTTGAAAAATTTGAAAATAATTCTTTAAAAAAACAAGAATACCAAACTCAACTTGAACGAAAAGACGATGGAAAATACGAAATAAAAAATTACGATTATTCACATAGGGCAACATACAAAGTTGACGGTGAAAAAATAGGTGAGTGTACTGTAACAGTAAATCCTGATTATTTGCCAAAAAATTCTTCAGACGAATCTGAAATAAAAGATAACAAAAAAGAAGAGGAAGAAGAAAAAAATCCTTTTAACAACCCATTTCGCCCTTATAATCCTCGCAATCCATTTAATTATTTTGACCCATTTATTTTTTAATAATGGCATAACTTTTTAGATTCCATTTCTACTATTGGATGTGCTGTGGTTATGAAAAAATGTTGATTGCTGAATTTGGAGATGATTATATTTATTACAAGAAAGAAATGGGGCATCTGTTTCCAAAAATTTAAATATTTACATAAAAATATGTAAGTTGGAATATAAAAATGCGGTCACTTTTTAATAAATAAGTAACCGCATCTTAGTTTTTTTAAGTAAATTCTAAAATTTTATGCTTTAATTTTTTTGAGAGTCCAAGCGATATTTTCAGCCAAATTTTTCATATTTGTAACTGCTTCTTCGTCATTTGCAACTTCGCCCTTTTCTCTGCCAAATCCAAGATTCCAGTACGTTGAACCGCAAATAATCATTTCATTCATCAAAAACATGTGATGTAATGTCGATTGAATTGCAACTCCACCGCCTCTACGTTGAGCAACTACACCTGCTCCTATTTTATGTTTCAAAGCTCCTACCGCACTTGCAACAAGTCCAAATCTGTCAATAAATGCTTTTAACTCTGGGGTCATATCTGAATAATATGACGGTGTTCCTAAAATGATTACGTCTGCTTCTATTGCTTTTTCGACAATTTCATTGAAAATATCGTCGTTACAAACACATTTGCCGTTTTTCATTTTTTTGCAAGCCCAACATGCCCGGCAACCATGGATATTCGTTCCTCCTACCTGAATTAATTCTGTTTCAATGCCTTCAGCTTTAAGTCCGTCGAGGACAGTATTCAATAGAAATTCTGTATTGCCGTTTTTTCTCGGACTTCCGTTTATTGCAACTGCTTTCATTGTTTTCTCCTTACTTTAAAAGTGAATGACCTGTCATTTCTGCAGGCTGTTTAACACCTAAAAGTTCAAGAACCGTCGGAGCTACATCACAAAGTGCAGCATCTTTTTCAGCCTTGAGTTCGTGACTGTCATTAATCAAGAATAACGGAACAACGTTTGTTGTGTGAGCGGTGAAAGGCTTATGTGTATTGGGGTCTTCCATGCATTCAGCATTACCGTGATCTGCTGTCAAAAGCATTTTAACTCCGCATTCTTTAGCCTTTGTAATGATTTTGCCAACGCAGGTATCAACTGTTTCACAAGCCTTAACTGCTGCTTCAAATACGCCTGTATGACCTACCATATCAGGGTTTGCGAAGTTTACAAGAATAAATCCGTATTGTTCATCTTCTAATGCACCCAAAACTTTTTCACAAACTTCATTTGCACTCATTTCAGGTTGTAAATCGTATGTTGCAACTTTTGGAGAGTTTACCAAAACTCTTGTTTCAAGTTTATTTGCTTTTTCAACACCACCGTTGAAGAAGAATGTAACGTGTGCATATTTTTCAGTTTCTGCTGTTCTGAATTGCTTGATACCGTTTTCATCAAGCACATCACCCAAAATATTTGTTAATCTGTGAGGCGGGAAAGCTACCGGCAAATCAAATGTTTCATCATATTTTGTAAACATTACATAATTGAGGTTTTTGCGAACAGCTTTTCTCGCAAATCCGTTAAAATCAGCAAAGTTAATAGCTCTTGTTATTTCTCTTGCTCTATCCGGACGGAAGTTGAAGAATACGATTGAATCATTGTCATTAATTCTTGAAGTTGCCGCATCATTAGTAACAACAGGAACTACAAATTCATCTGTAACATCTTTTGCATAAGATTCATCAACTGCCACAAGTGCATTTTCAGCCTTTTCACCTTCACCTAAAAGCAAACAGTCATATGCTTTTTGAACTCTATCCCAACGGTTATCTCTATCCATAGCATAGTAACGACCACTAACTGTAGCAATCTGCGGAAGGTTATATTCTTTTAATTTATTTTCAATTCTTTCAAGGAATGTTTTTGCACTTTTCGGAGGAGTATCTCTGCCGTCTAAAAATGCGTGAACATAAACTTTTTTAAGACCTTCTTTTGCTGCAAGTTCTATGAGTGCTTCAAGATGTTCCATAGCACTGTGAACTCCACCTGATGAAACAAGTCCCATAAAATGAATTGATGAGTCATTCTTTTTTGTATGTTCAACAGCTTTTAAAAGTGCTTCATTCTTGAAAAAAGAACCGTCTTTTACAGAATTGTTAATTCTTGATAATTCTTGATAAACAACTCTTCCTGCACCCAAATTCAAGTGTCCGACTTCAGAATTTCCCATTTGACCGTCAGGAAGTCCTACAAATTCCCCGCTTGCATTAATTGTAATGTTTGGAACAGACTTTTTTAATTCGTCAAGATTAGGTGTTTTTGCTGTTTTTGTAGCATCTTTGGAACAATCTTTATTAATTCCAAATCCGTCCATTATACATAAAAGAACTCTATTTGTCATAATTTTTCCTCTTTTGTTTGTGCTTACATCTGAATTGTACCACGTTAAGAAGATTTCTCAACGGTCAAACAGAGTTTTTTATTAACTATAATTTATTGCTCTATTTGTCTTGTTTAATAATATTTAGCAAATAATAAAGAGTTTGTACATCTGATAACAACTCGCATTCTGATTCAATTTGGTATTTCAGCAAATCTTGCATATTATACAATTTATTTAGAGTATAATTCTGAATTTCTATTTTTTCCATGATGCACACTCTACTAAATTAGTTATATAACTAATTTGATATATAGAAATATCTTTGTCAAACAATATAATAGTTAAATAAACAAAAATACAGATACAATAACATATAAATTGGGTACAAAAATTAGAATAGAGAGAATAAAGCGAGGATTGTCGCAAGAAGAACTCGCTGAAAAAGCAGGTATTGCAATAAATTCTGTAGGCGGAATTGAAAGAGGCGAACAATCTCCGACAGTTGAAACAGTTGCTTTAATTGCGAAAGCTTTTGATATTGAAATACATGAATTGTTTATTTTTACCTTTTAAAAAGGCTTTTAATATGTTATTTTTTCAGCCATTTTGTGCAAATATCAACAAATCTTTTTCTATCTTGTAAGTAAATATCTTCAGCATGAATGGAATCTTCCCAAATTATCAAATCTTTTGGTTCTTTTGCTGTATTAAAAAGTTTTTCAGCGTGCCAATATCTGATAGTCGGATCTTTTTTTCCTGCAATAATTAAAATCGGTGTAGGGGAAATTTGGGCAATAATATCAATAGGTTTAATTTTTTTAAGCCAGATTTCTCCGGGAACAATGTGAGACCACGTTCCCCATTCAAATTTCTGAAAAGTTGGGATAAATGCCTCTTTTTTCCAAACTTCATTTTCAATTTTGTCAAAAGAAACAGGCGGAGATACTAAAATTAATTTATCTGCGTTTTTGTATTTATATTCCGTTATTACAGCTGTTGCACTGCCAAGTGAAAATCCTGCAACATAAACCTTTTTATATCGTTTTCTTGCATATTTAATAACTGTATTCAAGTCATCATACTCTCGACTTGTAAATGTAAACCTTCCGGAACTTTGACAATGTCCCCTAAAATCAAGCGATATAACATTGAAATCCTTTGAAAAATCAGATGCCATTTCAAAAAATGGCTTTGAATCTTTGCACATAAACCAACCCGGTGCGATTATTAATACTTCATTATGACCGGTTTTTATTTCGTTGAAAGCTATATATGTTTTATCTGATGTTACAATAACTTTAGAAATCCCTCCAAATTTAGGAGCATATTTAAAACCCGATGCAAAAATTACTATCACTGTAAATAATATTATTGATATCGAAATTAGAACTGATTTTTTCATATTATTAATACTCTATGTTTTTAATTTTATTAAAAATAAAAAGACCCTCTGTTACGGCAACAATAAACAAGGCTACAGTTAACCCAAGCCAAAAGCCTTTTAACGACATTAAACAAGGATAAGCAAGGTAAAAACCCAATGGAAGTCCGATAAGCCAATAACTTGACAAAGTACATATTGTTACCTGTTTTGTCATTTTAAAACCTTTTAAGATTCCACCAAGAGATATTTGTAATCCATCAGCTATTACAAACAACGAAAATAAAGAAACTATTGGTAAGGCAATTTTTATAATCTCCGTATCTTTTGTGAAAATACCGATGAAAAAATCGGGCTTAAAATAAAATGCGAAAGAAAATACAAACATAAATAAAGTTGCAACGATAACTCCGACTTTACCAAAATTTTTAATTTCTTGTAAATTTTTTGCTCCGTTATAATAACCAACTTTTATAGCAATAGCAGACGAAATGGCAAATGGTACCATAAATGCTGTATCAACAAGTGTTAATAAAATATTATGTGTTGCAGCAAGTACTCCTGCATCTCGACCTACTGACATTGTAATTAAATTAAATCCGAAAAATTCAAATAATAATCCGACTCCAATAGGTGTACCAACTTTTATGACATTTTTCATATAGCTAAAGTCATATTCATGACGATTATTTTGGTCTTTAATTATTTTCCAAGTGTAAAGAACCATTGTAAGACCGCAAATCGTTCTGACTATAAGTGTCGCAAGTGAAAGCCCTATAACTCCCATAGCAGGTATCGGACCACATCCGAATACGAATATCCAATTCAAAACTAAATTTAATAAAACAGTTGCTAATAATATAAAATTTGGAAAATTTACAATTTCGTGAGCTTGCAGAAATTCTTTTATTGCTTGGTACAAAAACATTCCAAACATTGAAAAAGATGTTATAAACATATATTCCTGTATCGGATAAATAAGTTTTTCTTCAAATCCGAAAAATGGTATAAGAAAGGTTACTCCAATAAGAACAATCCACGTCAGAAATGCTAATATCTGAGAAAGTGCAATTCCGGAAATAAAGAACCTTTTTGTTCTTTTTTTTTCTCCTCTGTAATTTGAAAGGATTATAGAAATCCCTGTCAAAAAACCAAGACCTAATATTAAGACCGTAAAAATTATTGAATTAGCAATCGCAATAGATGCAAGCGTATCAACACTGTGTTTTGCAGCAACGAGAACATCTACGGCTCCCGTTAAAACATGCCCGAGATTACCTACTATCATCGGTAATGCAAGTAAAAATATTTCTTTTAAATATTCCTTAACATTCAACATTTTTTATTTTTCCGTAGGATTCGTATGAATACGGAATAAATTCATAATTAGGAAAATCGTGTTGATTATTGATGAAATATCTTGCAGAGTTATAGAGTGTAACCTGTAATCCTAATTCATCAGCCTTGCTTAATATGAAATTCAAAACATCTCTGCCATGTTGAGGAAATGAGGATTTTTCTCTTTGACGTTTAAACCATTCGTGTTCAATATCCAAAACAATTGAACGAACACCGCAGTCTTTTGTAACATTAAGCCATTTTTCTGCTTCTTCAATATTATCATTTATATTAGGCATAAGAATAAATTTTGTGCCGACTAAAGGTGGATTTTCCGGAATTTCTGATTCCGCATATTTTCTGACGTTTTCGACAACTTTTTCATACGCATTTATATTTTTTATTGTTGCAAAAGTTTCTTTGCTACCGGAATCCATTGAAACAACAACATCTACAATTCCTGCCTTTATACCTCTTGAGATAGCCGGTGAATATTTTATACCTGATGTATGAATTACCACTCTCGGAACTTTCTTTTCAACAAGCAAGTCTAACAAATCTTCAAATTCATTTAAAATAGTCGGTTCTCCACCTGCAAATGTTATTTCTCCTCCGGGTTTGAACAAATCTCTGTCAAACATGTCCTTTATCACAGGCAAAACATTATAGTATCTTTGGGTATTAAAAAATTCTTTATTATAATCGGTAAAACAATATATACAATTGCAATTGCAGTGAGTCCAATGGTTAAAATGAATATAATTTATATAATGGTTTTCATCATCCCAATCTTTTTCATATAAATTAAAACAACCTTCACACTTGGGATTTATCTCTCCTCTTTTGTTTTCATCAACAAACGCTTTTTTCAAAGAAAAAAGTTCTTCCCAATCAAGGGGTTCTCCTTTATACCCATGTTTTACTATTAAATTTCCACCGCCGACATGACATCTTAAACAACACATTTCAATATGTCCGGGTTCAAAATTTAATCCATGTGCTATCCAATTACAACTTTTATACTTCATTTATTTTCTCCGAAATAATTGTACTTTAAAAAACATAATTTTGCACTATTTCAAAAATTCAGGTTAACACTTTTGTTTTTCAAGTACATTTTCATCTTTACAATCAACACGTTCTGCAAGCATGTGAGCTGCTCTTTCGTATTCTCCGTATATTAATCCCATTTCTTTTGCTCGTTGTTTCGTATAATCGAACAAATCATATATATATTGCGGTATTCTTCCCCTTCTTGAATAAAACCACTGAGATTCTATCTCTTGAATTACTGAACCAATATGGCATTCTACGCATTTATCAAGCCAAGCGTTTATTTCTTTCTTGAAATCGTTTACACCCGGGATAACTATATATTTTGCTTTTACAAGCTCCGGATTTTGTTGAATTTTTGCGTAAGCAGCTAAATTTCCCCAAACTTTATCGTAAGTTTTAACCTCTTTTATACGTGCGTGCATCTCTTCTGTTCCTGAATCTACAGAAACAATTAAATCAACCTTGCCTCGTTTTAATCCGGATTCAATAACTTTTGAATATTCACTACAACCTGTATGAATTCTTACAAAATAGTCATAATCAAGAAATATTTGTAAACATTCTTCAAACTCTTTTAAAAGACAAACCTCTCCACCGCCAAAACTTGCATCTCCACCTTTTTGAAGAAGATTTTTTGCTACCATATCTTTTAATATAGGTAAAAAGTCATAAGTTTTTTTAGTATTATAGATGTCCTTTTTATTATGTGTATGACAGTAAATGCAGTTACAGTTGCAATATGTCCAATAGTCAAGATTGAAGAAATTGAAATTATCAGATTCTTCCCAATCTTGTTCCTGTAGATAGATACAACCTTCGCATTTATGGTACGTTTCTCCGGATTTGTGAAAATCTTTTATCGCTTTTTTTGCAGCAAAAAACTTGTCCCAATCAATAGGTCCGCCTTTGTAATTTTCAATAATTTTAGTATCGCCGCCACCCTTTGCACTGTATTGACAACACAACTTTATGGAATCTCTATCGAAATTAATGCCATGTTCTATCTTTGTACAACTTTTATATTTCAATGTCCGAATTCTCCTCTGTGAATATTCATATCATTCGCTCTGTCATACAATTCACAGCGAATCATTCCCAATTCTTTTGCCCTGTTTACCCCATAATCTAACAAATCATATACATGTTGGGGAACATTTGCTTTGTTATTAACGTACCAACCACCTTCAACATCAAGAACTATCCAATGTACTCCCGCATCTACTGTCAGTTGAAACCATTTTTCAAGTTCTTCAACCGTATCGTTTACACCCGGAATAATAATATATTTAGTTCTCGCTAAACCTTTGTTTTCTGTTTGAGCAGCTGCATATTTTCTTATGTTTTCCCAAACCTTATCGAAAGCGTTTACGTTTTTAATTTTCAAATATGTTTCCGGTGTTCCTGAATCAGGGGAAACAACGACATTTAATTTTCCTTCTGCGATGCCTCTTGCCATAGCAGGTGAGTATTTGATTCCCGATGAATGAACTCTTATATTATCCATCCCATAGTCAATTAATAAATTTACCATTGGTTCAAATTCGTCAAGAACAGCAGGTTCACCGCCTCCAAAACCTACTTCTCCTCCTGGGCGAAGTTGTTTCCTCTTTGCTAATTCTTTAATTTGTTCATAAATGCTGTAGTTTGGTCGTTTGGCAAATTCTGCAAAATCTTCTGACGTAAAACAATAATTACATTTGCAATTACATCTTGTCCAATGGTTGAAAACCATATAGTCTATGTAATCTTCATCGTCCCAAACTTTTTCTTTTAAGAAAAAGCAACCTTTGCATCTTTCGAGAGTAATTCCTTGTTTATTAAGCTCTCTCATTTTGCGTTTTTCTTCAAAAAATTTATCCCAATCAATTGTTTCGCCGTAATAATTTGGAATGAGTACTTGCCTTCCGCCGCCTTCGTGAGTGTTAAAGCAGCACATTTTTATATCCATATAATCAGCATTAAATCCATGCTGAATATATTCGCAACTCAAATACTTTTTTTTCTTTTTGTTATTATTAAATAATTCTTTTATCCGACTAAAATTCATATCTTCCTCTTAAACATTATTAATGATAATACTTTAAACTTATTTTTTCAACAATATTTTTATATTCAAGATGATTATTTACAAGATTTAACTTAATAATTACTTTACAAAAATAAAAAGTAATTTTGTATTGATTATTTTTTTAAAGTACAATAATTTTGGACAAGGAGCGAACTATGAGAAACGTAAAAGAGCTTGCAGAGGAAATTAAAAAATTAAAAAAAGAAAAGAATGCCGTAATTTTGGGGCATTGTTATCAAAATTTAGAAATTGATGAAGTTGCCGATTATGTTGGTGATTCTCTTCAATTAAGCAGGCTTGCGGCACAAACAGATGCCGATATTATCGTTTTTGCAGGTGTTTACTTTATGGCAGAAACTGCAAAAATTTTATCTCCTGACAAAAAAGTTCTGCTTCCAAGATTAGATGCAGGTTGTAGAATGGCTGATATGGTTGATTTAGAACAAATGCGAGAGTTTAAGGCGAAAAATCCTGATGTCCCTGTTGTTTGCTACGTTAATTCTTCTGCGGAAGTTAAGTCAGAAACCGATATCTGCTGCACAAGTGCAAACGCTGTCCACGTTGTAAAATCATTAAATGTGCCTAAAATTTTATTTGCTCCCGATAAATATCTCGGAAGTTACGTTGCAAGTCAATTGAAAGATGTTGAAGTTATTACATATCCCGGATATTGTCCAACTCACCTTAATATTTTAGTTGAAGATGTACAAAAAATGAAAGCTGAACATCCTGAAGCAAAAGTTCTTGTTCATCCTGAGTGCCATAAAGCAGTTGCAGATTTGGGTGATTATGTTGGTTCTACGACAGGTATTATGAAGTTTGCGAAGGAGTCAGATGCAGAGGAATTTATTATAGTAACGGAAAAAGGTGTTGTTGATCGTCTTTCAAGAGATTGTAAAGATAAAAAATTCTATTTGGTATCTAAAAAAGCAGTTTGTCCTAATATGAAAATGAATACATTAGATGATATTCTACACGTTTTAAAGACAGAAGAAAATGAAATTTTTGTTGACGAAAATATAGCTGCTAAAGCAAGACAAGCTATCGAAAGAATGGTTGCGATTAACGGCTAAGATTTTTTCTGTTTCTTAAAATGTATGTTGCACTGTCATAATATTCGGTGACAATGTTCAATTTTTGGGCTTTATCAAGAGCATAGTCTAAAAGTTCACAAATATACGGCAGTTTGTATTGATTACGAGCACTGTATTGTGATTCTACGTCCCAAATAACATTATTGACTTTTATCTCTTTTAGTTTGTTTAAAAAGGCGTCTATTTCGGTTTTGTTATCATTTACTTCCGGAATTATAATAAATTTGACCTTAACATTATCTGAGCACTTTTGAAAGGATGCGTATTCCTTTAGATTATTCCATACTAAATCAAAGGCTTTTACCCTTTTGATTTTTTCATAAGTTTCTTTAATTGCAGAATCCGGAGAAACAATTATTGTAGTTTTGTCTTCTTTTAAAGCTCTTGCAATTGCATTAGAGTATTTTATTCCGGAGGAGTGAATTCTTATTTTATCAAATGAGTATTTTAAGATAAAATCAAAAAGTTCTTCAAATTCCGGAAGCATTGTTGCTTCTCCGCCTTGAAAAGTAAATACGCCGGATTTTCTAAAATAGGAACCATCTTTATATGATGCTAAACTTTTAATTAACGGTAAAACATTGAAATGTTTATCTCCGCCGTTATACTCTTTTGTACAATAAATACAATTTGAATTACAAATATTCCAATGGTTAAAGTTTATAAATGAGATAAACTCTTCTTTTTCCCAAAAATCGTAGTCTGTGACAGTGCTGTATAACTCCTTGCAACCTCTACAATCTGCATCTGCATGTATTTTTTTTTCTTTTAAAGTTCGTTTTTTTTCAAAAAAAGTGTCCCAATCTACCATATTGTTTTCATCTAAATCCATAATAAACGGATTTCCATCCATTTTTGGACCTCTTAATAAGCAGCAATCATGTAAAGAATGTTTTTCAATAGATATTCCATGTGACAACCATAAACAATCCATTAAAAACCTCCTTTTTATCCATCCAATTGAACAATATAATATAATACTTAAAAAATAAAAACAACAGATTATGGTAAAGGATCATAACCGCCTTTGTTAAAAGGATGGCATCGGCAAATTCTTTTAATTCCAAGCCATAAGCCTTTTGAAAATCCATACTTCTCTATTGCCTGTCTTGTGTATTCAGAACAAGTAGGGTAAAATCGGCAAGTTTTAGGTGTGTATTTCGAAAAAAATTGGTAGATTTTTATTAAAAATAATGCGATTTTTTTTAACATTTTTATATGTCTTTCGGAGTGTAATAGACTTCAAAAATTTCATCTTCCAAAATTTTTGCCTGACCTCCTTTAATATAAAATAGCAGAGGAGAAAGTGGTTTTATCCATTTTGTTCTGTTTTTGCCGATTTTTAAAATTTGACCTTCTAATTTAACCTTTGGCATGTATTCAATCCTGAAATTACCCACTATTAAATTTGCCGGTATTCCAAATTTTTCGTTTTCAGAAATTGTTTCTACAATCCCAAAAACTCTGCTTCCTGCCGGTAAAACATTTTTGTGTGTTAAAACTGCATCTTCTGTTGTTGTGAAAATTAGTCTTTGTCCTTCAAAAATATTGTTTTTTGTCGAAATCCCGGAAATGATTTTTAACTTTACCGGAATCCTGTTTAAGTTTTCAAAATCATTATCGGTTGATGAACTTTGTTTTTCTGCTGCATTTACAGTTATTACTGTTGTTAAAAATATAAATAATAAACTTAAAAATTTTTTAATCATCTTTTTACCTATATTCAAGTTTTTCTAACGAATAAGGATTATGTTTCATTTTGTTTTGAATTAATCCTCTGTTATATCTGGAATTTAAAAGGAAATTTTGGTAATAAATATTATTTTTATATTTTTTATCCTCAAGAGTTTGCGGATATTTTCTGGTTATATATTCGAAAATTCTTGCCATTCTGATACTTGGGTTACTTTGTTTTGTAAATATTCCTTTCTCAGGAACGGAAGAATATTTATTTATAAATGTTATTAAGGCTAATGGAGAATAGCCTGCATTTACCAAGTAATCAACTGTTCTTTTGTCAACATATGCTTCATATTTTTCGAATGCCGTTTTTTCGGAATATTTTAAATTGCTTTCTTCATAAGAAAGTACACATCGGACAATTTGCCTTGTGATAACAGCAGCAAGCTCGTCTTGTGAATCAGCACAAGAAAACAAGTTTGTGGGAACATAAATTCTTTTCTGCTTTAAATCTGCCTGACCGTATATTTCATTGGTATCTTTTAGGTTGAAAATCATTCTGTGTTCAATTGCATTAGAATTTAAAATTTTAAAGCCGGTTTGATTTATAATGCTTTGCATATTTTTGTCAGGACAAAAAACTTTTTCTGCACCATAAACCTGCGGTACGGCAAATAAAACAAACAAAAAACATGAAACGATAATTTTTCTCATAAGAACAAACCCTTTATGTTATTATAGGCTTCCTTTAAAATTATATCAACTTTTTTCAAAAGATTATCACTATTCTTAACATTAAAATATATATTGTCTTAACGAATCACCGGAAAAGATTTCAATATCATCTCGACCATGTATATAGATAATACAAGATATAACAGACTTAAATGAAAGGAAATCTTGATATGACAATTTGTGGCGTAAATCTTCCATATTATCGGAATAGAATTCTGTGAGCATAACTTTATTTTTAAATACGAGTGAACTAAAATAATCCAAGCCCTCTTTTGTAGTTATATTTTCAAAATACAAAACATCCGGTTCTTGGAATTCTATATATCTCATAGCCTTATCCATGTTAAAACCGATATTTTCGTTTAATTCAGACTGATAAACTCCTTTTAATTTGTATTTAGCAATAGATTCAATCGTCATAAAAGTTTTTTCCGGACTTTGAAGTTCTTGTAATATTGAATAAATCATGTGTGTCTTTCCGCAAAGAGAAGAACCACATACAAGAACAATTCCCGGCACGCTGAGAACTTGTTTGAGTTGTTCTATTTGTCTTT
Source organism: Candidatus Gastranaerophilaceae bacterium (assembly GCA_051875105.1). Taxonomy (GTDB): domain Bacteria; phylum Cyanobacteriota; class Vampirovibrionia; order Gastranaerophilales; family Gastranaerophilaceae; genus RUG841. Next base: position 14,535 of record JBJEGN010000036.1, read on the forward strand.
CTGTTAATCCGTATTCTTTTAATTTTTTCGGAGGTTTGTATAATTTCATCAAAATTCGCTCGTGTTCCAATGTGGGAAATGCGGCAACACTTGCGGTTAATTCAATATCATCATCTGTGGTAAAAACGAGTTTTCCGGCTTGAGAAATTTGAGAAACATTTGGGTCTAAATCTGATGCTATTTTTAATTTTGACACAAATGCTGCTTCTATTATTGACGGAATTTCACCTGTTGTTACCACTTCTGAAGGAGTTCTGAATTTAACTGCTAAACCGTTTTCTCCATGTTCAAAAATAAGTTCATGAACATCTTCCATTATGGCTTGCTTCAAGATGGAGCGAATTAAAAATAATGTATGTTCGCCTGTTAAACTTCCATTGTGAAGTTCTTCCCTCCAATCATATTTTTCATCATTGTCAGCAGCCGTAACTTTTCCGACGCAATCGTCTTTGTAATACTTGTCAATAGCTTCCATTATTGAATTTTCTGAAACAATGACAGGTTCTATTTCGCAACCGATTTTTTCAACAATCTTGTCTATTGCAAATAAATCTAAGGGGTCACTCATCGCAACACTTAATGTATCATCTTCATCAAGTTGAATTCTGAAAAGCGGAATCATTTTATATTTTCTTGCTTCATTTGCTGTTATTAAACTTAGGCACTTCTCATCTATAATATACGTACTTAAAGTTGTTGACGGAAAATGAAGTTTTGATGTTAAAAATTTCAACAGCACATCTTCCGTTATCAAGCCTTTGTTTATAAGTACCTGACCAATATTTTGTCGTTGAGAAACAGCTAATTCTTCTGCTTTTTCTAAATCTTCATAAGAAATTAATTTTTCTCTGACCAAATCGTATTTTAATTTTTCAAGAGTTTTATTATTGACAGATTTCTTTTCCATACATTATTAACCTAAATATGCTCTGACTCTTTCTAATACAAAATTTATATCAAATGGTTTTGTAATATATTCATCTGCTCCTGTTTCTTCGCCAAGTTCTTTGTCTTTGTCTTGGGAACGTGCTGTTAGCATTAAAATTGGAATATCTTTGTATCTCATATCAAATTTCAATAAACGACTAACTTTGTAACCGTTCATTTTGGGCATCATTACATCAAGTATAATTAAATCCGGCATCAATTCCTTTGCCATGTTAAGCCCTTGTTCTCCATCATAGGCACAATAGCATTCGTAATCAGCCATTTCAATTATGAATTTTAAAGTTTCGACGATATCTTGTTCGTCATCAACTATTAAGACTTTTTTAGCCATTTATAACCTCTTTCAACAGTTTTTTTGATTTTTTTATTAATTCTTCAGAATCGCTTGCCTCATCGGGATAAAATGCTTGTGAAAAATATATTTTTTTTCCATTCTTTAAAATATCATCTTGCATCGCATAATCTTTTATTCTTTGGACAATAAAATTAAAAATTTGTCGATTCATATTTATGTCATAAAATGAGTAATACAAACGTTCTTTTGTTTCTGTATAAAAATATTTGGATTCGGTTGATTTCTTGAAAATATTTTCACTGTTGAGTTTATTTATAAATTCAACTAAATAAGGATTTGTATCGATTTTTTTCTCACATAATGTAATCAAGCCAAAGGATTTTTTATCGTTTTCTGCATTCAAAATATCATGATGAAGCTGCATTTCAAATCTTTCATCTTCTGTTAGAACAGGAATTGCAAGATAAAAGTCAGAACCTTTATTTACAATACTTTCTACCCATAGAAATCCATTGTGGACTTCAGCAAATTTTTTAGCAATAAAAAGTCCTAAACCTGTACCGCCAACACTTCTCGAAAGAGAACTCTTTACTTGTTCAAATTTTTCAAAAACTTTTGAAAGGTCTTCTTGAGCTATTCCTTGTCCGGTATCAGAAACTCTTACTACCACATATTCATCAGAAATAACTCTGTCTTTGCTTCCGGTAAATGGTTTTTCTTTTATAACCATATCTTCCATAAGTTCTGTAGAAATAGTAATCTTCCCGCCGTTAGAAGTGTATTTCAATGCATTTGAAACAAGGTTTGTAATGACTTGTTCAATACGTTTTGTATCTATGTATAAAGACGGTAAATCTTCCGATTTGTTTACTACTAACTCAATTTCCTTTTCATCAGCCAAGTTTGAGAGATTTTTTCCGACCGCATCAACAAGAGGATTAATTCCTGAAACAGTGAAATTATAGTCAAGTTTTCCGGCTTCTGCTTTTACGGAATCCAGCCATTCCTGAACAATAGATAATAACCTGTCACTGTTCCTTTCAATCATTTTGACAAAAGAGGAGGCTTTATCTGGCATTGTGGGAAAAGCACTTAATAAAATTTTAACTGCATTTTGAATTGCTGTTAAAGGGGTTCTTAATTCATGAGAAACTATTGAGAAAAATTCTGACTTTTTCTTTTCCATTTCTTCTAATTTAAAGTTTTGTTCTTTTATTTCTTCATATAAAACAGCACTCTGTAAAGGGAATGTTGCTTGTTTTACGAGAGTTTGAAAAAATCTTGTGTCTTCTGTTTTAATTTCTTTTTCTTTAAAAACTTCAATTATTCCAAAAAATTTATCTTTCACATTTATTGACGCAAGAGCTGTATCAAAATTGAAAACATTCAAGTCGAATTCTAATTCTTTTCTTTTTATATTTTTTATGACTTTGATTTCTTCTTTTTTTGTATGAATGTTAAATAAATCTTTGTAACTCAGCATAGCTCTGAATTTAATAGCTTCTTCAAGTCTTGGACTTATTGAATAAACAGAGTTTATTACAAGTGTTATATCTGTAGGTTCATTGAAAACTAAGGAATAGCAAAGTTGAAAACTTAAACTTTTTTCAATACCTTCTGTCATAATTTTGATAATTTCATTTTTATCAAGAGAGCCGGAAAGTTCTGTAACTGTTTTGTTGAGAACGTTTAAGCGATATAAACTTGTTGACAGTTCTGTGTTGTTTTCCGCAAGTTCATTCAGAGAATTTTTTACCAAAACGGCAGAATTAATTGTTGCTAAAAGCACTTCTTCATCAACCGGATTTGTGAGGTAATAAGAGGCATATTTTAAGAATTCTTTATTTTTAACAGTTTTATCTACAATTTGTATAATACAAACATTGTTGAGTTGTGTGGAAAATTTTACAGCTCTTGAAATGTTTAATACATCATCAAGATTAACAGTATCAAGAATGACTATGTCCAATTCTTGATGTTTTAGGATATCAAACAAAATTTCTTCAGAAGAAATACATTCAAAATCTTCTGTCTGAAAAATTTTTTTCAAATGTTCAGCCTGAAAATCATTCTTTGTATATAAAAGAATTTTTGTCATCTTTAGATATAACCCCTCTTATAATAAAATATTCTATCAGTTTTTTTTAAATAAGACTTTTAATATATAAAACTTAATCTTTTTGTTAAAATAATAAGAAAAAAAAGCAAAAAAACTAATAAAACTTGACGAAAAGGTATACTCGGACTAAAATTAAGGCAAATAAACGATTTAATCGGAAGATTTAATCAAAAGGAGAAAAAAAATGGCAAAAATTTATTATGCAAGTGATTGCAATTTGAGTTTATTAGACGGCAAAACAGTTGCTATAATCGGTTACGGTAGCCAAGGACATGCACATGCTTTGAACTTACACGAAAGCGGAGTAAATGTAGTTGTAGGTCTTTATGAAGGATCAAAATCGAGAGTAAAAGCTGAAGCAGCCGGATTAAAGGTTATGAATGTTGCAGAAGCTACAAAGGCAGCAGACATCATTATGATGTTGATTCCTGATGAAAAACAAGCTGATATTTACAAAAGAGAAATTGCACCGAACTTAAAAGCAGGCAAGACTCTTGCGTTTGCTCATGGCTTCAACATACACTTTGCACAAATTGTTCCTCCGGCAGATGTTGATGTAATTATGATTGCACCAAAAGGACCGGGACATACAGTTCGTTCAGAATATGTTGCAGGAAAAGGTGTTCCTTGCTTAATAGCAGTTCATCAAAATGCTTCAGGAAAAGCTCATGATATTGGACTTGCATATGCTGCCGGTATTGGCGGAGCAAGAGCTGGTGTTCTTGAAACAACATTCAGACAAGAAACAGAAACAGACCTTTTTGGTGAACAAGCAGTTCTTTGTGGTGGTGTTACAGCATTAATGCAAGCAGGTTTTGAAACACTCGTTGAAGCAGGTTACGCACCTGAAAATGCTTACTTTGAATGTATTCACGAAATGAAACTTATTGTTGATTTGATTTATCAAGGCGGATTTGCAAAAATGCGTTATTCTATTTCTGATACAGCTGAATATGGTGATTATGAAATCGGCAAACGTATAATTACTGATGAAACAAAGAAAGAAATGAAGAAAGTTTTATCAGAAATCCAAGATGGTACATTTGCATCAAAATGGATTACAGAAAACAAAGCAGGCGGAAGAGCTCATTTCCTTGCAACAAGAAGATTAAAAGCAGAACATCAACTTGAAGCAGTAGGTAAAGAACTCCGTAAAATGTATTCTTGGAACGAAGAAAAATAGTTTTCTTCAGACGAACATTATCAAATGGGACGACAATTGCCGTCCCATTTCATTAGGAGAAGTAATGAATAAAAAATTTTTATCGACATTAATTCTAACAAGTTGTTTGGTAAGCGGGTGTGTACAGATGCCAAAACCCATAACTGATACTAAAACAAGTCAAGCAGAAATAAACATGATAGTACGTTCTTTAAGTTATGATGGCAATAATTTTAGGATTAATAAAAAGTTAAAATCAGCAAAAGCCGGTGAACCTTTAAAAATAGCATACATTAGTTCTTCTATATTTACGGATGAAAATGAGAGAGCGTCCTCAACAGCAGATGAAGTTACGAAAGCTGTTAAAAATTATTTGGGAGAAAAAGCAAATGTTTCTTTTGTAAATTGCGGAATAAAGGGGGCAAATTCTCTTCTTGGCAAGGTTATGATTGAAAAAATACTTGCAGAACATTCTCCGGATTTGATATTTGTTGATTTTGCCGGATATGAAAAGAATGAGCAGGAAATCAGAGAAGTTTTTGAAGCGCTTTTAAGGGAGTGTTTGGTTCAAGAGAATTCTCCTCAGATAGTTGTTTTAATTTCAGCAGATGCCGATGGTGTCGGCAAACAAGATTTTATGGAGCAAACGGCAAGATATTATAATCTTCCTATAATAGATATTGCAAATGCGTTTTTTCCTGAAATTTCTTCAGGTAGAGCAGCGTCAGAAAAGTTTTATACGAATAATTCCTTGTTGACAAAATATGCTCAAAATTCACTTGCAGATTTTATAATAAATTATTTTAAAACAGTACAGACAAATAAAAAAGATAAAACATACGAAATTCCTTCGCCTATGTACAAGAACACGAATAGTTTCGAGCTTCAACAAATTTCTCCTAAAACATTACAAGCTGACAACGATGGTTCATACGTCAGAGAAAGCAACAATAATAAATTTTTCCCAAATAAAATTACATATTTATCAAACACCGGAAACAATCCGTTTTTATTTACAATAAATGCCAAAAGGATATATCTTACACTTCCTGTCAGCAGCCTGAGAAAAGATATTGCAGAAATTTTTATAAACAGTAAAAAGGTAATGGAAATTGATACAAAAGGCATTGAAGAGGAAGATTTACCAAAAGTTTATAAAGTTTATAACGGTGATAAATGTGAAAGAGTAAACGTTGCAATAAAAATGAAGGAAGAAATTAAAAATGAAAATAAACCGGAAATTTCCTTTGCAACAAAATCGGAAACATCGGAAACAGTAAATACGGAAACTCAAAAAGAGGCAAATGAAGAAAAATCAACGGAACAAATCCAATATAAACCCTTTGAAATTTGGGGAATAAGTTATACAGAAAAATAGCATGTAAAAATCAAAAATATGTTATAATAAAAACAGGGAAGTTTTTATGAAAAAAGCAATATTAACAGTAATTTGTATATTTTCTGCGACAGCAGCATTTGCGTATGTTCATCCAATGAATAAAATGTTTGAAACGTGGATAGGCATACCCGTTAAAACAGTTGTGAAATATTGGGGTAATCCGTCTGATATAACTTATGGTCGTGGTCAAACAGAATATGAATGGAGCGAAGTAAGTTCAAGATATATTCCGGGAACACAATTTCAGGAACGTACAGAATGCAATAGAAAATTAATAGTTGATGTTTCCGGCAAAGTTGTATATGGAACTTTTAGTGGAAATGGTTGTCCTTTCACAACAGCAAGTGTAAAAAAATGGAATAAACCTGACGGAATTTAAGTTTTTTTTTGTAAATTTAATCTTTAATTTTGGGGTTAAATTTTGTTTATGTTGTTGGTATAAAATTTTTGAATAAGATTTTATACTTTTAAGTTGTTAAGTCGAACTTAGCCGGGTTAAAGTGTTTTTTTATTTGTAATAACAATAATAAAATCAAGTGATAACCATGATTTTCAGCTGTAAAATTTGAATAAATTTCAAAATTTCAAAAAGTATACCCAGGTGGCTAATTGTCCGAGAATTTTTCGGGGGTTATATTTATAATATCTTTTTCATACTTCCAACTATTCTTAATTCCAGACATGAGCGAGTAAAATCGCTCTTTTTTTTAATGAATATTTAAGGATTAATAAAATCTTTGTTCACACCTATTCCAAAGAGTGCAAAGTCGTACTTTATAGGGTCTTTGGGGTCAAAAACTTTGAGTTGATTTGTGATTTCCAAAGCACTTTTCATATCGTTATTTTTTCTGGAAAGAAGACCTATTTCTCTTGAAATATTTCCGACATGGACATCAAGGGGAATAATTAATTCTGATTTGTCTACAAAATCCCAAATACCGATGTCTACAGGAGATTTTCTCACAAACCATCGAAGCATCATATTCATTCTTTTCATAGCACCTCCTTTAGAAGGATTTGGTAAAAGATGATAGAAGCCTTTCGTAACATCAAGTGTAACGTTTGCATAAAAATAATCAACAACTCCTTGAAGCATGCCCGTTACTGTTTTATTTTTTTCGTAATAGTAGCGAAACAAGTCACAAAGAGATTGTTTTTGGTTAAGTAGATTTTGCAAAATCAGGAGAATTTGGGCAAAATCAACAGTTTTAGAAAATCTGTAATTAAAATCAGGAGTAGATTTGGTGTCAAAATTTTTGATGTAATCAGATAGATTGAAATCCGGTTTAAGGAAAGAATCGAGGAGATTTATGAATAAATCTCTTTTTCCGTATGCAAACATTGAAGCTATAAAGCCGGCTATTTCTGTATCAGAGTTGTTTTTGTAAATATGCACAAACTTAGAGGGGTCATTTTTGACAAAATCGACCGTATCGTATTTTCGAGCATATTCATCGAGAAGCTTTTTTATCTCAATGTTTTGAAGTAATCTTTCAGCAGAGTAGAGCATTCTTCCTCTAAAATTCCTCCGACAACGTCAGTGTCGGACTTTAAATAGTCTCTTAAATCTATTGCAGTTCCGAGTGCACCGTAAGAAGTATCGTATGCCCCAAAGTAAACTTTTGGAATTCTTGCATTAAGAATAGCCCAAGCACACATCGGGCATGGTTCAAGAGTAATGTATATTTCGCAATCTTTAAGAATAGAAGTTCCAAGTTTTTTTTGAGCAGATTGAATTGCTAAAATTTCGGCATGTGCTGTTACGTCGTGCTTGACTTCTTTTTTGTTGTGAGCTTTAGAAAGAACCTTTCCGTCCTTCATAATAACTGCTCCTATTGGCAAATCTACTCCGGATTGTTTTGCAATTTTAATTGCTTCTCGCATAAATTTCATACTTCCTCCGCCGGTAAAACCACATAAGTTATAAATTCTTCTTCGGGTGTGGATTTTATGTAAATGTTACCGCCCATAGCTTTTAAAAGCCCTTTGACGATATAAAGTCCCAAGCCCGTACCTCTTGTTGTTCTTGTCGTTTGGTCATCGACTCTTACAAATTTTTCAAACAGCCTGCTGACTGTTTTTTTGTCTATGTAATCAGCATAATTTTTTAATATAACGGTAACTTTGCCTTTAACATTGATTGCGTCAATTATGAGCGGGGTGTTTTCTTTACCGTATTTGTTTGCATTTTCGATGAGGTTGATTAAAACCTGCTCAAAACGGTCTTTGTCTGCATGGACAAAAATATTTTTGTCAAATGTGTTGTTAATAACTTCTCGATTTTCAATGTTTTTGACGGAAAGTAAAGACATTTCGACGGCTTCTGCAACATTGACGGAAGAAATTTCCATGCTGAGTCTTGCGCCTTCGATATCCGGAATAACAAGTAAATCTTCAATCATCCTGCTTAAACGTTCAGATTGTTGTTTAATAATTTTTAAGGACTTGTTGAGGGTTGCTTCATCTATTTTTATATCATGTCTTAAAAGTCTTGAAGTGTACCCTTTTATACTTGTAAGAGGGGTGCGAAATTCATGACTTACTGTGTCTATCAAATTTGAACGGAAGTTATCAAGCCTGATTAATTCTTCGTTTTGATTAGCAAGTTTTGAATATGAGGAATTGATTTCGTCCGCTGCTTTGTTGAATTCGTTTGCGAGAAAAACAAGTTCGTAGGGGGTGAAAACATTTTTGAGAAGCCTTATTTTTCTTGAATATTTACCGTTTGTGAGGGCAAGAATTCCTTTAAAAAGTTGTCTTATGTTAATATATAAATAGTACGTATATAAAATCACGAACAAAATACTTGCAATTGTTGAAACAAGCATAGCCATAAAAATTTTCCAAGTAGAGGAATAAATTGTTTTTTCAGTAATTTCTTCCGTTGTGTTGACGAGAATGACAATGTCAGACCAATTCATTTTTCTGTAAATGATAGGTTGATTTTCTCTGTCACCGATATAGATGGAAATTCCGTTTTCAACATTTTGCGGAAGCTGTGATTGTAACATTTTGAAATCAGCTTCGTCGTAGTTTAGGGTGAAAATAAGTTTTCCGGTTGGAGAAAGAACAAAAATTTCTCTTATATTTTCATTTATATTTTTAAAAACTTGTTTGTGCAAATATTGCTTTTTCATTGTGCCAACAAGATATTTGTTTCCTCCGAGATATTCAGATACAGTGATTTCACCTGTTTCAGGATTAAGATAAGGGTTTTCTTTTATAAACACAGGAGTGTTTTGGGGACTGACTTTTATAATTTTTAAATCGGAAAAAACATCGGTATCATTTATACATGCCTGTAAGTAGCTGTTAATGGTGTTTGTGTCAGGCAAAAATTTAACAGCGTTTGCAATTTCTTTGATTTTAGCATCATCAGATTCAAACATTCCGTAAATATTGTTATCAACAGTTTCTGCAAGTGATTGAGCCGTTTTTCCGAGTTCTCTTGCAAGAGCCTGCCTGTTAATGTTGTTTACAATGATACCTGTAATTATGAGCGGTATTATCAAAGAAAATAAGGTAACAACTATAACTTGTTCGACAATTTTAAGTCTGTGCGGTTTGAAAAATTTTTTTATTTTTTTTCTCAAAATTATTGTTCCTCAAAAGGTGTAAGTTTGTAGCCGACGTTAGTGACAGTTTGAAGATAAATCGGGTGTTTAGGGTCACTTTCGATTTTTTGGCGAAGTCCGCCGACGTGGACACGAAGCATTCTGACATCTTCATCGCTGTCATAGCCCCAAACTTCATTAAGGAGAACGGCTAAAGTTACGGATTGACCGAAATGCTGCATAAGGCAATATAAAATTTCAAATTCCGTCGGCGTAAGTTTAATTTTTTTACCCTTGATTGATGTTTCGAGAAAATCAGGAAAAAGTTCAATATCGCCTACATTGAGAATTTCTTTTTCACGTTTTGCAGAACTTTCATTTTGAGAATTTCTTCTCAAAAGAACTCTGACACGAAGCAAAACTTCTTGAATGTCAAAAGGTTTTACAATGTAATCATCCGCTCCGGAGTCAAAACCGACGGTTTTATCTTTTATTGTTCCTTTTGCAGTGAGGAGTAAAATAGGAATGTCAGGTTTTTGATTTTTAATATTTTTGCAAACATCAAAACCATTCATTTTTGGCATCATTACATCAAGAAGGACTAAATCATAATTATTAATAAGAGCTTTTTGAAGTCCATCAGCTCCATCGATAGCGGTATCGACGATGTAACCGCTTTGTGCGAGATCGAATTCCAAGAGTTCTCTTATGTCCGTATCATCATCAACGACTAAAAGTTTTTTGTTCATATAGAGCGTCCTTATTTCAAGAGGTATTATCTCATATTTTTTTATTGCTGACAAGCATGCTAAGTACAAAAAGGAAAAAGATTAAAAGATAAAGAAGTTGAGGGAGAGAGATAAGGAAGGTGAAAAGCAAGGTGATAAAAGAATTATTAAGAAAAATCAAGAAAAAACGAAAACGGTAGTTGACGTTGAAACATGTTTAATATACATTAGAATGTGCCTACATAGTCAGGCAGGATTTTCTGTATGACAAAGAGGCGGTAAAAGTAAAGAAAAAGAAAGTAGAAGACAAATGAGTAACGGCAAGAGACAAAGAATAAGAGTTTGCTTAAAAGCATATGACCATAAGCTTATAGACGTTTCAGCCGCAAAAATCGTTGAAACGGCAAAGAGAACTGACGCGAAGGTGGCAGGTCCTATTCCGTTGCCGACAAAGAGACGTGTATATTGCGTTTTGAGAAGTCCTCACGTAGACAAGAAGTCAAGAGAACATTTTGAAATGAGAACTCATAAGAGAATAATAGATATATACGAACCTACGGCACAAACGACAGATGAACTCAGCAGAATGGATTTGCCCGCAGGTGTGGACATCGAAGTTAAGTTATAGAAATAACTTAATCACATACAATTGAACAGGGAACTCCCCCGAAAGATTGAATGTGATCTGCGAGTCAGAAGGTAAACGCAGCGCTCACAAGAAGAAAGGTACAAAATGACACTCGGAGTAATAGGAAAAAAATTGGGAATGACCCAAGTTTTTGACGAAAACGGTCTTGCAATTCCCGTAACTGTTATCAAGGTAGATCCTTTGACAGTAACACAAATTAAAACGATAGACACAGACGGATATAATGCTATACAAACAGGTGTAGTTCCAGCAAAGGAAAAGCACTTAACAAAGGCAGAAATCGGTCATTTTGCAAAAAACAAACTTGAAAATTTCAGACATTTACAAGAATTCAGAGTAGATAATCCTGAAGCGTATGAAATCGGACAAAAGATAGATTTATCAGTATTAGCAGACGTAGCGAAAGTTGACGTAACAGGTAAATCAATCGGTAAAGGATTTCAAGGTACAGTAAAAAGATGGAACTTTTCGAGAGGACCGATGGGACATGGTTCAAAGAATCACAGAGAACCCGGTTCAATCGGAGCCGGCACAACTCCCGGTAGAGTAATCAAGGGTAAGAGAATGGCTGGCAACATGGGTAACGAAAGAGTTACCATTACCAAATTGACAGTTGTAAAAGTTGATAACGAAAACAATTTGTTGTTGGTAAAAGGTTCGGTACCGGGTCCGGAAGGTAAATTAGTTACCGTAGTACCCTCAAGAGTTAAATGGAACTCTTAATCGAAAGGGAAAATAACAATGGCAAAAGAAGTATCAATATTAAGCACAGACGGAAAACAGGTCGGACAAATATCTTTAGATGAAAAGGTATTCGGAGTTGAACCTAATATACATGTAATGCACATGGCTGTAAGAAGACAGTTGAATAACGGTCGTCAAGGTACAGCAAATGCAAAAACAAGAGCAGAAGTTTCAGGTGGCGGAAAGAAGCCTTGGAAGCAAAAGGGAACAGGACGTGCGAGAGCAGGTTCATTGAGAAGCCCTTTGTTTGAAGGTGGTGGTGTAATCTTTGGACCTAAACCGAGAGATTACGGATTCCAAATGCCGCAGAAGGCAAGAAGACTTGCTCTCAGATCTGCATTATCTGCAAGAGTAGAAAGCACAGTTTTGGTAAAAGATTTTTCACAAATCACAGAACCGAAATCAAAATTAATGGTACAAGCTATGAAATCATTGAATGTATCAGGTAAAGTTCTTATCGTAGCAGATACAAAAGCAGCAGAAAATGCACATTTAGCATTAGCGGCAAGAAACATACCGTCATTGAAGGTAATACTTCCTTCAAACTTAAATGTAAAAGACTTATTGGAAGCAGACTCGGTTGTATTGACTGAAGCTGCAGTCAATGAAATAACTGAGAGGTTATCGAAATAATGAGCAACTTAAGACAGAACAAGGAAAAATTATTTGACGTAATCAAACGTCCGATAATAACAGAAAAGTCAATGGCAGCAACTACATTAAACAAATACACGTTTGAAGTATTGCCGACAGCGACAAAAATTGAAATAGCACAAGCTGTTGAAGCTGCATATCCGGGCAGAAAGGTAACAAAGGTAACGACAGTATACAAACCATCTCACGCAAAGAGAGTTGGTTATACAGTTGGCAGAACGCAATCCGGAAAGAAAGCAATCGTAACGATTGAAGGCGAACCTTTGGAAGAATTAACGGGGGCATAGTAAGAAATGGCAATTAGAAAAATAAATCCTACATCTCCGGGTCAAAGAGGAATGACCAAAAGTGATTTTGCCGAAGTAACAACGGACAAACCGGAAAAATCATTATTGAAATGCCTCAGAAAGACAGCGGGACGTAACAATACAGGTAGAATCACTTGCCGTCATAAAGGTGGCGGACACAAGAGAGCATACCGTGTGGTAGATTATAAAAGAGAAAAATTCGGCATACCTGCAGTAGTAAAGACGATTGAATACGATCCAAACAGAAACGTAAGAATATCGCTTGTAGTATATGCAGATGGCGAAAAGAGATATATCTTGACTCCGCACGGATTAAACGTAGGAGATACGATTGTATCAGGTGCGAACGCAGATATATTAACGGGAAATGCACTTCCGTTAGAAATGATACCGTTAGGAACAATGGTACATTGTGTTGAATTACAACCCGGCAGAGGTGGCAAAATGGTCAGAACTGCAGGTGGAGCAGCACAAGTAATGGCAAAAGAAGGCAATTACGTAACATTAAAACTTGCAAGCTCAGAAATGAGAATGGTAAGAAAAGAATGTTTGGCAACGGTAGGAGTTCTCGGTAATGCAGAATTCAAGAACCAAAAAATCGGAAAAGCAGGACGTACACGTTATCTTGGAATTCGCCCGACAGTAAGAGGTGTCACAATGAACCCATGTGATCACCCTCACGGTGGTGGTGAAGGTAAGACAGGTCCCGGCGGAAATCCTAAGACACCTTGGGGTAAACCGGCACTTGGTATTAAGACAAGAAACAAGAAAAAAGCTTCTAACAAATTAATTGTTAGAGGAAGAAAACGCGGATAAGGAGAATACAAATGGCTCGTTCACTTAAAAAAGGACCTTTTGTTCAGCCTGCACTTCAGACAAAGATTGAAAAGATGAATGCTGCAGGAGAGAAAAAAGTAATAAAGACTTGGTCCAGAGCATCAATGATAATTCCTGAAATGTTAGGACATACAATAGCTGTACATAACGGAAAGACACATGTTCCGGTGTATGTAACAGAACAGATGGTAGGACACAGACTCGGTGAATTTGCTCCGACGAGATTATTCAGAGGACATGCAGGTTCTCAAGATAAGACGGCAAAGAGGGGTTAATCATGGAAGCAAAGGCAATACAAAAGAATATAAGCATGCCTGCACGTAAATTACGCAGAGTAATCAATGTAGTCAGAGGAAAATCTGTTACAGAGGCAGTAAAGATTTTAAAATTTATGCCATACTTTGCTGCAAGAATGGTCGAAAAGAATTTACAAGCGGCAGTAGCAAATGCGGCTGAAAAAAGCGGTATAACTGCGGAACAATTAAAAATATCCGAAATTTACGCTGATGAGAGCACAACGTTAAAGAGAGGAAAGCCGAGAGCGCAAGGTAGAATATACAAGCGTTTTAGACGTTCATCACATTTAACTGTAAAAGTATCGGATAATAAATAGGAGAAAAACAGTGGGACAAAAGACACACCCGACAGGATTTCGAGTAGGCATAATTCAACCGTGGTCAAGTACATGGTACGCAAAGAAAAGCAATTATCCGAAATTTTTAGTCGAAGATGCAAAAATCAGAAAATATATTAAAGAAAAATTGTATACAGCAGGAGTTGCAAAAATTCTTATTGCAAGAAAAGCAACAAATGTAGTAGTGACAGTAGCGACAGCTAAACCGGGCATAGTAGTCGGCAGAGGCGGTCAAGGAATAGACGAACTCAGAACGGCAGTATCAAACTTGATAGGGAAATCGGTAACGATTGATGTCGTAGAAGTTGCAAGAATAGATGCAGATGCACAATTGGCGGCTGAATCTGTAGCACTTCAACTCGAAAAGAGAATTGCATTCAGAAGAGCGATGAAGCAAGTAATGCAAAGAACAATGAGAGCTGGAGTTCAAGGTATCAAAGTTATGGTATCAGGCAGACTTGGCGGAGCAGAAATTGCAAGAAGCGAATGGGCAAAAGAAGGAAGAATTCCTCTTCAAACGCTCAGAGCTGATGTGGATTATGGATTTGCAGAAGCAGATACAATGATGGGTAAAATCGGCGTAAAAGTATGGGTATTTAAAGGTGATTTGATGCCCGGCGAAAAAGCAGATTTGAACATTAAAACAAAGAAGACAGCAGCACATGGAAGCGAAGACAGACCAGTCGGCAGAAGAAGAAAAAGAGCTGCAGCAGCTTCGACAGAAGAAGTAAGCGAATAGTAGAAGAAAAATCAGGAGCGAAAAACAACTATGTTAATGCCCAAGAAAACAAAATATCGTAAAAGAATGAAAGGCAGAATGACAGGTTCTGAAACAAGAGGAACAGAGCTTGAATTCGGTCAATACGGTCTGCAATCTTGCGAACCTGCATGGATTACAAGCAGACAAATAGAAGCAGCAAGACGTGCTATGACCAGAGAAATCAAAAGAGGCGGAAACGTTTGGATAAAGATATTCCCTGATAAGCCGATTACTGCAAAACCTGCTGAAACTCGTATGGGAAAAGGTAAAGGAAACCCTGAATACTGGGTAGCAGTAGTTAAGCCGGGAAGAATTCTTTTTGAGATTGATTACTCATCAAGAGAAGTTGCAGTACATGCATTAGAGTTGGCTGCACAAAAACTTCCGATAAAAGTAAAAGTAGTGGAAAAATAGGTGGTCAACGATGAACTTACAAGAAATGCGTGAAAAAACGGTTGACGAACTCAAAGAAGCAGTTGTGGATTGCAAAAAACAATTGTTTGACTTAAGAGTACAAAAATCGTTGAATAAACTCGAAAATACCGCTCAAATCGGCAAGATTAGAAAAGAGATTGCACAAATAAAAACTGTAATCAATGAAAAAGCGGAATAAGTCAGAAAAACAGAAGAGGTTTATAAAAAATGCCTAAGAAGGAAAAACAGGGAACAGTAGTAAGCAACAAATGCGACAAGACAGTTGTTGTAAGGGTTGCAGAATACAACCAGCACCCTAAATATAAGAAAATTATCGAAACTACTAAAAATTACAAGGCACATGATGCAAACAATGATTGCAAAGAAGGCGATATTGTAAGAATAGTAGAAACGAAACCGATTTCAGCAGACAAGCGCTGGGTAGTGGCTGAAGTAGTCGAACAAGCTAAATAGGCAATTTTTGCTATAATTAAAGGATAAGTAAAATGATACAACAGGAAACAAGATTACAAGTTGCGGACAATACAGGAGCAAAAGAACTTCTTTGCATTCGTGTATTAGGAAGTTCAAACAAGAAATTTGCTTATGTCGGAGATGTAATAATAGCAGCTGTAAAAGATGCAACACCGAACCAAGCGGTAAAAAAATCAGATGTAGTCAGAGCGGTTGTAGTGAGAACAAAACACGATATAAAACGTGCAGATGGCTCAGTAATCAGATTTGACGAAAATGCAGCAGTAATTATTAACAAAGACGGAAACCCGAGAGGAACACGTGTATTTGGACCGGTAGCTCGTGAGCTCAGAGAAAAGAATTTCATGAAGATTATTTCTCTTGCGCCGGAAGTTATTTAGGAAGGCAACAAAATGAGAAAAAAGAAACAAGTTGAAGAACATAAAATCCATGTCAGAACCGGCGACAAAGTAGTTGTTGTGTCAGGTAAAGACAAAGGCAAGACAGGAAACGTTAAAAAAGTTATCACAGCTGAAAACAAAGTTCTTGTTGAAGGTGTAAATATGATAACTAAGGCTCAAAAGCCAAATCCAATGGCAGGAATCCAAGGCGGATTAATCAAGATGGAAGCTGCTGTTGATTCATCAAAGGTAATGCTTTTCTGTCCTAATTGCGAAAAAGCAACAAGAATTAAGCACGAAGTAAAAGGTGATAAAAAAGTTCGTGTTTGTAAACATTGTGGCGAACAATTAGACGTATAACTTAATAAAGTATGGACATCTTGTCATGTTTGGGCGAAGATGTATTCTACAAGAAGGAAAAAGAAAAATGACAACAGTAACAAAAAGCTTAAGAACGAAATACAACGAAGAAGTTGTAGATGCATTAAAGAACGAATTCAAATATGAGAACGTTCACCAAATCCCTAAACTCAACAAAGTTGTAATTAACATGGGTGTTGGGGAAGCATGCCACAATTCAAAGTTGGCAGAATTAATAGTTGCTCAGTTGACTAAAATTGCAGGTCAAAAAGCTGTAGCAACAAAAGCAAAGAAATCAATCGCATCTTACAAATTGAGAGAAGGCATGCCCGTTGGTTGTATGGTAACTCTCAGAGGCGAAAGAATGTATGATTTCATTCAAAAATTAATATGTGTAGTATTACCGAGAATCAGAGACTTTAGAGGTATAAGTTCAAAGTCATTTGACGGAAGAGGAAACTATACACTCGGATTAAAGGAACAATCATTATTCCCTGAAATCAGCTATGATGAAATAGATACGGTATTGGGGATGAATATATCGATAATAACAACGGCAAATACGGACGAAGAAGGCAGAGCACTTTTGAAGTACCTCGGAATGCCGTTTAAGAAATAAAGGAGCGAATTGTGGCTAAAAAATCAATGATAAATAAAGAAGCAAAAAGAGAAGCACTCGCAGCTGCAGGAAAATATCCTAAAGTAAGATTGCATAACAGATGCTCTGTTTGCGGCAGACCTCACGGATTTCACAGAGATTTTGGTCTTTGCAGAATTCACTTAAGAGAATTGGCTCACAAAGGATTACTTCCGGGCGTAACAAAAGCAAGCTGGTAGTAATATCGTTACCGAAGAAACAGGAAAAGGAAAATAATAATGAATACAGATCCGATAGCAGATATGCTTACAAGAATCAGAAACGCAAATATGGTTTCTCACAAGGAAGTTGAAATGCCTGCTTCAAATCTCAAAGTTGAACTTGCAAAACTTTTAAAAGATGAAGGCTATATTTCTGATTATTCAGTAAAAGAAGTTGGTAAGTTCAAAGTTTTGAACGTTGTATTGAAATATGATCTTCAAAACAATCCAGTAATCACAAACTTGCAAAGAGTTTCAAAACCAGGATTAAGAACTTATTCAAAAGCAAAAAATCTTCCGCAAGTATTAGGCGGAATGGGTATTGCAGTTGTCAGCACAAGCAAAGGATTGCTTACTGACAGAAAAGCAAGAAAAGAAAACGTTGGCGGTGAAGTTGTTTGTTATGTATGGTAACAAACAATCGCTAACAAGATACAAACATTGACAAAACGGAGATAAAAATAATGTCACGTATAGGAAAATTACCGATAGAGATACCTGCAGGCGTTGAAGTCAAGATTGACGGTCAAACCGTAACTGCGAAAGGTCCGTTGGGTACTGAAACTGTAACAGTAAGACCTGAACTCAAAGTTGAAGTGCAAGATAACAAAGTTGTTGTATCAAGATTGAATGAAGACAGAAAATCTCGTTCTCTTCACGGTTTATCAAGAACTTTGGTTGCAAATGCAATTCACGGAGTTAAAGACGGATTTGTTAAAAACCTTGAAATAACAGGTGTCGGCTATAGAGCAGCTATGCAAGGTACAACACTTAACCTCGCATTGGGCTATTCTCACCCTGTAAATATTGAAGCACCGGAAGGAATTAAAATCGAAGTTGAAGCTAATACTAAGATTAAAATTTCAGGTCACAATAAACAAGCAGTTGGTGATCTTGCAGCTTTAGTTCGCTCAAAAAGACCTCCTGAAGTTTATAAAGGAAAAGGTATTAAGTATGCTGGTGAGCATATTAGAAGAAAAGCCGGAAAAACCGGTAAGAAATAAAAATAAGGCCGCATAGGTTTTGTTTGAAGTACATGCCCATATAAACTCTTGAGATTGTCAAGCAAGTTTGGGTGAAAGGAAAGAAAAATGATTAAAACTAAAAACAGAAAAGAACAAGTACAAAAAAGACACAGAAGAATCAGAGTTAAGTTAAAGGGTACATCAGAAGCTCCAAGACTTGCAGTATATAGAAGCACAAAGCACATATATGCTCAAATTATAGATGATGTGAAAGGTGTAACTTTAGTTTCAGCTTCTTCTGATGATAAAGAGTTAAAAGCTAAACTTGCACACGGTGGTAATATCGAAGCTGCAAAAACAGTTGGTGAAACTTTGGCAAAAAGAGCTGCAGAAAAGAACATCTGCGATGTTGTATTTGACAGAGGTGGTTTCCTTTATCACGGAAGAATCGCTGCACTTGCTGATGCAGCAAGAGAAGGCGGTTTGAACTTCTAATTTGTTCTTAGTAAGATTTAGGCTGATGAGTTTATCTCATCAGCCTTTTTTAATATTTTATTATTATTTATTGGTTTTGGTACATATTTATAAAAATTTTTTATTTGATATTAACAAACTTGTATAAAAAACAAAAATGTATGTACAAATAAAATTTATATGTACTGTAACTTATTTTAGAATCTGTATAAAAGACTTTTATATAAGTTCTGAAGCTTTATTTACAGCAGCGTATTTTAATCCTCTTTTTTCTGTTTCTTCCTTTGTAAAAGCAATTAAATCCTTTATGTTATTCGGTATGCAATTTCTATTTTCATCGTACCAATTCATTTCAATATCAAAAGATATATTTCTAACTTTTCTGAAAACAGCTTCGTCTAAGAACTTTGTAATTTCTTCTTTGTCATCGTTTATTTCAGGAATTATAATATATTTTACTGTTACAAGTTCAGGTGAATATTGAACGTTAATATATTTTTCTATGTTATCCCAAACCTCATAATATAAATCTTTTCCTTTTATCCAACGGAATAAATCTGCTGAACCTGCATCTACTGAAATTTCTATAGATACACTTTTCATTCTCAATCCGTATGATATGGCTTCTGAATAAACAACACCGTTTGTTAAAACCCTAATATCTGTCATGCCCTCATCTATTAAGGTTTGTAAAAGTTTCTCAAAATCAGGACTTAATGTAGGCTCGCCACTTGCAAAAGTTGTATACCCCCCATCTCTTAGGTAACCTTCTCTTGCAAGCTCCTTTATTAACGGATAAACATTATATTCTTCATTTTCGCAAGTTTGTCCGAGTGTTTTTGCACAATAAACACAGGCTAAATTACATTTATTGCCCTGATTAAAGTTTAAAATTGAAATATAATCGCAATCGTCATAATCTTTTTCAACTAAAAATTCGCAACCATCGCATTCCGCAATACATTCACCTGTTTTCATCTTTTCTCTATATGATTGCTTTAATTTGAAAAATTCTCGTAAATTTAGCTCTCCTCCGTTATAATCTTTCATAAAGTAGTGAAAACAGCCATTCTTATCTGTCTTTCTACAGCAGAAAGTTATTCCGTCTTGTGCAAAGTCTATTCCATGTTCTATTAAATCGCAGCTTTTATATCTCATTTTCTTAATCCGATTTTTATTTGCTTCTTTTTTTTCTGTTTGCAGCAACCGTATCAATTAATCCTTTGAATAACGGGTGTGGATGTTCCGGTCTTGATTTGAATTCAGGATGGAATTGGCAAGCTACAAACCAATCATTTTCAGGGTATTCTATCATTTCGCATAACATTCCGTCAGGTGAAACTCCTGAGAATACAAGTCCTTTGTCAGCTATCATTTGTTTATATTCATTGTTTACTTCATATCTGTGACGGTGGCGTTCCCATATAATTGTTTTACCGTATGCTTTATGTGCTTTTGTTCCTTCTTTTACGTGGCATTCAAATTGACCTAATCTCATTGTTGCTCCGTAGCCTTTAACGTGTTTTTGCTCTGTCATTAAATCTATTACAGGATACGGTGTTCCTTCGCTAAATTCTGTGCTATTTGCATTTTTTAAACCTGCAACATTTCTTGCAAATTCGATTACCGCACATTGCATACCAAGACATAAGCCTAAAAACGGTAAATTGTTCTCCCTTGCGTATTTAATTGCATTGAGTTTTCCTTCAATTCCTCGAACACCAAATCCTCCGGGGACAACAAGAGCATCGACACCTTTTAATATCTCTTTCGTCGTTGCATCGTCTTTACATTCATCTGATGCTATCCATTTTATATTGATTTTTGCACTGTGTGCATAACCTGCATGTTTTAAACTTTCAACTACTGAAATATACGCATCTGACAAATCTGTGTATTTTCCTGCAATTGCTATGTCAAAAGTTTGTTTTGGATTTTTAATTCTTTCGTTTAATTTTATCCATTCTTTTAAATCAGGTTGCCTATCATCTTCTTTCATCAAAAGACGTTTCAATACTACACCTGCAAGATTTTGTGCTTCAAGTGCAAGCGGCACTTCATATATGCTTCCCATATCTCTGCATTCGATTACTGCATCTTGTTCTACTGAACAGAATAACGCAAGTTTTTCAAGTTCTTTTTTAGGAACTTCCATAGATGTTCTACAAACTAATATCTCCGGTTGAATTCCGTAGCTTCTTAATGTTGCAACACTATGTTGTGATGGCTTTGTTTTTATTTCTCCTGATGTTGGTAAATAGGGAAGTAATGTAACATGTATACTTAACGAATTTCCAAATCCTGCTTCTGTCCTAAATTGTCTTATTGCCTCAATAAACGGCAAACTTTCTATATCACCGATTGTTCCGCCAATTTCCGTTATAAGAAAATCAGGGTTAAATTGTTTTGTTGCCTTTATAATTCTTGATTTAATTTCGTTTGTGATATGAGGTACAACTTGAACAGTAGCTCCTAAATATTCACCTTTTCTTTCTTTTTGAATGACTGTTTGATAAATACTTCCTGACGTTACATTGTTGATGTGACCTAAATTCGTATCGGTAAATCTTTCATAATGACCTAAATCTAAGTCTGTTTCTGCTCCGTCATCTGTTACAAAAACTTCTCCATGTTGAAACGGACTCATTGTTCCGGGATCAACATTTATATAAGGGTCAAATTTTTGAATTACTACTGAATATCCTCTTGCTTTTAAAAGTTTTCCTAAACTTGCTGCAACTATTCCTTTTCCGAGTGAGGATACAACACCGCCCGTTATAAATATATATTTAGTCATTCTTTTATTCCGTTCTTCACTTCTAACTATTGCAAATACAGTTTATATCTGCTCGTATTAATTGATTTTGGGAACTCTGAAAAATCCGTCTTCTTCATAAGGTGCATTTTTCATAAGTTCTTCTTTCGTTTGTTCGTATTTTACAACATCATCACGCATTACGTTGGTAACAGGAATAGCGTGAGGCATCGGTTCAATGCCTGTTGTATCAACTTCGTTCATTTGTTGAACGTATTCTAATATACTTCCGAGTTGAGTTGAATATTTTTCAATTTCTTCTTCTGTTAACTCAAGTCTTGCTAATTTTGCTACGTGTTTTACGTCTTCTTTTGTTATCATATTTGCTCCAATTTTTTTATATTGAATTTATATTGAAATTTTACCATAAAAATTTTTTATATCATATCTTCCGGATTTTTGCAGCTCTTTCGCCAATTCTTTATCACTTTGACGTTTAATTCAAGGTAAATCTTTTTGTCTGCAAGCTTTTCAAGTTCTAATCGAGCATCTGTACCTATTTTTTTTATCATTTGCCCTCTTTTACCAATCAAAATCATTTTTTGGCTATCATGTTCTACAATTATATCTGCATATATTTTATCAATGTTTTCTTCTTCTTTATATGAATTGATTAAAACAGCTACACTATGCGGAATTTCATCTCTCGTTTGAAGTAAAATTTTTTCCCTGATGATTTCCGCTGAAACTTTTCTCATTGTTTCGTCCGTTAAATCATCTTCATCATAAATCGGAATTCCGGATGGAAGTTTTCTATAAATATTATCAATCAATGTATCAGTATTCCTACCTGTTTTGGCGGAAACTTTTACAAGAGGATAATTCTTCTCAAACAAATTTTTATAAGAATTTATATTCTCTTCCCTTTTTTCTTGCTTTTTTATCATATCAACTTTGTTGCATACAATTATTATTGGTATATCTGTTTTTAAAAGATTTTCGGCAATCCATTTATCACCTTTTCCTGCCGGTTCAGAAACATCTGTTACAAATAAAATTAAATCTGCATCAGGAATAGAAAGTTTGGCTTCATCAAAAAGAATTTCTCCGAATTTATCCCAAGGCTTATAAACACCGGGGGTGTCTATAAATATAATTTGTCCTTTTTCGCTTGTATAAATTCCTTTTATTCTGCGTCTTGTTGTTTGAGGTTTATCAGTCGCAATAACAATTTTTTGTCCTATTATTCCGTTTAATAAAGTGCTTTTTCCTACGTTTGGACGTCCTATTATCGCTACAAAACCTGTTCTTTGTTTCATTTTTTCTGCCTTTGTCTAAATCTTATTCGTAATTAATGCAACTATGTCGTTGTAGATAATATAAAACATTAGTATTATCAACAAATAAAAGAAAATATTTGCTATTATTTCCGCAACTTTTTCATTTACAGGCTTGCCTTGTATTTTTTCAATTAACAAGAACAACACATGCCCCCCATCTAATGCAGGAATCGGTAATAAATTCAAATATGCAAGGTTTAAACTTATAATTGCCGTCAGTAAAAGACCTTTGAAGAAACCTTGATATTCAATTACATCAGAACCGATTTTGGTAATTGCTACTATTCCATGCATTTCTTCCATTGGTATTTTGCCTGTAAATAACTTTACAAGTCCGTATAACATTAAGTCGGAGTTTGTTTTGATGTATTCAAAAGAATAAACAACATTGTCTTTAATGTTTTCAATAGGGTACATGACCTCTATGACACCTTTTTTTATTCCCATCATACCGTCTTTATCAGGGTAAATTGTTGGTAATTTTACTTCTTTCCCATTTCTTAAAACAGTTATGGATAAAGGTTTTTTAGTATCAGTTGCAGCGTATGCCAAATCTTCTACTGTCAACGGAACTTTTACTGTGTAAACTTTTTTATTTTTTAAATTATCTCTTGTAGCCTTTTGAAGTTCCGTTAATTCAACTTCATCTGATTTATATTGCTCAAATCCGTAAATTTCGTCCCTCGTCAATTTTATTGGTGTTTCATCTCTATATGCCGGCATGTTAACTTCTGTTCCGACAGAAAGAACTTTATTAGGATTAATATTTGGGTTAAGTTTAATTATTTCATTTTTGGTTTTTTCTACGGCTTGTGGTGAAACCATTCCGTCAAACGAACGGCTCATATACAAATACTTTGATAAAACATTTGGTAAATCTGCTTTTGTACCGTTGATTTCATAAAAAACATCACCTTTTTGAAATCCTGCCGCTTGAACTGACGGTGTTGCATTTTTGGTCATTTCTTCAAATGTTGTATCAAAAGTATTTGTCGGAAGTTTATGCCAAATACCTGCAACTAACATAACAAGCAAAATTGCTGTGACGAAATTTGCAAATACACCCGCAACAATTACTGCTAATCGTTGATAAATAGGTTTATTGGCAAATCTTTCAGGAGAATCTGATGCTATTTCACTGTTTTTATCATCATCAGGAAAAGAAACATAACCGCCTAATAAACAGGCATGTATTAAAAATTCCGTTTCTCCTATTTGCTTCCTGTATAATGTCGGTCCTACAGGAAGTCCGAATCCGAACTTGTCAACTCTTATTTTAAAGGCTTTTGCCGCTAAAAAATGTCCAAGTTCATGTACCATAACCAAAAAACTTATTAACAAAATCATTATGACGATATTCACGTGCATTTCTCCAAAATTTCTATATAATAATTGTATGATAAATATTTTGAAAAAACTACTTGATTTAATTTATGATAAAAAATGTTACTTTTGTTCTAAAACAACTGAAGATAGTGTGTTTTGTCATGAATGTTTTTCTAAAGTTGAGTATCTTTCTCTATCTCCATCTTTTGTAATTGATGGCATAAATGTATATTCTGCAACTATTTACGATGATATCCCTCAAAAATTAATTCGTGCGGTAAAATTTCATAACAAAAAAGAACTTGCTGAATATCAGGCTCGAATTATGTTTAATTACTGGCAAAATCTTAAGATTTCTAAGAAAAATTTTACCGTTCTTCCAACTCCTATGTTCTATTCAAAAGCTCGAAAACGTAATTATAATCACATGGATTTGGTTGCTGAACATTTTTCAAAACTTGCAGGTTATAAATTTGATAAAAAATCACTTATTAGGAACAGAGAAACAGCTCCTCAATATAAATTAAATCGGAAACAACGTGAGGAAAATCTTAAAAATGCCTTTTCTCTTATAAAGAAAATCGATGAACCTGTTTTGGTTTTGGATGATATTTCTACAACTGGTTCAACTTTGAAAGAAATTATTTTTGAATTAAAAAAATACGGAATAGATGATATTACTTGCTTTGTAACCTCTATTCCGAAATAAAAATTTATTTTGTTATGTTATAAATTTTGAATTATAGCATCTGTAAAATCAGTTGTTGTGGCTGTTCCACCTAAATCAGCAGTTAGAACTTTTCCTTCTTTTAAAGTTTTTAAAAGAGCTTTTTCAATTTTTTCTGCGTATTTTCTTTCACCAATGTATTTAAGCATTTCCACCGCACTCAAAAGTAATGCCGACGGATTAGCTTTATTTTGACCTTTTATGTCTGGCGCTGATCCATGAACAGGTTCAAAAACCGCACATTCAAGACCGATATTTGCTCCTCTTGCGAGTCCTAAACCGCCTGTTAATCCTGCTGTTAAATCTGAAACAATATCTCCGTATAAATTGGGAAGTACAAGTACATCAAATTTTTCAGGGTTTTGAACAAGTTGCATACAAAGGTTATCTACCAAAATTTCTTTATATTGTATAGTTGGATATTTTTCCGCTATTTTTCTGCAACATTCTAAAAATAAACCGTCTGAAAACTTCATAATATTAGCTTTTGATACGGCATGTACCATTTTTCTTCCGTTATCAACCGCATATTTGAATGCAAATTCAGCTATTCTTTCTGATGCTTTTCTGGTAATGATTTTAATGCTTTCCGCTGTATTTTCATCTACCATTCTTTCAATACCGGCATATAAATCTTCTGTATTTTCTCTTACAACAACCAAATCAACATTGTTAAAAGCTGTTTTAATCCCTTCGAAGTTTTTACAAGGTCTTAAATTTGCGTACAAATCAAGTTCTTTGCGGAGTTGTACGTTAACACTTCTGAATCCTTTTCCAATAGGTGTGGTAACAGGTGCTTTAAGTGCAACTTTATTTCTTTTTATTGATTCAATTACTCTGTTTGGAAGCGGCATTCCTTCTTTTTCCGCAACTTCTGCTCCCGCTGTTTGAATATCCCAATCAATTTCTAAACCAGCGGCTTTTATAATTTTCATAACTGCATCGCTAATTTCAGGGCCTATTCCATCGCCATTTATTAATGTTATTTTCCTCATTTTGTGCCTCACTTTATAAATAAATATAATTCATTTAATGCCTCTTTTGCGAATGCAACTTTCATTAATCGTCTTTGTAAAACCGATGGCTCAAGAACTTCTACAACTTTGGTATTAATTCCGTCAGTCAGTCCGATATACATCAAGCCAACCGGCTTTTCATCACTTCCTCCTGTCGGCCCCGCTATTCCTGTTGTTGCTATTGCAAAGGTTGTTCCTGTAACTTTTAAAAGACCTTCTGCCATTTCTCTTGCTGTCTGTTCACTCACTGCTCCGTATTTTTCAAGTGTTTCTTTTTTTACTCCGAGATATTTCATTTTTGCTTCATTTGAATATGTTACAAAATTTGAAAAAATATATGCGGAACTTCCTGAAACATCTGTTAATAAAGAACTAATAAGTCCTCCTGTGCAAGATTCTGTCGTTGAAAGAGTTTGATTTCTTTCCTGCAAAATTTCCCCGATTTTATTTTCGGGGAAAGGATTTTCAGTTATAATCTCTACAATTTTCGCAAAATTTATAAATAGTTTTTTTATCATTAGTGTGTCGGAACGTCAACACCTTGTAAGAACATTAGGTTGACAGTTTCTCCTTGATTAATAGTTATATCGTTACCTTTTTTAAACAAATCTACAACTTCATCACCTATTAAGTATAATCCTGAAGTTGGTACTGAAAGTATTGAGCTGAATGGAGTTAAAACATATTTTGGCCAGCCGTTCCAAGCTTGTTCTCCTGTTGTAATTCCCCATTTAGTCATGTTTTTAATAATTTTTCCTGCGTTGTCTACGTTTTGCTTACTTGCTGTTTTGTAATTACCACTGTAACCTAATCCGCCGTCTTCTGTCATTATTTCAGTTGAATGAATAGCTAATGCTACAGGTATTTGGTCACCTGTCGGGCTTACTAAATGGTCAAATTTTACATAAACTGCAGCATCTCTTGATAACATTCTTTTGGGTTGTACAAATTTGACAGAACCTCTGATTATTGTTCCTTTGGGTAAAATCATTTTTTCACCGGCAATAATATCAGCTATTGTCATTACGTCAAATCTGTCATAAGGTGCTGCTTTGCTGCTGTCTGTACAATCAACGGTCTTAACAGCAATAACTGTTCCAGCCGGAATTCTTTCGCTGCTGACATCTGCCTTTAATGGTGCTGCACATACTGTTAAGCCACTCATTGTCGCCATAACAAGTAAAATTTGAAATAATTTTTTCATAATATTTTCTCCGTAAAATTAGTTGTTTATAAGTCTGCAACGGCTGTTTTGCCAAATTTTGCAGATAAATCATCGATGTGATGAAGTATGTACACGTATGGTTCTAAATCCTTTTGGTTTAAATCTATCATTGAACCCCAATCAATTCTGCCATGATGAGCTGCAATCATTTTAGCAATTCTTTGAAAACCGCCGTTCATACACTTTGTAAATCCCCATTGTGAATGAGAAATCCATGTTGAGTAAAAATCTTCTGCATATTCTATAATTCCGGAATCTTCGTTTATCTTGTATTCGAAAATTTTTCCTAAGTCATGAATTATACTTGCTGCGATTACTTCTTCCTTATCTAATTTTTTGGGGAACATCTCTGTAACTTTTTCGGCAATTTTCATACATTCGTAAGAATGCTCTAAAAGACCGCCCAAATAATTATGGTGCATCATTTTCGCTGCAGGTATTGTTTTTATTTTATCTTCATATTCCTTTAGCAATCCTGCTATAAATATTTGTAACTCCTTGTTTTCAAATTTAGCAACCCGGTCGCAAATTTCGTCGAAAAGTTTTTCCCTTTCGTCTTCTGTCAAACCGGATTTTCCTTCTTCAACAAGTTCTATGTCTGAAATTAAACTGTTATTATATTTTTCGTTGTATGTTCCTTGTAGAATTTTTATCTTATTGCCGCATCTGAATAATTTATCACTTAATCGGTTTATTGTTTCTTCCCACATAATGCAGTTCAAAATTGTTCCGTCTTCTGTGTTTCGAACTTGCAGTTTCCCCATTTTAGTTCCTGCTTTTGTATCTCCGACTGAATATGTTATTACTTCATAAATTGCTTTTAAATTAAGCATATAACCTCTTTTTCGATTTTTTTTTAGTATATCATTTTGTTTTGTTTTTTTTCTTTTGTTTTTATTTTATGTCATTATATCCCCTGTTTTAAGGCAAAAAGAGGTATAAAGTTTTGTAAACAGCTTGGAGTGTTTATAAATTTTTATGTCTGAAAATTGCATGATTTTTTTATCACCGGTTATGATGTAAAGTTCGTTTTTGTTGAAATCAACAAGTTTTGTCGGCATGTCACAAGTTTCATCAATAATTTTATGATTTTTAAATGTAAAATAGACATTTTTGTGCGGAATGTAGCATTTTGACCAGGGTGTAAAAGCTCTTATTTGTCTGTCTATTGATTCTGCAGAATGTTCGAAATTTATTAAAACATCTTTTTCTGTAATTTGAGGTTGATAAGATGCAAATTCTTCTTTTTGATTTACGGGAACAATCATTTCGTTATCCATTTGCATAAGAAGCTTTCCTACCGCAGAATTTGCGGTTTTTGTGCATCTTGCTTTCAGCGAGCCGCCGGTATCATCAGGTTTAATTTCGACTTCTGTTTGAGTTAAAATTGCTCCTGTATCATAATTTTCATCAACAAGGTGGAACGTTACTCCTGTTTTTGTTTCTCCGTTCATTATTACTTGTGCGTATGGGTTGGGACCTCTATATTTTGGCAAAAGTGACGGATGGCAGTTTATCGTTGCTATTTTGGGAATATTTATTGTTTCTTTAGAAAATTTTTCTCCCCATGCTGCAATAAAAACTATATCAACATTTAATCTGAGAAGTTCTTTTCTGAACTCTTCGCTATTTACACTTTGAGCATTAATTTCATAAAGGTCATATCCTGAAATAAATGCTTTATCTTTACTTGGAAGAATAAAATCTTTTATAGCAAGTAAAAACGGATGAATTTTTGTTTTTTCGTATCTTAAAACGCCAACAGGAGTATATCCTGCAGAAATACAGCCTGAAATGAGGTTTGCAAACATTTGTTCGTATCCCACAATGACAATCTTTGGCATCTGTTTATTATCCCCTATGTTTTGCTTGCATATTATTTTTGTTATGCTTAAAATATAAGTCAATTATATCAAAAATACTGACGTGATACAAATCCGCAAGATTTTCAAAATTCTTTTAAAATGAGAATGTTGATTGGATTTGAAAATACGGCACTTTGAGTATTTTAATTTTTGAAAAATAATATTAAAATAAGTTCAAAGAGAAGATAAAGTAAGGAATCGGTTTGGAAAGTAATTTTACAGGCTTAAACAATTCAAGACAATCATCAGTGGCATTAGAGAGAATTAATGACGTTGCTGCTCATATGTTTTCGCAATACAACGATTTTAAAAATTCAGAAGCACATGCAGACGAAATTTTTAAGGATGTTTATTACAGCATGGAATCTTTGGCAGATTATTTCAGACAAACTTTTTCGGCAAGAGGTATTAGTGTGGATAATATCTATTGTTTGAAAGATAAAGCAACTAAGTCGATAGTATTGTCTGTTTTGTGGCAAAAAGTCGGTTTTACAATGGTTACGAACGACAAACCTCTTGCTTTGCACAGACAGGACGGCAAAAGAATGATTTGTCACAGAATTTTGGCAACAAAAGGTGACTGCATAAAAATTATAGGTGATAATCCTGATAATTATGTTGCAAAACTTCTTGATGCGGAAGTTGCATCACTGTATGTTCCGGCAAATAAGAATGAGTCTTGTGAAATGAGAGTCAGACATTTATCAAATGAAATTCACTCAATAAATCAACAATTTGCTGCAAAAGAATTTTTCCTGAATGTTATTGAATATACTTGCGGTGGCGGCTCTTTACATACGGAAAAAGAATTTCCGTCTATAATATATTAGTGTTTTTGGACTATTGGAAATATTTTGAGTTCGGGTTATACTTTGCTTTATGAAACGAATAGATAATGTAAGAAATTTTTGTATAATTGCTCATATTGACCATGGTAAATCGACCTTAGCTGACAGACTTTTGGAAAAAACAGGTACTATTGCAAAAAGAGATATGCAAGAGCAGCTTCTTGATACAATGGATATTGAACGTGAGCGTGGTATTACTATCAAACTTAACGCTGCAAGAATGAATTATAAAGCAGAAGACGGAAAAGAATACGTTTTGAATTTGATAGATACACCCGGACACGTTGATTTTTCTTATGAAGTTTCACGTTCTTTAGCAGCTTGCGAAGGTGCTTTACTTATAGTTGATGCTACTCAGGGAGTAGAGGCCCAAACGCTTGCAAATGTTTATCTTGCTATGGAACAAGATTTAGAAATCATTCCTGTAATTAACAAAATTGATTTACCATCTGCTGATGTAGAAGGTGTAAGACAAGAAATTGAAGAGATTTTAGGAATAGACGGCTCTATGGCAATTCCTGTAAGTGCAAAAGACGGTACAGGCGTTGAAGATGTTTTGGAAGCTGTTGTAAAGTATGTTCCGGCACCGGAGGATACATCTGATAAACCTTTGAGAGCATTGGTTTTTGATAGTGCTTATGACCAATATTTAGGAACTGTTTGTTTCTTCAAAGTTGTTGACGGTTCGATTAAAAATGGTGATAAAATCAGATTTATGGCAACAAACAAAGAGTTTGAGATTGTGGAACTCGGGTATTTGAATCCTAAGAGAGTTCCTGTTCAAGAGCTTAAAACAGGAGATGTAGGTTATTTTGCGGCATCAATAAAAGAGATAACGAGATTTGTGGGAGATACGGTAACTCACGTTGAAAACCCTGCATTAGAGGCACTTGCCGGATATAAAGAAGCTTTGCCGATGGTTTTTTCAGGACTTTATCCTGTTGAAAACGACCAGTATGCTGATTTGAAAGAAGCACTTGAAAAATTAAAATTGAACGATTCGAGTATAACTTTTGAACCTGAAACATCATCTGCATTAGGATTTGGTTTTAGATGCGGATTTTTGGGCATGTTACATATGGAGATTGCACAAGAACGTTTGGAAAGAGAATATAATATTTCTCTTGTAACGACGGCACCGAGTGTAATTTATAAAGTACATAAAACCAATGGAGAAGTAATAGATATCGATAATCCCGCCAATTTACCAGATGCTCAGTATCGTGAATATATAGAAGAACCTTATGTAAATGTAAACATTATAACACCCAATGAATACGTTGGTTCTCTTATGGAATTGTCACAAAGTAAGCGTGGCATCTTTAAAAACATGCAATATCTTGATAAAATAAGAGTAAATTTGGAATATGATATTCCGTTGAGTGAAGTAATAACAGATTTTTATGATCAATTGAAATCACGTTCCAAAGGGTATGCAAGTCTTGATTATGAATTTTGTGATTATAGACGGGCAGACTTGGTCAAATTGGACATATTACTTGCAGGAGAAGTTGTGGACGCTTTAAGTGCAATAGTCCATAAAGATAACGCATTCTACGTTGGTCAAAAACTTACCGCAAAATTGAAGGATATTATTCCTAAACAGATGTTTGAAGTAGCGATTCAAGCGGCTGTAGGCGGTAGAATAATAGCAAGAACAAACATCAAAGCTATGAGAAAAAGCGTATTAGATAAATGTTACGGTGGTGACATAACGAGAAAACGTAAATTGCTCGAAAAACAAAAAAGAGGTAAAAAACGAATGAAAGCTGTCGGACGAGTTGAAGTTCCGCAAGAAGCTTTCATGGCAGTACTAAGTTTAGAAGAAGAATAATAATGTTACACAAATAAAAAGCAGAAAACGAGAGGTACAAACAAAATGCTGACAGACAAATGCTTAACAATGATTCTTGCCGGAGGTGAAGGAAGAAGACTTTATCCGTTGACTCGTGACAGAGCGAAACCGGCAGTTCCGTTTGGAGGACGATACAGAATTATCGACTTCGTAATCAACAACTTTGTGAATTCAGGTTTTCACAAGATTAAAATTTTAACACAATACAAATCAGACTCATTGAATCATCACATTACAAGAGGCTGGCCTTTGTCACCGATTATCGGTCAGTATATTGATTTGGTGCCTGCTCAAATGAGAACAGACGGACATTGGTATAAAGGAACGGCAGATGCGGTTTTCCAAAACCTTACTCACATTCATGATGAAAACCCCGATTATGTATTTGTTTTCGGCGGCGACCATATTTACAAAATGGATGTTCGTTTGATGCTCAATTATCACAAGGAAAAAGACGCTGCATTAACGATTGCGGCAATTCCTATTCCGATTGAAGAAGCAAGCGAATTCGGTATTATCGAGGTTGATGACGATTGGAGATGTACGGGATTTGTTGAAAAACCGAAAGAAAAACCGAAATCAATCCCCGGCAGACCTGATATGTGTTTGGCTTCAATGGGCAACTATGTATTTAACACCGATAAATTGGTAAATGAACTTAAAATCGATGCAGAACTTGAAAATTCAAACCACGACTTTGGAAAAAATATTATTCCGAAGATGTTGAACGAAGGTGAAAGAATTTTTATCTATGACTTTACGACAAACGAATTTGACGGAATGACACCTTCGGAAAAGGGTTATTGGAAAGATGTCGGAAGTATCGACAGCTATTGGCAGGCAAATATGGACTTGCTTGACTATTCTCCCGAACTCAATTTGTATTCGGAAGATTGGCCGCTTCGTACGTTCAATTACAACTATCCGCCGGCAAAATTCATTTGGGAAGAAGGCGACAGAATCGGTATGGCAACAAACTCAATGGTTTCGGAAGGCTGTATCATTTCAGGCGGAAGTATTTCAAGATGTGTACTTTCTCCGAAAGTAAGAATTAACTCTTTCGCAAACGTAACAGGAAGTATATTGATGGAAAACGTTAATATCGGTCGTCATGCAGAAATTAAAAAGGCAATTATCGACAAAAACGTTGAAGTTCCTCCTTATACAAGAATTGGCTTTAACAGAGATGAAGACCTTGCAAGAGGATTTGTTGTTTCTGCAGGAGGAGTTACGGTTGTTCCAAAAGGGGCAATTTTGTAAATTAATATAAACACTTGTGAAGTCCTATCTTGCAATCAAGATAGGACTTTTTTATTAAAGTTGCAGATGTTAATTTTTGCAAAATTTTAATTTTAGTTATATAATTTATGTTGCTATAACAACATAAATAAATAAGGAATATAAAATGAATAATAGTAAACGAATATGGATTATTTTGGTTGCGATAATTATAGTTCCTATTATTTGGAATAAAGGGGCATCATTTATAGCAGGACAAAAAACGGCAAGAATGATGGCTATGCCCACCAAGGTTGAAACAGATACTGTACAAGAGGCAATGATTAATGAGCAGAATGAATATGTCGGACGTATTGAAGCAAGAAAAGATGTCAAAATAGTATCTCGTGTTAGTGGTTGGTTACAAAAAAAGTTTTATAATGACGGTGATTTTGTAAAAAAAGGACAGGTTTTATTCCAAATAGAGCCTGATGAGTATATATTGGCAGTAAAAAATGCAGAAGCCGAGTTAAGACGAGTTCAAGCAAATTATGATAATTCTCTTATTGAGTTAAACAGGGCGAAGGAACTTGTTAAAGGAGATTATGTAAGTCGTTCATATTATGACGAAGCATTTGCAAAGTATTCATCAGATAAAGCACTTGTAGATGCTGCAAAATCCTCACTTTCCAAAGCAAAACTTAATTTGGGGTATACAAAAATCAAAGCACCTTTTGACGGAAAAATCGGTAAATTATTCATTACGGAGGGTAATTACGTAACTGCACAAACAGGAGAGCTGGCAACATTAGTAACAGTTGATCCTATATATGCAAAGTTCACTGTAAAAGCGGAAGATTTATTAAAATACAGAAAAAGCAGTGAC
>JBJEGN010000037.1:0-1560 GCA_051875105.1 Candidatus Gastranaerophilaceae bacterium
TGTATATTCATCAGGTGATATTGCCTTTGGTGTTTCACCAAACACATATGCTCGTTCCATTCGCTTATACATTTTGTTCTTTTCCTTATTGAAGGTCTGCAAAACCAAATCATTTTCCTCAAGCTTCTTGTGTTTTATTAAAGGTCCGATTTGCTTGCAGGTCTTACCGTCCTTGAAAACTCTGTCGCAGTACAGGGTTTTCTTTTTTGTCTTTGGAATGAAATATCTACTGCAAAGCTCACATTCGCAAACAGTTTCTTTTCTGTTGTAAAACAAGAACATTAAATTTTCGTAATAGTTCTTTACATAATCAAAGAACAAAAAGTTCTTTTCCTGTCCGTCAATATATGTGTAAACCGTCTTGCAGAAAACTGCTTTGGGAATCAGTTCACTTAAATAATCTTCAAACAATTCCTTGTGGATTATACAAGGAAAGAAATTTCGAATCCTTCTTTGAATTACAAGAAGCTCATAAAGTCTTATGCTTAAAGTTGTTAATGCTGTTTCAAGACTTTCCTTTGATTCATATTCAAGGAGGATTTCTTTATCGCTGACAACCTCTGCAAATGTTCCCGAAAGCAAGGCTCCTAAGGTTTTGTTTCTCTGTCCTATTATCTCTGCAATATCATAGCATCTGTTGATTGCCTTTCTTAATTCGTCATCATTAGGATTGCTAATATCTATTAGATGCAACAGATTATAAATATCATCTTCCAAATCACTGAAATCACAATCACAGAAGCTTTGAATTTCCATTCTGTAATCAACAGGCTTTAATCTATTAACACCGCCATCACTAACCCAAAGTCGCTGAGCATTATTTTTATTTTGGAAATTTATATACAGTCCGTTTCTTAATTCAATATCTTTGTCCATAATCAATCTTTCTTAAAAATTTCATTTTTCACTAAAGCATAGTGATTTATTCTTTACTGTATTACTATCATAACAGAAAGAGATTTTTCGAACAACAATAATTTGTCAAATGTCCGAAAAATTTCTCTTTCGAGTTTAGGAAAGGAGGAATACGAATGACTGAAAATTATTTCAGATTGCCGAATCAAATATTCGATGAGGGGTTAACTGCAAATGAATTTGTGGTCTACAGTTACCTAGTCAAATGCTCGGACAAGAGCCATAAATGCTTTCCCAGCAGACGAACTATTGCAAGACGGTGCAACATTTCAGTAACCACGGTAGACAAGGCATTAAGTGGTTTGATAGACAAGGGACTGATTGATAAGACAAGCCGATTTGACTTTTCAAAAGAGCAACAACAGTTATCAAACATCTACACGCTGAACAGAATTCAAACCGGCCCCGGTAGCAAATTCAAACGCTAACAACTAAAAGCCCTTCTTGCAGAATACTTATGAATCAGCATAGATACTCGAAAATTGAATAAAAATGCTTTGTGGGCGATTTGTGAGGATATTGTGCAAGGATATAAAGAAAACAAAATATAATTATTTTCCTTGTAAGAACTCTCCTTTAGGAGAGTCCAAGCATAGCGCTTAGGCGCATCATTTCGGCACTTTGCCGAATGACCGGGAGACCCGG
>JBJEGN010000037.1:1660-3597 GCA_051875105.1 Candidatus Gastranaerophilaceae bacterium
AATTTGCATTTGACACCGACTGATAAATCAATCATCAAAGAAAAAGCAGATTTAGTCGGTATGAATATGACAAATTACCTTACTGCTTGTGCAATAGTCGAAAAGATTTATTGTGTAGGCGACAAAGAATCTTTTGATGAAATCATACATCAGTTAAAGAAAATCGGAAACAACATTAATCAAATTCGTATGCTTGCTAATTTCGGCAATATACAGTTTGCAAATCTTGATGAATGTACCTCAGCATTGCTTGAGGTAAACAAATCAATTCAAAAGATAATCAAGAGGACAAGCCAATGGCAACCTTGAATTTTATCAAGAGAAAAGATGTTAAAAACATTGCATCGCTCGGAAATGTGATTGCATATTGTGCTCAAGAATACAAAACTAAATATGAAAATTCAAGATTGATTTCAGGAATCAACTGTATGCCTGAAACTGCAATGAAAGAATTTATCGCAACCAAAAGGCGATGGAATAAGCAAGACGGTGTGCAATATTACTATGCAGTTCAATCCTTTGAAGAAGGACTGAAAATCAATCCTGTGCTTGCTCACCAGATTGCAAGAGAATGGGCTGAAAGGTGTTATCCTAATCACGAAGTTTTTATTGCAACTCATCTTGACACAGACAGTGTTCATTCACACATAATAATTAACTCAGTGAATATGAAAACAGGTCGAAAGATACATCAAAGCACAAAAGAGCTTGAGCAAATGCGAAAGGTAAATGACGAGCTATGTATCAAATATGGATTGCCTGTTTGTGTTCCTAAGAAAAATCAAAAGGTCAAGACAATGAAACCGAAGGAATATTACATTGCAATAGCAGGAAGAAGCTGGAAGTTTCAAATGATAAATGCCATTGAATTTGCAATGAAGCGAGCGAAGAACAAGCAGGAATTCATTGATGAAATGGACAGGTTAGGTTATGAAATCAAGTGGTCAGGTACAAGAAAGAACATAACCTACATTGAAAAGTCAAATCCAAATCGCAGATGCAGAGATGATAATCTGCATGAAGAAAAATTTTTAAAAGTTAATATGGAGGTAGAATTTGCATTACGAGAAAGACTTGCAAGCCCTGAAAAAGAGCAACAACCAAATGATTTCGACTATGGAGAAAGCCACATCGGTAACGATAGTCGAGAGCGATTACTGGAAAGCCTTGATAGAGCTGAACCGAAATCAAAATCGTCAGTTGAGCTTGATAGCGGAGGAACAAGTGAACGAAGAACTAATCGATCAATATTCGACACAGATATATTATCAGCTGAGCAAGGAAATATCAGATCAAACGGATACAATTCAGGACTTGCTGGACAAACAGCAGACGGAATTATCAAAACAGGTTGGGAAAGTGAACGAGAGTATGCTCTCGGCATCAAACAATTTGAAGCAGGATATGAAACAAATCAAGAAGAAGCTGTTACCGCTCCTGATTGGAATACCAACCGCAATACAAGTGTTATTAACGACAGTCTGTATTTTATCGGTAATGTTTTTGAAATGATAAACAATCAAAGCCGTTACCATAGAAAGAGATTTAAATTATCTCAAAAAGAAATTGAAAAGCGTATTGCTCACGGTCAGAAATCTGACGGCTATGAGGAATACGAAATGACAATGTATTAAATATTAAAACAAAAGTCCCGGCGAGAAATCGTCGGGCGGAAAGGAAATTTAATTATGATAACAAAAAATATTTCAGTAAAGGCTTCAGCGTTGGCTGAGGTCTAAAGAGAGGGGTGCGTATAGAAAACATATAGCAACAGGTGAGGCTTATGCCTCGCTACAACAAAAACAACTTAATAATTCAAGATAACATTAGGCGTGTTGAAATTCATTACAACGGCAATGAAAAGCAATTTGATGAGTTCCTGAAATCCATTATCAAAAACTATATTTTCAACAATACGATTGAAAGCGGTGATAATT
>JBJEGN010000038.1:0-3564 GCA_051875105.1 Candidatus Gastranaerophilaceae bacterium
ACCGTATCTTGTTAAAATATCTTCTTTTCTGATAAACCCTGAGAGAAGTTCTGCAATTTTCTTAAGAAGAACATCGCCCCAGTCATATCCGTACATATCATTTACGACCTTGAAGAAGTCGATATCAAAAAGCAGACAAGATAATTTCGTTCCATATCTTCTTGCTCTTGAAATTTCAGCTTCAAGCTGCTCTTGTAAGTATCTTCTGTTGTGAAGTCCTGTTAATTCATCCGTTGTTGTAACTCGTGCGATTTTTTCACGAAGTTCTTTTATTCTTGTAAAGTTTCTTAATCTTATTTTTAATTCTTGTTCGTTTAACGGTTTGAAAATATAATCGTAAACGTCACCTCTGAGCTTCAAATCGTCATACATTTTTTCCGAATAAATAAGAGTCGGAACAGGTAATTTAACAACCATTGATATTTCACGTAATTTTTCTTCCGGAATATCAAGAATTGCAACCGATGGGTTGTATTTTTCCGCTTCTTTAAATTCGTTAATGCTTTTTACTCTTACATCATAATCATCACTGTCTTTCAATGTGAATTGAATTTCTGATGACGGTCTGTCGCTGAAAATAATGACATTTCTCATTAGCTTTATCCTTTGTTACATTTTACAAACATATTTTATAATTTTATTTTACCAAAAATATTGAAATATTCAAATGTTTTTAGGATTGTAAATTAAATTTTTCATACATTTGTATTATGACAAAATGTAAAGTTTTGGTGTACTATACAATTTGTTGTATAATTATGTTGTCGGGGGATTAAAAATTGTTGCAGAATAGGTTGTATTACGATCAGATGCGTGAAAATTTAAGTCAAAAAACAGATTTTAACATTACTTATCCGAAAACATATAAGCCGGTATTAAAACCTGTTAAAGCAAAAGTAAAGAAACAAAATCATTTTAGTCTTATAACTGCATTATTTGTGCTTTTTATGACTGTCATTGTTACTTTTTTTGTTTTGCCCTTTGCTGCGAAATATTTTTTCGCTCCTATCTTTACAGACAGTTCGCAAAAGCCTTTTAGAGTAAATTATGAGCAAATTTATTCACCAACATCAAAGTATCTTCATAATAACATATTTCTTGGTGTGCATTCGTTGAGAGGTGCTGAAACTGAAAACCCTCTTATGCAACCTTTGAATATGACATCAGCGATGACAAATTTGGAAAACAATTTGCAAATTTTGGCAAATGAGTACAAATCAATTCACCCGTCTGTTTTTGTTTGGGATTATGAAACAGGAAAATATGCTTCATTGAATTCTCAAGAACAATTTCCTGCTGCAAGTATTATAAAAATACCTGTTCTTTTACAGCTATTCCGTTCGATTGAAGCAGGTCAATTAACTATAGATGACAAAATGACATTGACGGATTATTACAGAGCAGAAGGCTCCGGTGATATTCAATTCCAAAGAACCGGAAATCAGTATTCAATGGATTATCTTGCTCGTAAAATGATTGAAATTTCTGATAATTCTTCAACAAATATGTTGATATCATCAATGGGTGGTATGAATGATGTTAACAGAGCTATTAAATCTTGGGGTTTAAAGAACACAGAAGTTAACAACTGGCTTCCTGATATGAAAGGCACAAACTTAACTACGACTGAAGATT
The DNA here is from genome assembly GCA_051875105.1 of Candidatus Gastranaerophilaceae bacterium. GTDB lineage: Bacteria > Cyanobacteriota > Vampirovibrionia > Gastranaerophilales > Gastranaerophilaceae > RUG841. The sequence continues at coordinate 1,636 of JBJEGN010000038.1, forward strand.
TGGCAAGAATGCTTTATAATATTGATAACAGTGACTTCTTATCACCTGTTTCAAAAGATAAAATCTTTGATTATATGGGACACGTTAAAAACAACAGATTAATTCATGCAGGTCTTAATCCGAATGCTAAATTTTTCCACAAAACAGGAGATATAGGACATACAATGGGTGATGCCGGTATTGTTGTTATGCCTGATGGTCATAAATATATTGTAAGCATTATGGCAAAAAGACCTTATAACAGCCCCGCAGGAAAAGATTTTACTGTTAGAGCATCTGAAATTATTTATAATGCTTTATCTGCAAGAAATCTTTCATAATTCAATATTTAAAATATAAAAAGCTCGCTTATAAAGTGGGCTTTTTTATTGTTAAAATTTAAAAATCAGTTATTTTTTTCTTCTTCTTCTATTTTCTCGCCTGAGCTTGCGAAAAATCCTGATGCTGCAGACTCGTATGTTTCGTCCATAGTGCTTAATAATGAGTAATTGGACGGAACATTTTGTAAATTTGGAAATTCTTCTTCATCATTCATTCTTCTTGTCAATGTTCTAATCATATATTTTCTGTAATAATATTTTGACAAAAGGCTCATAAAAAATCTCCGTTTGGCTTAATTTTACTTTAAAAACGGTATAAAGTAAAGTCGGTTTTGATTTTAAAATCTGTTACAGTTTTTAACATGAATTTTGATAAAATTTTTAAAATTTCGAAGTTTCAAGTATAATCGAAAACGGAGTGGTGAAATTGAAAAATTCGAAACTAACATTAATGATATTTGTCGCATTAGTTGCTGGAATTCTGGTCGGCTGGATTAATCCTGCAATAGGAGTTAAGTTGCAACCGCTTGCGACTGTATTTTTGAATATGATAAAAATGATTATCGCACCTTTGTTGTTTTCTGTTCTTGTAACAGGAATTGCAGGGCATGGTAATATCAAATCTCTTGGTCGTTTAGGGTTAAAAACGATTATTTATTTTGAAATTGTTACGACACTGGCTTTATTTATAGGACTGTTTTCAGGACATTTTTTCAAACCGGGAGTCGGTTTTAATGTGACTGCCGGTTCTGACATGATGAATGTTGTTTCTGGTATGGCCAAAACCGATATGGGCGGCAGCACTTGGGATATTTTGGCAAATATTTTTGTTCATGCTTTCCCGACAAGTATTGTTGAAGCTATGGCAACGGGTGATTTGCTGCAAATTGCTGTATTTGCAATATTTTTTGCAATTGCGGTTTGTGCAATCGGTCAAAAAGCTAAGCCTGTTTTAGATGTATTACAATCTATGGCAGATATAATGTTCAAGTTTACGGAATTTGTTATGCTTTTTGCTCCATTAGGTGTTTTTGGTGCTATTGCTCATACAATTTCTGTTAACGGACTTGGTATTATGATGTCTTATGCAAAAATCATTTTTGCACTTTATTCTTCGTTAATAATTTTTGTAATCTCAGTTCTTATTGTTGTTTGCAAAATTTGTAATGTATCGTTTACAGGTTTGTTAAATGCTTTGAGAGAACCGGCACTTCTTGCTTTCACAACTGCGACTTCAGAAGCTGCATTACCTAAAGCTATGAAGATTATGGAAGAGTTTGGTGTCCCTAAAAATATTGTCGGATTTGTAATGCCGACCGGTTATACGTTCAATATGGACGGCAGTACTCTATATCTTTCTTTGGCTGTTTTATTTGCAACTCAAATTTGTGGAATTGATTTGCCGTTGGCTCAACAATTAACAATTATGTTGGTATTGATGGTTACAAGTAAAGGTATGGCTGGTATTCCGAGAGTTACATTGGTAGTTTTGGCAGGAGTATTGACAAGTTTCAACTATCCGTTAATCGGTGTTGCAATATTGCTTGGTATTGACCAAATCCTTGATATGGGAAGAACAACCGTAAATCTAATCGGTAATTGTGTTGCT
>JBJEGN010000039.1:0-16175 GCA_051875105.1 Candidatus Gastranaerophilaceae bacterium
GCGTATCCCATTTTTCTTCTCCTATCTTTCAGTACTTGTACTCATGTAAAAACAAAAACTCCATGAAAATTGATATATTTTGTATATATCATCTTAACATAATGTTACAATTCGTCTGAAGCAATAAACAATGAAAAGAAAAAAGAAAAAAGTATTTTTTAAATACTGTTTAAAAAAATTTAATTCCATTTCGAGTAAAAAATTATTATTATTTTATTTCTTGCTTTATTAATTCGATTAGACATAATACGATAACATTGGTTGTTTTATCGTATTGTATCGAGTCGACTTGTGTGGATAAAATATACATTATAATTACGTATCGTTTCGAAATAGAACATAGATATAAATATAACGAAAAAGTGTAATCCGTATCGATATATATGTATAACACGCAATTTAAATTCTAATTTCAAGAAATATAAAAAATTTGTTTATAGTATATAGCATTGTTAAAATAAATAGTATGAATATAATTGATTTTTACATAACAGATGATGGGTCAGTTGGTTTATATAGTGAAGAAGTTCATGATATTTATCATTCTAAATCCGGTGCATTGAAAGAAAGTTTCGACAAGTTCATATTACCGACACATTTTCAAGATTTTTGCAATAAGAACAATGATATAAAACTTCTTGATATATGCTACGGAATCGGATATAACACAAAGTCTGCAATATTTTCGTTTTTGAAATCTGATACAAAAAACAAACTGACAATAAATGCACTTGAATTATCGAAAGAAACTGCATTTCTTTCACCTTTTGTTAATGATGGAATAAATTGCACAGAATTAAATTTGTACCTGTTGGCAAATTTCATATTTTATTTTAAAAACGATTTTTTACATTTTACTAATGACTTTTTACTTGAAAATTTATCAAAAAATACGTCAATATTTTCACCAATTATATGCGCCATATTTATGCATTATTTATCGACCGGATATAAATATAAGTCTTTAGAGGATGTTTACAGCTTCTTACATAATATATATTATCAAAATATATCAAAAAGCATGAAACAAGACCCTAAAGTCAATAGATTAGCGAATATTAAAATTAATTACTTTTTTGCAGATGCAAGGACTTCAATCATTGATTTACAAGATAAGCATGATTTTATATTTCATGACGGATTTACTCCTCACAAACAACCATTACTTTGGACTTTTGACTTTTTAAAATTAATTAGAACTCTTATAAAAGAAGACGGAATTTTTTCAACGTATTCTAATTCAACACCAGTCAGAAGTACTTTAAGCGAATTAGGTTTTTATCTTGGAAAAATATTGATTGACGGAAAACAATTCGGAACAATTGCATCCTTATCAAAAGACAAAATTGAAAATCCTTTAAATGATTATGAATATGGTATTTTAAAAACAAAATCCGGAATTCCGTATAGAGATGAAAATCTAAATTTATCAACGAAAGAAATTTTAATTAACAGAGATATAATTGTTAATAAATCTGATAAAATTAGTTTATCCGCTTATAAAAAGGGACGTGAAAATGAATAAATTAAAATATGATGTAACAGTTGTAGGAGCGGGTGCTGCAGGAATTGCCTGTGCCTACACTTGTGCAAAAAACGGATTAAAAACACTACTTCTTGAAAAAAATATTCACGCAGGGGGATTGATTACATCAGGACTCGTCATGCCCGTTATGAAACTAAACGACTGTGGAATTAACAATTCCTTTTACCGGATTCTAACAAATACTGCATCGAAAAACGAATGTAGTATTACCTACTCAGACGGTAACAAAGGTTGGTTTAATGTTGAAAAATTGAAGTTTTTATTTGATACACTTTTAAAATCCGTTGGTTGTGATATTTTATATGACTCCTACGTTAAAAATGTTACTACTAAAAATCATGAATTTTATTTGGATGTAGAACAGGATATATTATCTGTATATATCGATACGACTTTTCTTGTAGATGCAACTGGAAACGGAAAAATTTTCAGAGAATTAAATTTAGAAATTTTAAATGACAATTCAAATTCACAAGCTAAATCACTTAGATTTTTGATGTCTAATGTTGATGTAAAAAAATTTGCAAATTGGATTTCTAAAATTGATGAAGACAAGAATGTTACAACTGTTTGTGATGTTGGTGAAGAAACACATTGTTCAACAGCTTATACTTGGGATACAGGAAAAAATTGGGCCTTATCTCCAATCTTTACTAAAGCTGTTAATGACGGCATCTTAAAACCTTCTGATACAGCCTATTTTCAGGTTTTTACCGTACCAAAAATGCCATCTACAATAGCTTTCAACTGTCCACGCTTATTACCTGACAACACAAGCAATAACACTAATAGTGTTTTTTCTGATTCTGAATTATTAATACAAGGTAGAGAAAGAATTATAAGACTTGAAAAATTTTGTAAAAAATATCTCAAAGGCTTTGAAAACGCTTATATATCCAATATTGCAGACATGTTGGGTACAAGAGAAAGCATAAGAGTTAAAGGTAAAAAAATTTTTACAGTAGATGACATAGTGACAGGACGAAAACCCCAAAATATAGCTTTAGCCTCAGATTATCCTATTGATGTACATTCAAATTCACCAAAATCAGACAAACTTGAATTTACAAAACATGTTTGGTATTTGCCATTAGAATGTTTAATGTCAGATAGATATGACAATTTATTTGTTGTCGGCAGGTGTTTAAGCGCAGAATTTTTAGCACAAGCTGCTGTTAGAACACAAGCAAATTGTTTTTCTATGGGTGAAGCAGTTGCCAATTTTATTACACAAAAAAGAAACCTTAAATAAAAAGGTTTCCTTTTTTTATTTAATAAAACCACTAATCTAAGTAGAATGATGTTACAACTTTGTGCATATCTTCTGCATATTGAGTTGCTCCATGCAAAGTTGTAGAAGTATGTGACAAGAAGCAAATGAGCTGTTGACACTCATCAATAATTTCTCTGTTACAAATACGACTTGCATCGGCAAGAGTCATCATAGCCCTGTCAGGATGCTCTATAATATTATGAACACCAATAAGTTGATCTTGAACGTCTGATGGCTGCTGACCTATTGTTTGAGTTAAAATAACTCTCAACTTTTCAGGATTAGCAGACATAGCACCTCTGATTGCAGCTGCATTCGTACCACTCGAACCACCGGATGTTATGACTGTATTACCTTGTTTTACCAAAGCATAAGCTAAGATTTCAATTAATTGCTGGTGAGTAATCGGAAGATTCCTGCTGCCGATTATTGCAACTTTTTTCGCTGATTGATGTATTGCTGCCAATTCCATCGCAAGTTCATCTACTGTATTTGAATCTTTTTCACTGACTGTATCTAAATCATCAAGTGGAACCATTATCGAATTATGTTTTGGTGTAATATCTTCTGCCATATTTTTCCCATTTCAAAAACTATTATCAAAAATATATTATCACATTTTAGCAATTTATGAAAGTAATATTTAAAAATACTCTAAAAACACATAAAATATTGATAAAATGCACCAATTATTTCTCTTTACATAATTTTATGTAATTAAATTTTACACAAACAGACTTTATAAATTATCAAGATTTTGCTAAACTTCTTATGAGGGGATTTGTCATGCAAAATATTTTAGAGGGTTTAAACAAAGAACAAAAAGAAGCAGTAGTACATAACGAGGGTACATTGATTATCCTTGCAGGTGCTGGTTGCGGTAAAACAAAAGTTTTGACATCAAGAATTGCAAACCTCGTTTCATCCGGTGTTTCAGCCTATGAAATTTTAGCAGTTACTTTTACAAATAAAGCTGCAAAAGAAATGAAGGAAAGACTTTCAAAATGGCTCGGAGAAGAGTGTGTTAAAAGAATGTGGGTTGGAACATTTCATGGTATAGCAGGCAGAATTTTACGCTCTGATATTGATAAATATATTTCAAAAGACGGAAAAAAGTACGATAAATCTTTTGTAATTTATGATGATTCTGACATGAACACAATTATAAAAAATGCACTCAAAAAACTTAACTTAGATGAAAAGGTTTACCCTGTAAAGCAGCTGAGGCAGGTCATATCTGATGCAAAAAACAGAATGATAACCGCATACGACTTTGCAACAAGAGCAAGATCATATAGAGATGAACAATATTCAAAAGTTTATACAGAATATCAAAATCAATTGGCTTTAAACAATGCTGTAGATTTTGATGATATGTTGTTAATGGGAGTAGAACTTTTAAAAAATAACCCTGATGTACGTGAAAAATACTACAAACGATTCAAACATATCCTCGTTGATGAATTTCAAGATACAAACTTGGCTCAATATAATTTTATAAAATCTATTTATACAAATGATAATCCAATGTATAAGCCGATTGAAAGAAGTTTGTGTACCGTTGGAGATATTGACCAATCAATTTACAGTTGGAGAGGGGCCGATTATAGGATATTACTTAATATGCAAGTCAATTTTCCTGATGCACAATTGATAAAACTTGAACAGAATTACCGCTCCACAGATGTTATATTGAAAGCAGCAAACGCAGTCATCAAAAATAATATAGAACGAACAGAAAAAAATCTTTATTCAAATCTTGGAAAAGGTGATTTAATTGAGATTTTCAATGCTAATGATGAAAATGAAGAAGCTGATTTTATAATGAATCAGGTTAAATCACTGAAAAGGGATTACAAATTATCAGAATGCTGTGTCTTATATAGAACAAATTCTCAATCAAGAAAAATAGAAGAGGCATGTATTTATCATTCTATTCCATACAAAGTTGTAGGTGGCTTGAAATTCTATGACAGAAAAGAAATTAAAGATATAGTTGCATACTTAAAGTTGATTTCTAATCCTGCTGATTCACAAAGCCTTGCAAGAATTATTAATGTTCCCAAACGTTCTATAGGTGAAACGACTGTTGCAAAATTACGTGAAATTTCTTCAAAAACAGAAACTCCTATATCGGATGTAATTCTTGATATTGACCAGTATGACGAGTTTTCATCAGCAGTTAAAACAAAACTTAAAAATTTTGCAGAATTGATTTCAGATTTACAACTTGAACAACAAAAAATGACACTTCCTGATTTTATAACTCATCTAATTGAAAAAACAGGCTATATAAACGGTATTAAAGAAACAGACGATGAAGTTACAGCAGAAAGCCGCATAGACAACTTACAGGAATTTATCAATGTTGCAAAAGAATTTACTCCATCAGAAGAAGAGACAAGTATTCTTGGAGAATTTCTCTCTCAAGTTGCACTCGTATCAGACATTGATTCTTATGAAGATGAAGAAAATGCTCTTACACTGATGACTTTACACAGTGCAAAAGGTCTTGAATTTGACGTTGTATTCTTAGCCGGTCTTGATGAAGGTATTTTTCCTCATAATCGATCGGTAAATGCTGAAAACGGGCATGCGGCAGATGATGTCGAGGAAGAAAGACGATTAATGTACGTTGGAATTACTCGTGCAAGAAAACGTCTTTTCTTAACCCATGCTGAACGAAGAAAGATGTGGGGACACGAAAATTTTTATCGTGAAAGCCGATTTATTTCAGAAATTCCGGAATTTTTAACTAATTTATCAAATGCTGATGATGACAAACCCTTAAAAATATCACAAAATTTTTCTCAAAATAGAAAGTTTATTAATTTTAATTCTGCAGCTAAAAAAGTACAACAATCCTACAATTACTCTTCAAGCAGCAGTAAATCCACCTCTTCATTGAGTTTTGGAAAAGATTTTATCGCACCTCAAAAACGAGCCTTTGTTTCCAAAAAAGCGAACTCTCAACCAACAATTTCAAACGAAGAAAAAATAAAAAAAATACTTGAAGATAACCCAATAAAAAGAAGAATTGAAGAAGCAAGGGCTAAAGCAGGAGTTCAACAACCTGCAAAAGAAGAACATTCCGGATTTTCAGACCAGTCATTATTATTTAAAGTTGGTGATAGGGTTTTTCATCCGCAGTTAGGAATTGGAAATATACAAGAAGTGAAAAACGTTGCAGGAACAACTCTTTTTATAATTGATTTTGGCAAAAGCGGTTTAAAATCAATAGATGCAGCCTTTTCAAATCTAAAAAAATTCTAACTTCGTTTTATATCATTTGTTTAGAAAATTCATACATTAAAATTGCACCCGCCGTCGCAACGTTAAGAGATTCAACACTTTTTGTCATAACCTTTATATCAATGTGCGGTATTTCAAGAATTTCATTAGAAATTCCATTCGCCTCACTACCAAGGACAAGAACATTTTTAGGGGAAATCGTCAGTTTACTGATATCTATAACGTTATCTGAATGCAAATTAGTCATGGAAAAATTATAATTTTTTGACAAATTGATAATGTCTGTGATGTCAACTTTTAATAGTGGAATTTTGAAGAAATTTCCAGCTGAGGAACGAATAACCTTTTGATTATACAAATCTACACAATTTCCATGTAACAAAATCCCTTCAAAGCCAAAAGCGACGGCCGTTCTTATAAGTGTCCCCATATTTCCGGGATCAGATATTCCATCAAGTAAAAGTAAATTACCGCAATTTTCAAAGTCGACAACATCATAATTCATCTGATAAGCGACTGTTAAAACCTTTGGCGGTGTATCTGAAGATGATAATTTCTTCATTACAGCTTCTGTAACAAGCGTTATTTTATCTTCAGGAAGAAATTCAATATCTTTAAAATCTTCCGTCACAAAAATATCTCTAACCTCAACATCTGATTCAAGTATTTCTTTAAGAGGCTTCTCTCCTTCAACAGAAAACAAACCTGTTAAAAAACGAATTTTTGAATTAGAAAGTTTCGAAAACTCAACAATAGTTGGATTGTTAACAGAGGTTATTTTTTTTACCATAATTTTGCCAATCTTCTACAAATTTTACTTCTTTTTTCGTAAGCATTGATTTTTCAATCAATTTTTCTTCAAATGGGAAATGTGTCAAAACTTCGATATTGAAAGGTTTTAAAGATTTAACAAAAACTGCATTTTCAATTCTCACTCCAAAAACACCTTGTTTATATAAACCCGGCTCAATTGAAAATACATAATTTTCTTTAAATGGTTTAGCATAAGTGTCAAAAGGTGCACAAACAGGCGGATTTTCGTGTACGGAAATACCAATTCCATGTCCGGTTGAATGAGAAAATAAAAATCCATTACTTTCTTCCGATGTCAACTTCTTGCGAGTTGTCAAATCAATGTCTTGCCATGTTACATCATCAGAATATTTTTTTGTATATGATGCAATAAATGCTTGTAAAACTTTTGTGTAAATTCGTTTTTGTTCATCTGATGGTGTACCTTTTACAAACGTTCTTGTAATATCCGTTGCAAGCCCACCTTCAAAATATCCACCGCAATCAATCATCACCAAATCACCATTTTTAATAATTTTTGACGGAGATGCCGCACTATAATGAATAATTGACGAATTTGCTCCGGATGCAATAATAGGTTTAAAACTTTGAGATAAAGCACCTTCTTGTGAGAAAAAGTCCGTTATTGCACAATATAAGTCGTATTCAGAAATTTGCTCGTTTGAATTAATCAAATCTCTCATTTTCTTCAAAACTCTATCTGTTGCATTAAAAGCATTTTTTAAATGTTCAATTTCTGAATTTCTTTTTTCGGATTTTATGTCGAAAATATCACTCTGAGATACTCTTGACGAAGCGTGAATTTGTAAAAAATCGCTTTGTGAAAAAGACTTTTTATCAACAAGAATATCTTTACCTAAAATTGTAACTAAATCATGCTTAAAATCTTTCAATTTTTTTACTTTCAGTTTTTCAAAAGAAAAAGGTATTTTTGAATCCGAGTAAATTGTCATTTTAGTTTTGTAGATGATAGCCTTTGCTCTTGGTGCACTTGAGTATGGAAAATCATAATTCCTCAAATTTGTAAGATAAGCAAAATTCACCGGAGATGTCACAAGTAAAACTTGTTTATCCAAAAGCATGTTCGAAAACAATTTAAACTTTTCTTCTGGAGAAAGTTCTGTAATTTTTTCATCAACAAGCACTAACGGAACATTTGTATATGTATTTTGAGCTAAATTACTTACAGGATCCGTATTTATATATTTTATAGAAATATTTTTTTCCTCTAATTTATTCTTCAATTTTTCACAAAAATCAACAGAAACTTTGTTTGCAGTAACAATCAATGTTGATTTTTCATCAAGAACACTAAAAATTTGACCAATCGGAGAATCACCCTGTTTCATTTTTAGTACAGTTACAACATCATTATCAACTTCTTTTTCAGCCTGTTCATGATATCTGCCATCTGCAATTTGATAAACTCTATCTTTTGTAACAATACAGTCACCCATTGAACCCGAAAAACCTGTTACTTTATAACGGGAATTCAACGATAAAATATTGTATTCAGAGAGGAATTCATCAGCTGAATTAATTAATATAGCATCAGCATTTTGCGATTTGATGAAATTTCGTAATTCTTCAACTGTGTTATTCATAACTATGCTTCTTTATCCGTTACTAATATTAAATGCCAACCAAATTGAGTTTGAATAGGGTCTGTAACCTTGTTTAATTCTGCAGAAAATGCCGCATCCTCAAAAGGTTTTACCATCACACCCTTTTGAAATTTACCAAGAGCACCGCCTTCTCCGCCAGAAGGACACATTGAATATTGACCTGCAGCATGTTCAAAGTCAATTACCCCATTTTCTATATCAGATTTTATTTTTTCTGCTTCTTCTTTTGTCTTAACTAATATGTGACTTGCTTCTACCCAATTTGACATAATTTCTCCTTTTTTTTAAGTTTAGTATATCACACATAAAGTTTTTAAGGTAAAATAATATTATTATGAGTAAGAAATTTTATATAGAAACAATGGGGTGTCAGATGAACAAATCTGATACCGAAAGATTAGAGGGCATGTTAATTGAACTTGGTTACGAAAAAACTACCGAGCATAAAGAAGCTGACTTTTTGTTAGTTTCAACATGTGCAATAAGACAAACTTCTGTAGACAAAGCGTACAGTCAATTAGGAGTTTGGGGAAAACGAAAAAAGAAAAATCCGGACATTAAAATTGGAATTTGCGGTTGTGCTGCAGAAATTGATAAAGAATCCCTCTTTAAACGTATGCCATACTTGGATTTAGTCTTTGGAACTCATAATATCTTTAAATTTCCAGAATTTGTAAAACGTGTAGAAAACGGCGAAAGAGTTTGCGAAATAACGACAATTCCATATCCGGAGCCGAAAGAACTTAAATTAAACCGTCAAAATACAGTTGGAGCTTGGATTCCAATTATAGAAGGCTGCAATAATTTTTGCACGTATTGTGTAGTCCCTTTTACAAGAGGAAGAGAAAGAAGCAGATTGCCGGAATTAATCATAAAAGAAGCAAAACAAGCTATCTCTAACGGTAAAAAAGAAATTACACTCCTCGGTCAAAATGTTGACAGCTACGGCAAAGATTTGCACAATCCGAATATAACACTTGCTAATCTTTTGCGGGAATTGAATAAAATAGAGGGTAAATTCAGAATCAGATTTGTAACATCATACCCTACTGATATTACAGATGATTTAATAACTGCTGTGGCTGAATGTAACAAAGTTTGCGAATTTTTCCATATCCCTATGCAATCAGGTAATTCAAAAGTTCTGAAAGAAATGAACCGCAGATATAACAGAGAAGAGTATTTTAAAATTTATAATAAAATAAGAAACAGCTTTGATGAAGTTGAAATAACAAGTGATTTTATAGCAGGTTTTCCAGGCGAAACAGAAGAAGAATTTCAAGATACACTTTCTGCTATTGAAGAATTAAAAATCGATTATTCAAATACAGCTATATATTCTCCTCGTCCTTTTACCAAAGCCGGTAAAATGATTGATAGATTTGTACCTGATGAAATTAAAGAAGAACGTTTTAAAAGACTTCATGAAGTTAATTGCAAAATGACACTCGAATCAAATAAAAAACTTGTCGGAAAAACTTACGAAGTGCTTTGTGAATGTCAAAAAATCAAAAACGGCAAACCAATGATGAATGCAAGAACACGTACTAATAAACTTGTGCATTTCTTTTCTGAAAAAGATTTAACCGGAGAATTTGTAAACGTAAAAATAACAAAAGCACAAACTTGGTGTCTGTATGCAGAATTAATTTAATTCTTGAATTTATAATATTTGTAACAATATTTTGATAAAAATTTCACAGCCTTTTATAATTGAAAAATAGGCTATAGGAGTTTTTATGACTGAAATTCTATTAATAAGCGGTGTTGTTTTAATTTGTTGCATTCTCGTAAATAATGTTGCCGGCAAAACAGGAACACCAGCGTTGTTACTATTTATGGCAATAGGTATGATATTTGGTTCTGACGGATTATTTAAAATTCCGTTTGACAATTACGACATTATGCAGCAAGTAAGTACAATTGCACTTGTTTTTATCATATTTTACGGCGGCTTTTCAACAAAGTGGAAAACCGCAAAACCAGTAATAAAACAAGCGACTGTCTTATCTACGCTTGGTGTCCTTTTTACAGCACTGTTGACGTGCATTTTTTGCTATTTCATTTTAAAAATTCCGATAGAAGAAAGTTTTGTCATTGGTGCAGTAATAAGTTCAACAGATGCCGCTTCCGTTTTTGCAATATTACGATCAAAGAAATTAAATTTAAAATACTCGACTGCTCCGCTTTTAGAGCTTGAAAGCGGAAGTAATGACCCATTTTCTTATATGCTTACTATAATCGGTATTGCATTACTTACAGGAAAATCTATAAATTTCATTCCAATTCTTTTTATAAAACAAATATTTTTTGGAATTTTGTCAGGTATATTTATTGCCTTTACTGCAAATTGGATATTAAAAAAGACAAACATTGTTACAGAAAATATTTATTCAATTTTTATGACTGCAATAATTATTTTTTCATTTGCACTTCCTGATTTAATAGGAGGAAATGGTCTTTTAAGCGTTTATATAACTGGTATTATTTTAGGAAATTCAAATATAAAAAGTACAAAATCACTTGTAGGCTTTTTTGATGGAATAACTTCTCTTGCTCAAATATCTATATTCTTTTTGCTTGGGTTAACTTCTTTTCCACACAAAATGCCTGAAATTTTAATTCCCGGAACACTAATTGCATTGTTTTTGACATTTATCGCAAGACCTTTGGTCGTTTTTGGTCTTTTGCTGCCTTTTAAAGCAAGCTTTAATCAATGTTTGCTTGTTTCATGGGCTGGCTTAAGAGGTGCTGCTTCTATTGTTTTTGCAGTTTTGGTTGTAGCAAGTGTTAACACTATTCCGCAATATGATTTATTTCACATTGTATTTTTAATATCACTTTTATCAGTTGCCTTTCAAGGAACACTATTACCATTTGCAGCAAAAGTTACCAATATGATTGATGAAAATTCAGATGTTAGAAAGACATTTAATGATTATCAGGAAGATTTGTCTATTTCTTTAATTAAAATTTTTATAACAGACTCACATGCTTGGAACGGAAAAAGTATAAAGGAGCTTGCCTTGCCACATGATACTCTTGTTTTGTTGTTAAAAAGAGCAGGTAAGGAAATTGTCGCAAAAGGAGATACAATTATTCATTCCGGAGATTATGTAGTTTTAAGTACTCCATCTTATAATTCAGAAGACGATGCAGACTTGAGAGAGCTTCATATCAACGAAAAACACGAATGGTGTGATAAACAAATTTGCGAACTTAAACTTCAAAAAGATGAGTTAATAGCTATGATTAAACGAAACGGAAAAACAATAATTCCCAAAGGGTCGACAAAAATTAAGAACAGTGACATTTTAGTAATTTTAAAACAAGAGTTCTAAAATGAAAGATTTATTTAAAAATTTAAAGGGTGATGTTTTTGGCGCAATAACTGCAGGAATTATTGCATTTCCACAGGCTTTGGCATTTGGAGTTTCATCAGGATTTGGTGCTGCAGCTGGCATTTGGGGTGCAGTAATTTTGTCTTTTATAACGGGAATTATCGGATGTAATTTACCACTTATCTCCGGTCCGACAGGTCCTGCATCAATTATAATTGCATCGGCGTTTGCTACTACTTCAGGAAATCTTTCAGATGTAATTTTAATTTTGATAATGGCTTCAATTTTGCAAATTATAATCTCTGTAACATCTGTACCCAAATTAATAAAATATGTTCCATATCCTGTAATATCAGGATTTTTAAGTGGAATTGGATTAATAATAATTATTCTGCAAATACCTCCTTTATTAGGAGGAACGTGCTGTTCATCAACATTACAAACATTACTAAAATTTCCGAATATTTTAGTATTTTTTAACAAACATTCTGCAATTTTGGGTATTTTTACACTTCTTTTGTTATTTTTCACACCTAAAATAATAAAAAAATACATACCTGTACAACTTTTTGCATTGGTAACTGCAACTTTTGTTTCATATTTTTGCGGATTAAACGTTGAAAAAATATCAGAAATCAGTGTATCATTTCCACATATTATTATTCCTGAATTTTCCTTTAATGTTATAGAAAAATGTTTCCCTATATCCTTAACTCTTGCATTTGTTGCATCTTGTGAAAGCCTTTTAACAGGCGTAATTATGGATTCATTAACAAAGAAAAAGCATAATTCAAAAAGATTAATTTTTTCTCAAGGAATTGGGAATTTAATTTGCTCTTTAACAGGTTCAATGGGAGGTTCTGCTGCAACAATGAGAAGTGTTGCTGCTGTTAAAAATGGCTCAATAACAAAACTTTCTTCTATATTTTCTTCGATTTTTTTGTTATTAATTCTTTTTAAGTTTAGCTGGTTTATTGCTCAAATTCCAATTTGTGTACTTGCTGCAATTTTAATTAAAATAGGATTAGATATTATTGATTTCAAAGTGTTAAATATTTTAAAATACGCACCAAAAGATGATTTAGCAGTTCTATTTTCCGTTTTGTTTTTAACAGTTTTTTATAATTTAATTTTTGCAATTGGAGTAGGAATTGTTTTGTCTTCTTTGCTCTATGCGAAAAAAGTTGCAGACAAAACAAAAATTAGGGAAAAGATAGATGTCTATTCTGATTTTGAAACACAAATTGAACAATCAACACATTATAAAATCAGAATACTTCACCTCGACGGACAATTCTTTTTTGGCTCTATAAGTCAAATCGTTTCTCACTTTGATGAACTTCTTGAAACAAAATATATAATTTTAACTTATAATTCCAATGTAGAACTCGACATGTCGGCAATATTTGCACTTGAAGATATTATTTTAAGATTAAAATCTCAAAATATTAATTTACTTTTTGTTCTTTCAAATGAAAATGTATTCAATAAAATATCAAATATGACTGCAATTAGTGAACAAATAGGGTACAATTCTTTGTTTAAGGATGAAAACGCTGCTATAGATTTTGCAAAAAGCAACATTTAATACAAAAAATCCGCAAATAGCTTGCGGACTTTTTGTATAACCAGTAAAAAATATTATTTTAAATAGTTTTCTGCTACAGAATAAAATTGTGCTTTTTCTTCATCTGTCATGTTAACAAGCGGTAAGCGAAGAACATTTTTTATAATTCCCATTCTTGAAAGCATGTCTTTAACAGGAGAAGGACTTGGACACATAAACAACTTTTTAAAAATAGGGAAAAGTTTAATATGTTTTTCAAGTGCTAAAGTATTATTTCCGTTCTTGAAAGCAGAAATCATTTCTTTCATTTCCAAACCAACAACGTGAGATGCAACGCTTATAACACCATAAGCACCTAATGACATCATTGGAAGAGTCAAACTGTCATCTCCAGAATAAATAATGAAGTCTTTTGGGCAAATACTTTTCATTTCACTAATTAAATCTAAATCACCGTTACTTTGCTTAACAGCTACAATATTAGAATATTTTTCAGCAAGTTCAGCAATTGTTGCAGGCAACATGTTAACACCTGTTCTTCCCGGAATATTGTACAGAATAATTGGAAGTTTAACTGCTTCTGCAACTGCGGAGAAATGAGCCTTCATGCCTCTTTGATTAGGTTTATTATAATAGGGAACTACTGTCAAAATTGCATCAGCACCAAGCTCTTCGGCTTTTTTAGCTGTCATAACAGCCGTTTCCGTAGAATTTGAACCTGTACCCATTATAACCTTCACTCGACCGTTTACAGTTTTAAGAACGAATTTTAAAACATCCCATTCCTCTTCATGAGTCAAAGTTGGACACTCACCAGTTGTTCCAGCAACCAAAATTGCATCTGTACCTGTCGCAATTAAATGATTTACAAGTTTTTCTAATGATACATAGTCCACTTCAAAATTTTCATTAAAGGGAGTTACCATAGCTGTAATAATTTCACCTGCGTTATATCTTACTGACATTTTATTCTCCTTTTAGAACAATTGCATTTCGATAACTTTTTCAGCAATTCTGACTGTATTTAATGCAGCACCTATTCTAAGGTTATCTGCAACACACCAAAGCGAAATTGCATTATCAAAAGCTAAATCTTTTCTTATTCTACCAACATATACAGGGTTTTTTCCTGCTGTATCTTTTGGTGTTGGGTAAACATAGTTATCAACGTCATCCATAACTTCAACACCCCAAGCGTTTTCAAGAAGCTTACGTGCTTTTTCCGGAGTCATATCATCTTCAAATTCAATTGTAACTGCTTCCGAGTGGCTATTGTAAACTGGAACTCTTACAGCAGTACAAGTAATCGTTGTTTCTTCTGCAAGGTGAAGAATTTTCTTTGTTTCATTAACAACTTTCATTTCTTCTTTCGTATAACCATTTTCGCAGAATACGTCTATTTGAGGGATAACGTTAAATGCAATATCTTTTTTAAATGCTTTAGGTTCAAAAGATTCTCCGTTTAATTTTGCTTTTGTGCTTTCTGTAAGTTCATTAATAGCTTTCAACCCTGCACCACTTACAGCTTGATAAGTACTTACGACAAGTCTTTTTATTTTTGCAGCATCATGCAAAGGCTTTAATACAAGCATTAATTGAGAAGTAGAACAATTCGGATTTGCAACAATTCCATTATGTTTTCTCAAATCTTCATCATTTACACCTGCAATCACAAGGGGAACATCTTTTTCCATACGAAAGGCACTTGAGTTATCAATATAAACACAACCTCTTTTAACAGCTTCTTTTGCAAGTGCCAAACTTGTTGAACCGCCAGCTGATGCGAGAACGATATTTACTCCTTCAAAAGCATCAGGAGTAGCTTCAATAACGGTGTGTTTTTCACCTTTGAATTCTATTTGAGAGCCTGCACTTCTTGAACTTGCAAGAAACTTAATGCTTTCATAGGGAACATTATTTTCTTGTAATATTGATAAAATTTCTCTACCCACAACACCTGTTGCACCGAGAACTGCTAAATTAGGTTTTTTCATATTTCTTCCTTTATATTTACAATTTTTGCTAATTATCTCTCAAACATAATTATGTTTCAAGATTTGATAAATACAATGTTTAAGTTAAGTATGAGCCCACTCATCAATAGTATGAACATCACTTGCTTCCCACCTAACAGATATCATGTCGTCACAATATCTACAAAAAGGTTTTGGCTGTTTCATCCATTTATGAATATCATATAAACTTTTAGCTTTATAAATATCTATATAGTCACCTTCTACAACTTCAAGATTTTGGTCAAACCTTTTGTTAAAATATTTTACAAATGCAATTATGGGACATTCGTAAATTTTTCCATCAAGAAGATTATAACATTGACCGTTAAAACAAGTTTTGCATTTTGTAAAATCAGTAAGAGAACCTTTCAAATCTAAATTAAGATTAAGAAATTTTTTTACTAAAACCATTTCTCTTGTATTAATATCAACCCCAAAGACGCTTGCTTTATGAATAACTTTTTTCCAATCAATATCAACATCATAAATAGAAACATCTATAGTAACTTTATTTCTGCTCATATTTTTCCAAAATTCATCATTCATCTCCGGTAATAAAGTACCGTTTGTCAAAATCCTTAAAGAAGTTTTTGGCAAATAAAATTTTGCTATATCAACATATTTACATACATCAGGGTTCAATAGCGGTTCACAACCCATAAAACGTAATGTATATAAATTCTTGTTTGTAAGATGTGCAATACGCTTAATGTCCTTTTTAAATTGTTTTATATCGTAGAAAT
>JBJEGN010000040.1:0-47978 GCA_051875105.1 Candidatus Gastranaerophilaceae bacterium
TACCCATAAATATAGACTTTACAGTCTTGATAATTCAAACAATTTTGATGATTTAAAAGCTTGGTACAAAAGAATTGAAAAAGAATACCCAAATG
Source organism: Candidatus Gastranaerophilaceae bacterium (assembly GCA_051875105.1). GTDB lineage: Bacteria > Cyanobacteriota > Vampirovibrionia > Gastranaerophilales > Gastranaerophilaceae > RUG841. Next base: position 96 of record JBJEGN010000040.1, read on the forward strand.
AAACAATAGAAACAGTTTCAGAGCTTAAAATAGACGGGCTTGCATGTGCATTATCTTACGAAAAAGGAATTTTAACAGTTGGTGCAACTCGTGGAAACGGAGTTATCGGAGAAGTTATTACAGAAAATATCAAACAGATAAAAGATATTCCTCAAAAACTTAAAGATTCAATAGATATAGAAGTTCGAGGCGAAGTCTACATGCCCGTAAGTTCATTTGAAAGATTAAATGAACGCCAGAGAGAAAACGAGGGCAAGGAATTTGCAAATCCGAGAAATGCAGCAGCAGGTTCATTAAGGCAAGATAATCCATTGATAACAGGAGAACGTGATTTAAGATTTTATGCTTATGCAGCTGTTTTTCCGAATGGAGATACACCCAAAACACATTTTGAGATTTTAAAGTTGCTAAAAGAGCAAGGCTTCAGCGTTAATGAAAACGTTAAACTAAACAGAACAGTAGAAGATATAGAAGATTACTGTAAATCATGGGAATTTGAGCGTCAAAAGTTAGATTATGCAACAGATGGAGTAGTAGTCAAGATTAATGATACAGAAAAAGAGTTTGAACTCGGATATACGGCAAGAGCACCAAAATGGGCAACCGCATTCAAATTTCCACCGGAAGAAATTGAAACAGAATTAGTTGACATTGAATTGAGTGTAGGTAAAACAGGTGCAATTACTCCGGTTGCAATACTAACTCCGGTAAAACTTGCAGGCACAATTGTAAAAAGAGCAAGTTTGCACAATTTTGACGAAATCAAAAGGCTTGGAATAAATCTCGGCGACAGAGTGCTTATTAAAAAAGCAGCAGAAATTATTCCGAAAGTTATCAGAAAAGTTCAAGGCGGTTCTGATGAAAATTATTATCCCGAGCCGAAAAACTGTCCGTGCTGCGGAGCTTCGCTTGTAAAACGTGAGGACGAGGTCGGAACTTATTGTCCTAATTCAAAAACTTGTCCTGCTCAAATCAAAGGCAAAATCGAATTTTGGTGTTCAAAAGAAGGAATGGATATAGATGGTTTTGGCGAAGCTATTATTGATGATGCTGTAGATAAAGGTATTATTTCTGATATTGCAGACATATACTCTTTACAAGAAAATGACTTAATGAAATTAAATTTGATTAAAGAAAAATCGGCACAAAATCTTATAAATTCAATCAATGAAAGCAAAACAAGACCATTAAAAAAATTTTTGACAGCACTTTCAATAAAACTTGTAGGGAAAGAAACAGCTGACTTAATTGCAAACGAATTTCCTACGCTTGACAAACTAAAAACAGTAACAAAAAATCAGTTAATTCAAATTGACGGTGTAGGTGAAAAAGTTGCAGATAGCGTAATTGAATATTTTTCAGATAAAGATAATTTAATTCTTCTTGAAAAATTGGAGAACAATGGTGTTAAACCGCAAAATGCAGTCAGTGATAAAATTTCAGACAAATTCAAAGGTATGACATTCGTAATTACAGGAACATTATCAAAACCAAGAAGTTATTTTGAACAACAAATAAAATCAATGAGCGGAAAAGTTTCATCATCGGTAAGCAAAAAGACATCGTATGTTTTGTGCGGAGAAAATCCCGGCTCAAAATTTGACAAAGCTTCAACTTTAGGTGTTATAATATTAGATGAAAAAAGTTTTAACGAATTAATCGAGGAAAAATGAACAAACATGGTAGAGTAATTGAAATAAGAGGATTTAGAGGACTTTTAACGGCACTTTTTGTAGTATGTTGTCTGGTAACAGGATTTACTGTTTTTCCGGGGTTTATAGCTATGCACATATGGAATTTATTCACACCTTATGTGACAGACATGCCACAAATGCAATTACTTCATGGTGTAATGCTTTGGGCGATATGTTTTTTAATCTGGTTTGCATTTTACGGAAAATTTCCATCACTCCGTTTTGGTTGCAACAAACCTATGGACGAGGAAGAAATCAGACAATTTGTTGAAAAAATTCAACAAGAACAAATAAAAGCAAATGAAGAAGCAGTTAAATCAGAAAACAACGAGGAGCAAGAATGAAAAAGATATTATTTTTATTATTGGCAACATTAATAGTATCTCAATCAAGTGTTTATTCAGCGGCAGTTGAAAAAATAACCGAAGAAAGAGGATATATTTCTTCAAGTGCAGAAAAAACAAAAGATGTTTATCCAAATATTGCAGAAGTAACTTTCACAAAAGAAACAACAGCAAAGACGATAGAAGCAGCATCTACAGAAAACAAAACAGTTATAGCAGAAATAACAAAAGCTCTTCAAACTTATAAACAGGATAATGCCAATACAACTGAAATTCGAACAGGAAATTACACAGCAAACCCCAATTACGTTTATAAAGGGAATAAAAAGCAGTTAACAGGATATACGGTTATAAATTCGATAACCGTCAGAACAAAATCAACAGAATTACTTGGCAAAATGATTGATTCCGCTATAAAAGCCGGTGCAGACAGAGTAGGTTCATTGTCTTTTTCTTATGAAAATGATGGAAGCATTTGTAAAGATTTAATTTACCAAGCAACACAAGAAGCACAAACATACGCACAAGTTGCAGCGACATCATCACATCAAATTATAAAAGGCATAAAATCAATGCACACGAATTGTTATACACAAATGAACAATACAACGAACTTCAGAAATTACGCAAAAGCTTCAATGGCGATGAGTGCAGACGGAGCAAGCGAATCTGTTCCGGAAACAAGCATTACCCCCGGAAAAATAAAAGTCAGAGCAAATGTAAATGCAGAATTTTATGTAAAGTAGCAAAATGATTGAACCCAAAGAAGCAATAAAACAAATAGAACCATACGACGTACCGCTTTTTGCGGAACATTATGAACTCAAAATTGATGCAAACGAAAACGTTTTTGGCTGTTCAGAAAAAGTTATCGAACGACTTAAAAATATTACAACAGAAGACATTTCGAGATATCCGCACTATGGTGCAGTTACGAAAAAGATTGCAGAATTTTTAAGCCTCTCCATAGATGAAATAAAAGTAACAGACGGAGCAGACGAGGCCTTAGCGGCATTAATTCAAACATATTGTGATAGCGAAGACGAAATGCTAACTGTAACACCTTCTTTTTCAATGCCTAAACTATACGCAAATTTTGTCGGAGCAAAAGTTGTCGAAATTAATTATCAAAAACGTTGGGAATTTCCGACAGAAGATTTTTTGAAAGAAATTGAAACTAACCCGAAAATAAAAGTCGTTCATTTGACAAGCCCGAATAATCCTACGGGAGAATGTATTTCCGAAGAAACTGCCGAAAGAATTTTAAAGGCGGCTCAAGACAAATTGGTGATTTTTGACGAAACATACGGCGGATATTCAGGTAAATCAATGATTTCAAGGGTAAAAGATTATGAAAATCTTGCAGTCGTAAAATCATTTTCCAAAGATTTTGCACTTGCCGGTTTGAGAATAGGCTACATTGTAACAAATGCAAAGAGAATAAAACTCTTAAAAACAGTTATTTCACCTTATTCTGTAAATTCCATCGCTGCGATAGCAGCAGAAGCTGCACTTTCAGATTTAAAACACTTTGAAAAAGTAAAAACAGAAATTCAAAAATCAAAAGAATTTTTGACAAAAGAACTTGAAAAACTCAATTTTACCATCTATCCCTCCGAAGCGAATTTTATATTAATAAATGCCGGAGAAAAAGCAGATTTCGTCTATTTAACTTTACTTAAAAATGGGATAAAAATAAGAGAATATTCAAATAAATTAATGAATGGTTTATTGAGAATCACTATACCGCAAGTTGAAAAAGCAAAAAAAATTATAGAACTTTTGCAGCCAAAACCCACATTGATATTTGACATGGATGGAGTTTTGGTCGATGTTTCGAATTCTTACAGGACGACGATAAAAAAAACTTATGAATTTTTTGCCAATAAAGAAATAAGTTATGATAAAATTTCCGAAGCTAAGAATTCAGGCGGGCTAAATAATGATTGGGACTTAACAGACTTTTTGTTAAATTCAGAAGGAATAATCGTAGACAGAGAAAAACTTATTAATGTTTTTGAAAAGATTTATTTTAACAACGGTAACGGATTGATAAATAATGAAAAATTTTTAGCAAATAGAAAATTTTTTGAAGAACTTTCAAAAAAATACAATTTAGCTATTTTTACAGGCAGACCAAGGGCAGAGGCAATTTTCACATTAAAAAAAGAAAATGTTGAAGAATTTTTCTATCCGATAATTACAATGGACGATTTACCAAAAGACAGGCAAAAACCCGATAGTTTGGGAATTGAGGTTATAAGAAATAAGATTTTAACAACAAATGAGATTTTTTATTTTGGTGATACCTCTGACGATATGAGGTGCGGAAAATCCGCAAACGTAAAAACGATAGGAGTTTTACCACCTCAAGCTAAAAGCACTGAAACAGAAATTCGATTAGCAAAAAATGGAGCTGACAGAATTTTGAAAGCAGTTACTGATTTTACACTCACAGAGGAAAAAATATTAAAATGAGAACAGCTAAAAAAGAAAGAAAAACAAAAGAAACAGAAATTTTTGTCGAGATAAATCTTGACGGAAGCGGAAAATACAATATCGATACAGAATTTCGCTTTTTTAAACATATATTAGAACAACTTTCAGCTCATTCAAGATATGACTTAACAGTGAAGGCAAAATCTTTAGACGGAGATGCCCATCATCTTGTTGAAGATACAGCAATAACTTTAGGCGAAACTTTTTTAGAAGCATTAGGAGATAAAAAAGGTATTGTTCGATACGGTGCAAAATGTATTCCAATGGATGAAGCACTTGTTCGTTGTGTTTTAGATTTATGCGGAAGAACTTTTTGCAAAGTTAATGTACCATTAAAAGATGAAAGAACTTCAGACTTTGAAACTGTTCTTTTGGCACACTTTTTCAGAAGTTTTACTCAAAGTACGAAATCAGTAATTCATATTGATATGCTTGACGGAGAAGATACTCATCATATTATTGAATGTACTTTTAAAGCCTTTGCTCATGCACTTTCGCAGGCAACAGAGATTGACGAAAAGCATCAAAACGAAGTATTTTCAACAAAAGGTATTTTATAAAGATTAGTAAAAAAGAAGAAGAATTGGATATTAATCATCAATATCCAATTCTTTTTGAATTTCTTTAAGTTTTTTGAGTGCATCTTCAATAGATAAATTCTTAAGATTTTGAAGTTTATCAATTGGAAAATTCCACCACTGGAGTTTCAGAAGCTCGTCGATTGTTTCCGGTTCAAAACGATATTTAATAATTTTGGTAGGCACACCGGCTACAACAGCGTATGGAGGAACATTTTTTGTTACGATAGCACCAGATGCAACAACAGCACCATCACCAATTGTTACACCTTTTTTTATAATACAACGAGTACCAAGCCAAACATCGTTTCCAATAACAGTTTTCGTTTCTTTACCGGGATAGTTAACTACATCATAACTTATGGGATGAGTTGAAAAATTCGTTATCGGATGTTCTGACGGTCCTATAACGACATCATTCGCAATTGAACAGTATCTGCCTATTTCAACATAGTCATCAACAAAGACATCCCTTCTCAAATAGGTACCACGTCCGATTTTAATATGACTCATCAAAACAACGCTTTTATCAATCAAAACATTGTCTTCCAATGAATTTGTAGAATTCAAGGGATAATTTGTACCAAATAATTGATTAGATAATCTTTTTATTTCTCTTGCTAATTTTTCGTTATTCATTATTTTGCAACCGCTTGTTTATCAAGAATTGATTGAATCCAATCTTGATTATTCAAATACCAATCAATAGTAATTTTGATACCTTGTTCAAAGGTTAATGACGGTTTCCAGCCAAGTTCAGAAGTAATTTTATCGTTACTGATAGCATATCTTCTATCGTGGCCAAGTCTGTCTTGAACATATTTGATAGAACTTTCATCTTTGCCCATAGCATTAAGAATTAATTTTGTAATTTCCATATTTGTTTTTTCGTTATGTCCGCCAATATTGTAAACTTCCCCGACTTTACCTTTATGAAGAACAACATCAATTGCTTCACAATGATCATAAACATATAACCAATCACGAACATTCAAACCATCGCCATATACTGGAACTTTTTCACCTTTTAACAAAAGTGAGATGAAAAATGGAATTAATTTTTCCGGATATTGATATGGACCATAGTTATTTGAACAACGAGTATTCAAAGTCGGCATTCCATACGTTTCATGATAAGCCCTTACAAGCATGTCAGCACTTGCTTTTGATGCAGAATACGGTGAATTTGGAGAAATAGGTGTCGTTTCATAAAAATAACCTGTTTTACCGAGTGAACCGTAAACTTCATCGGTTGAAACCTGCAAAAATCTATCAATACCCTTATTTTTAGCATTCTGTAAAAGATTTAATGTACCTTTCACGTTTGTATCAATAAAAATTTCAGGACCTGTGATAGAACGGTCAACATGACTTTCAGCAGCAAAGTTAACGACAGTATCAACTTCATCCATTAAATCAGCAACAAGATTTTTATCACAAATATTTCCATGAACAAATGTATAATTCGGATTATCTTTGACATCATCAAGATTTTCAATATTACCAGCGTATGTCAAAGCATCAAGATTGATAACTTTGTAATCAGGATATTTATTTAAAATGTGTCTGACAAAGCAATTACCAATAAAACCTGCTCCGCCGGTAACCAATATTTTTTTCATGAAAAACTCCTTTATTTATAAATCTTATATACTACTATTTCCCCTTTAGAAATTCTTGCTTCTTCAGGGACAACCTGTTCATATTTTTGGTTTGGATTGTTTAAAACAGAAGGTCTTTTTACAAAACAATTCGAAATACGAAGTTGACTTGCATTCATTTTCAATGCTCTTATTCTTGATTTTTCATTTCCGTTTTTACCGGCAAAAGCACTGCCTGAAAGTTCACCCCAAACAGTTATATCACCTGTCGCAGTAATTTCTGAGCCTTCATGGCAATCCCCGATTATAACAAGATTGCCCTCGAATGAAATAAATTGACCTGCACAAATTGTTTGTTTTAAATATTTTGTCGGAAAAGCCTCTATTTCAAAATCATATTGTGTATATTCCCGTTCTTCCGCTTGTGGTGTATCCTTTAGGGACTTGAACTTTTCCTGATTTAAACCTGTATTTTCAAAAATATCTTCAAGTTTACGTTCTGTATTGTAAATCACACTTAATTCATCTTGAATTTCTTTACCGCTCGGAATATCAAGAGGTATATCAGCAAGTGTTTGAATACCTACTGTTGACTGTTCATCAGTATTCTCATCCTGATTTTCAGCATTGTCAGGAATATTATTCATTGATTCATCATTACTTTCAACAGGAGAATTTTCTTCTTTCGCCGATTGATTTTCAGAATTATCAATACTTTCCTCTTGATTTTCAGGCTCTTGAATTTGTTCTATTACTTCTGAACTATTTTCTTGTTTGTTATTTTCTATTTGAATTACATCATTATTACTATCAAAATTAATATTTTCTTCTTGAACATTATCGAAAGCCATCGGCTTTATCTCAACACTGTTTGAACTTTCAGGAAGTTCTTGATAAGAAGTATTTTCTGTTGTAACATTTTCAGAATTCGATTCTGAATAAATATCATTTGTCTTATCAGTTTCTTCGTGTACAGGAGAAACGTCGGGGAAAAGTTCAGGTTTAACAGCTTCATACTCAACATTTACAACCGGTTCTTGTTGAGCCTTATTCAAAATCGTTTCCGGTACCATATCGGCAGAATTTTGAAAAACCAAACCGGCAGAAATAGCAGAAGTTCTTGTTATTTCTGACTTTCCATCAACGATTGCAAGAGTCGAATTTATACTTTCTATCAAAGACTTTATACTTAAAAGTTGAGATTTATTAAAATCAACTTTACCGAGTTTTAATTTAATTCTTTGATTTTTTGCAGGTTCTGTATCCAAAATTGAACTTAAATCATAAACGATTTCAGCAGGTGTATTCAAATAACTTAAATCTATAAGATACAGATTATCATTAAAACCTTGTGTCATAATTTCTCACTTTGCATTAAGTTTTTAAATATTATAACATATAAAAACAGATTAAAGATTTTTGTAAACTTTTTTTATTTGATAGTTGAAAAATTGTCCTTATAAAAAAAATAGGTAATAATATTTTATATGGAGGTTACCGAAGTGAAAAAGATATTATTTACAGCTTTATGCACAGCAATAATATGTTCAAACACAGCTCTCGCAAGTGAGTATACATATCCGCAGGCAAAATATTTTACACAGGATAAAGATTATATAACTTTGCACAAAAACGATAATTCAAACAAAGTTGAAGTCGTTTTCAATAATAACAGCAGTGAAAAAGTTACAAAAACACCGACAAACATTTCTTCAGGCACAACAAGTGTTGAAAAAACAGTTATACCTCAAAAAATTGTTACCAAAGAAATAAAACAAAAATATAAACAAATCACAAAAGAACAAAAATTAATCGAAGCAAGTGAACTTTTAAAAGGAACGGCAGGTTCTTTTTCATACAGATCAATTCATGGAAACAACAAGACGCTGCAGCCCATTATAATAAAATTTACAGACTTTTCAAAAATAGAAGGTCGCAGCAATACGGATGCATACGGAGAATTTGTCGGCAAAAAATATCAGATTAACATTAATTCAGAATTCAAAGATGCCCCATCTGCAGCAATTACTCCTTTACTTGCAAGAGAAGCTTTAATAAGCAAAGATAAATCCGACAGCGATATTGATGCAGCAGAACAACTGCAAATAGCGGTTTGGTCGCAAATGCTCAAAAAAAATCCGACATTACAAAATTCTAAAAACAAACTCGTAATTTTGCAAAACAAATTGAAAGCAAGTGGCAACTTAGAAGAATACGGTGCATTTCTCAAAGAAGCCTCTGCTCCGAAAACAAAAAATTCTGTTCCTACAAAAGAAATAACAAGAACTTTTGGGAAAATAGGTTCTCCAATGCAAAAAGATTTTGATGAAAAGTTAAAATCAGAAGGAGAAAAAATCGATAAAGAAATTCTTTCATACGATACCAAAGAGCTTCAAAAGAAGTACAAAAAAGTTACAAAAGAGGAGAGAATTATAGAAGCAATTGAACTTTTAAAAGATACTATTGGAAAATTTTCACACGATGCAATTTTGGGTAAAAACTTAACTCATAAACCAATGGTAATAAAATTCAGGAACTTAGGAGAAATCAATCCGAATTATGAAACATTTGATGCTCTCGGTTGGAGGCAAGCCGGTAAACTCAATATTTATATAAATCATAAACACGCAGATGCTCCGGCAGCAGCACTTGCAGCATTGTTAGCTCACGAAGCTTTACACCAGGATGAATTTGATTCTCTTAACGAAGAAACTTATGCTTGGACAATGGAAGCATCAGTTTGGACTCAATTGTGTGATAAAAATCCTTCTGCCTCAGAAATTTCTCACCCACTCGTAGTTAGAGAAAATTTACTCAAAAAATTGCTTGAAAAAGGTGATTACACGAACAAATATATTAAAAAATCCGTTTTTTCCAATCCAAGCTACGCAAATCTTCCGGTACGTTCACCCGGATTTGAAGACGATATTTAATTTTCATACAATTTTGACAAATAATTTTAAAATTGATAAAATGCCTTTATTTATAAAGGTATTTTTTCATGACAGAAACTACGAAATATTATGATTGTTATTTTTTAAATTCAGGACTGCATTTCAATCCGGACGAAATGAGGTTTTGTTGTGCCCCTAAAGTAATAGGGCCAAAAGTTTGTTTTGAAAATTTCGACTACGATATAATTTTAAAAGAACTTTTTGAAAAAAGAAATACCGTTATTTCGCAAATGAAGAAACATATAATACCCGAAGAATGCCAATCCTGCATATATTTAACGGAAAATGACCAACCAAACGACTCTGACAACACAGAAAGTACAAATTTTCCTAAAATTTCATCAATTATCATTAACCATTTCAAACAATGTGATTGCAGGTGCTGTTATTGCACAACCATCGGTTATCATGGAGAATTTGTAACAGAACCGATTAAAAGCAAATATTATGATTTACTCCCTATTCTCGAAACCTTATATGAACAGGATTTAATTGACAAAAACTCTTTAAACGTTGAATTTCAAGGCGGAAGCATCGGAGTTCTTGAAGAATTTCCGGATGTAGTAAATATTTTTCTTAAAAACAATGTAAAAAGTATATCTTTTTTCTCCAATGGCATCAAATATTCAAAGGCAATACAAGAAGCCTCTGAAAAAGCGAAATGTCTTTTAATCACATCAGTTGATGCAGGCACAGCAGAAACATTTAAAAAATTAAAAAAAGTTGATAAATTTAATCAAGTAATAACAAATTTAAAAAGGTACAAAGAAGAGGCACCTTACCTTGTCATAACTGCAAAATATATTCTTATTGACGGAATAAACGATAACGAAGAAGAACTTGACAAATTTCTTATTGCAGTTGCAGATGCAAAGGTTAACAACGTTCAAATGGATTTAGATTTTAGAAAAGTTATGTTTAATGACGGAAAAAAATACATAGTTCCTCAAAAATACAAAGATTTATACAAATTCTTTGATAAAAGAGCTAAAGAACTCGGAGTTTGTCCATACGTTTGGGGCTATGTTCAAAACATTCTTGACAAGGGTTACAGCGAATAAATCCATAATTTTTTAGTAACAAAGATTGTCGATTTGGTTACTTTATTTTAAAATTAAATTATGTCATTAGCAAAAAAAATAAAAAAAATATCAAATTCAAAAAGAATTTTATTTACAACTCCATCACACGATAGAACGACCGGTGTCTGTGGCGAAATTTCAAATTATTTGGGAAAAAATTTTTTCAAGCATGATTTGTCAGAAATAAATGACCTTGACAATCTTGCAAATCCGACCGGTGACATACTTTTATCAATGAAAAAATCGGCAAAAATGCTGGGAGTAAAAGAACTTTTTTATCTTATAAACGGTTCTTCATCCGGTATAATTGCATCAATGCTTGCCGTTTTAAAGCCAAATGACAAAGTTTTAATAGCAAGAAATTGTCATAAATCAGTTATACATGGACTTATCCTGACAGGTGCAAATCCAATTTGGTGTTTGCCGGAAATCAATCAAAAATGGTCAATTTTTAAAGGAATTTCACCTGCTAAAATATCCTCAATACTTAATAAAAATCCTGATATCAAGGCTGTTATAATAACTTCTCCGACATATGAAGGAGTGACATCTGATATTAAAGCTATTGCAGAAATTTGTCATTCACAAAATGTCAAATTAATAGTTGATGAAGCTCATGGAGCATTGAAGTCTTTTGCACCAAAGTTTTTTGGGCAAAATGCCGTTAATCTTGGTGCCGATATTGCCGTACAGTCACTTCACAAAACCTGCGGAGCTCCAAATCCTTGTGCAATACTGCTTTCTGCAGGTACAATTAATAATGAATTTTTTCAAAATTCGTTAAATTTAATAAATACAACTTCTCCATCTTATCCAATTCTCGCTGCAATTGAAACAACTATAAACTTTTTGACTTCAACAAAAGGAATAAAAAAAGTTGAAAAACTAATTGATGATATTTCTGAATTTAAAAAAGCTTTTTCTGAAGATAAAAATATTGAATTTTGTGATTTCAATGATTCAACAAAACTTCTCATAAAAGTGAAAAATCTTTCAGGATTTGAACTCTCGGATATTTTATTTGACAAATTTGAAATAGAAGATGAACTTACAAACAATTCAGCAAGTCTACTTTTAACAGGTATCGGGACAACAAAACACAAATTAAAAAAACTGGAAAAAGCTTTAAAAACAATAATTTCTCAAAAATATTCTTCTAACTTGGAATCCAATTCATGTCCATTGGTTTTGCCAAACTTTGAAATGTCACCAAGAGAAGCATTTTTTGCACAAAAAGTTAAAATTCCGATAGAAGAAGCATTAGAAAAAATTTGCGGTGAAACTATTTCTAAATATCCGCCTGGAATTCCGTTTTTAATCGAAGGTGAAAAAATTTCGCAACAACACATCGATTATTTAAAACAAAATCGCAAATTAATTAAAATTGTCAGGTAAATTATCCATAAAATCCGGCAAATCTGTAGATTTTGAGCCTCGATTTTGCATTTGAACGGGCGGTCGAACATCTTGTGTTTCTTGTTGCTTATTTGAATTACTTTCAACATATTGATTTTTAGGTAAATAATCTTGTCTTTCAAGTTTTTCCCCGACAGAATTTGAAACAGGATTAGTTTGTGTCTTACTGTTATTCAAATGGCTTTCAACATAGCTATTATTAGGAATTGGGGCCTCCGTTGTTTCCGTTATCCACTTAAAACTTTTAACAGATTTTACATTGTCAGGATTGCCTGTTATCACGACTTCAAAAGGTCTTGAGCTTAAACCTGAATATGGATTTAAAGGAGGAATTGCTTTCAAAATTGCAGCAGGAACTCTCGTATTGTAATCATTGTAGAACAAATTACCGAGTGATGTTTCGGATGATTCACTCATTATCGTTTCCGGAACAGGCTTTGATAGGTCACCTAAAGTTCTTTCTATTTCCTCTGAAATTCTTCCGTAAATTTTAACCTCTGCATAACTGTTTACAATATTCATTCTACCTGTTATATAAAGACTCATATTGGGTCCTGACATCGTAACCGGTTTCAAATACGCATTACCATTCGAAATTTCAATCAAACCTTTTGCATTAGTATAAACACCTGTGTTTTTCGGATTTAAGGCATTTCTGACCGATCTTATTGTCGTTTTTAACATGCTTTGACTAATTAAGTTTTGAGCATAAAGAAAATGTTCAAACCTGCATAAAGGTCCCATTACACCATTATTTGAACTAAAATCTATATAGCCTTTTGCTGTTCTTTGTTGTTGTGATTGATTTGTTCCGATTGTATTCATCTTTAAATTATAATTAATTTTTCCGGTTGTACTATCTACTTTGCCGGTTACTACATTCAAAATCGGATTTAATTCGGCATTTGTTCCATGAAGTTCACTTTTTGTCGTTGTATGCAAAAAATTATATTCTGATTTTCCGCTTAAAGTACCCTTGTACGCAGTTCCCCTAATATTAGACATTTTCAAAACATTATTTTCTATTGCAATATCACAAGTTATATTTTCTGCCGTAAATCCACCTGTCTTGAATGTCTTTATCTCTGCTGTTCCATTTTTTGCATTTATAGGAAGTTCTATTCCCGGATAAACACTATGTGTCGAAGTTTGCGACAAAGATTCATTTAATTCATCTAAATCAATTAAATCCGACTTAATATGAATATCCTTTATAATAACCGATTTACCAAAATCTGTACTTAAATCACCCTTAACATTGAACTTCGATTGTCCTATTTTGAGCTCGGGCATGTAGAGTTTGATATCATTACCATTCAATGTAATTTCATTGTTAAAACCTGTCATTTTATATTGAGGAATAACAATTGTTTTTATTTCTAATTTACCATTCAACTCCGGAGCAGAAAGTTTACCATCAGCTGTTATATCCGCTTTTAATGTTATTTCTGAATTCTTAAATTCAGCATCAGAAAAAGTCAAAGAATTAGGAATGGTTATTTTGATTTTTTCTGCCGTCGCAAAATTTTTCAATTTACCGCAAATTTTGATTATTGTATCAGAAGGATTTTCGTTCTTTGACAACTTTAATTCATTAATATTCAAATCATTTGCGGTATAATCAACATTCAGATTAACTGTGGATTTTTCTGACAAAAGTTCTTTTATAACAAGAAATGAAATATAATTTTCATTATCAGCATTGAAATAGCCTTTAATCTTACCGTTCTTATCTTTGCCTGAAATTTGCAAATGACTTTCTATTGCACCCTTTGTTGCGGCTTTGAATTTATTAAAATCCTTATTTTTTTGCAAAATTTCATAAATTTTAGCAGACTTAATTTTTCCATCAAGTTTCAAATCATACACAGGAACTTTAGTATAATCTTTGATTTCACCGGACAAAGTAATAGGCAGGTCTGATAAAATCAAAGATATTTTATCTGTTTTAATAGTATTTTTATCCAATATAACATCAGCCTTGGAAACCAAAATATTTTCATTCAAAACATTCAACTCTTTAATTTCTGCATTTTGCAATATTAATCTGCCATTCTGACCGCTTTGAGCATTGATTTTACCGGAATATCCAAAATTGCCGTTTGTCATCAATATTTCGAAATCATTCTTAACTCTCGCTCTAAAAGATTTTCCGACTCCTGCCACTTTTACGGATAAATCCTTGAGTTTTCCAACCGCTGTTGCCTTTACACTAATTCTTCCTTTTGCCTTGATTTGATTTCTGAAATCACTCGGAAGAAGTGCCATTATTTGCTCAATATCAATATTTTCCGCATCAAAATTAACATTAGCTTCCGTTTGGGAATTAATACTTCCGCTAATTTTTACGGGCATACCATTTATAAACAACTTGGATTTTATTATTTCTATCAAATTATTGTCAAAATTTATTTCCGCATTTATTCCGTTAATTTTGCAAGGTATTTTTTTACCTGTAATTGCTGCATCTTCAATTTTAGCATAACCTGATGATTGCATTTTCGTAAAATCACTCTTCAGATTAAAATCCAACTTTGCTAAACCTGAAATAATATAATCATCCAAATCATTTTTAATATTTAAAATATTTAAAACTGCCTTTGCTGTTTCCACAAAAGATTTTAAATTTATTTTATCTGATTTAACACTTAAATTAATTCCTTGGTTTTTTCCTGAAACATAAAATCCGGTTACTGCCAAAATATCGGTCTTTGATGTTTTAACAATTGATTTTATGTCTATTTTATTTTTGTTAATCTTTAAATCTATAAAATTATTTTCAGATTTTTGACCATCTACAAATAACGATAATGCTGAAATAATAATATCTCCAACACATTCCGGTTTATTATCTTTTTTCGTTATCTTTAATTTGGTTTTTACATCAGATTTTATTGAAAACTTTTTGATATAGCGAAACGGATTTGTTTGAAATAATCTGACTTCACCCGCTTCACTCGGAAGTTCAAGTTCTGTATCAAAATTGATATAGTTTATGCCATTTTGACTTAAAACAGTTTTTGTAGCTAACTTTATTCCGTCACCACCGATTTTTTGAGAAAGCTTTAATTTTTTCCCATTTAACAAAAAAGGTTCGCTGTATGCTTTATCGTAAATTTTGATTTTATAATCATTGAAAACCACTTCGGGCATGGAATTTGAGAATTCAAAACCGCCTTTATTTTCCTCTTTTGCCGATTTGACTTTTAAAAATTTATCTAAAGTTGTTTTACCGTTCGAATCTATTTCTGTTGATAAAATCGGTCTTTTAGCTGTTATTGCATAAATTTTTATTTTTTTCGCTAAAAGAGGCAAAACAGCAATTTTCATCGACATATCACGAATTTTTAAAAGTTCTTTTCCCTCCGGATACAAAACTAAAACGTGATGTGCATCAATATTTAAAACAGGACTAAAAGACGGCTTCAAAGAAACATTTTCTATATCTAATGTTAACCCTGTACTTTTTTGAAACTCATTTTCAAATTCTGCTTTAAATTTACCACCATTAAAATTTATCGGAAATGCCGCCAAAATTGCCAAATACAGAACAAAAACAAAAGCAAAAACACCTGTAACAAAAAATATTATCAGCTTTTTACAACTCATTGTTTTCATGCCGTACTTATTTTTGTGCATCAGCACCGCTTACAACTTCCGTAATTTCTTGAGTGATTGCGGCTTGACGGGCTTTATTATAATCAATCGACAATGTTCTTATCATTTCATCAGCATTATTGCAAGCTGCTGACATCGCTGTCATTCTTGATGCAAGCTCACTTGCAGTAGCTTCCAAAAGTGCCTGATAAATTATATTTGCAATATAAAATGGAACTATTTTGCGAAGCATTACTGACAAATCAGGTTCAAATTCCATTTCTGAATGATATTCTTCAGCATCATCGAATTTATCTTTCATCGGCAAAATTTCCCACTCTTCAACAGAATACGACATCATATTCCTAAATCTTGTGGTAATAATTTTCATCTCATCAATGTTACCTTCGACAAATTCAGTTGCCATATCTTCCGCTACAACCGTTCCGAGTGCAGAACTTCCACCTTCAATAAAAGCAGGATATGTTTTTATTATCTCAAAATCAAAATTTCTCTGTTCCCGCTTGAGAGCATTAAGACCTTTTTGACCGATTACAAACAATCTTGTCTTTATTCCTTGTTCTTTAAGTTGTTTTATTTCCTTTAAAGCATATCTGACAACATTTACATTATAAGCTCCTGCAAGACCTTTATCAGAAGAAATCACCAAGAGTCCAATATTTTTAGTACTCCTTTTCTCCAGTAAAACCCTCCAATTTTCTGACGGTTTTTTTGGTTTTGTTTCATCTTCCGGGTATGCCTGCACTGTTTTTAAAAGTTTATGAAGCATCTCGTTCATCTCTTTGGTGAACGGTCTTGATGCCTTTACGGCATTTTCACACTTCTTTACCTTTGCAGCAGCAACCATCTTCATCGCTCTGGTTATTTTTTGAGTGCTTTTTATGCTCGATATTCTGTCTTTTATACTCTTTTGGTTCATTTTCCTATCCGAAGAAACTTACTTTGAATTTATCAAGGTGATCTTTTAACTGCTTTTTGTCATCATCACTTAAAGCTGATTTTTGATTTAATCTGTCTGCCAATTCTTTCAAATTTGCATTGAAATAATTAAACCAATCTGCCTTGAATTTATTAATATCCTTGTTTTCAATATTATCAAGATAGCCCTCATTTGCCGCAAATAATATTGAAACTTGTTCCGCTACACTCAACGGCTGGTATTGAGGTTGTTTGATAACTTCTGTCAACTTTTTGCCTCTTAACAACTGGTCTTGAGTTGCTTTGTCCAAATCACTCGCAAATTGAGCAAATGCCTCTAATTCTCTAAATTGGGCCAATCCTAATCTCAAATTACCTGCAACTTGTTTTATAGCTTTTGTTTGGGCAGCACCACCTACACGAGATACAGAAATACCTGCGTTGATAGCCGGTCTGATACCTGCGTTGAACAAATTAGATTCAAGGAAAATTTGTCCGTCTGTAATTGAGATTACATTTGTAGGAATATATGCCGATACGTCACCAGCTTGAGTTTCGATAATCGGAAGTGCTGTAATACTACCGCCGCCAAGTTCGTCATTCAATTTACAAGCTCTTTCAAGCAATCTTGAGTGCAAATAGAATACATCGCCGGGGTATGCTTCACGTCCTGGCGGTCTTCTCAAAAGCAAACTCATCGCTCTGTATGCTTGTGCGTGTTTTGTCAAATCGTCATATATAATCAAAACATCTTTGCCTTGATACATAAATTCTTCACCGATTGCACAGCCTGCAAATGGTGCAATATATTGCAACGGTGCCGATTCATTCGCACTTGCAGATACAATTATTGAATAATCCATAGCACCATGTTTTTCCAACGTTTTAGCAAGTTGCGCCACCGTTGAGGTCTTTTGTCCGATTGCAACATAAATACAAATTACATCTTGCCCTTTTTGGTTAATGATTGTATCTATCGCAATAGCCGTTTTACCGGTTTGTCTGTCACCGATAATAAGTTCACGTTGACCTCGTCCAATCGGAGTTAATGCATCTATTGCCGTCAAACCGGTTTGTAACGGTTCATTTACAGGCTTTCTTGCAACAATACCGGGAGCAACTGTATCAATCGCTCTCGTCGTTTCACACTTTATATCGCCTTTTCCGTCTATCGGCTTACCTGTCGGGTCAATTATTCTTCCTATTAACTCATTACCTGTCGGGATAGAGGCAATTCTTCCTGTCGTTCTGACTGTCATTTCCTCTTTAATATTCGTATAATCACCTAAAATTACCGCTCCGACATTATCTTCCTCAAGGTTCATAATCATTCCGAGTGTATTGTTTTCATCATCAAATTCTACAAGTTCACTCGACATTGCATTACGAAGCCCGTATAATCTCGCAATACCATCACCTACCGACAATACCGAGCCTATACTGTTCACATCTGTTTCAACATTGTATTTCTCGATTTTTGTCTTTAATATTGACGTTATTTCTTCAGGTTTAATACTTGCCATTATCTGTTCCTCTATGTAAGTTGCTTTTTAATGTTTTTTAATTTTGTTTCGACAGAATCGTCTACAGTTTTTCCGTTTACCTCAAGAATTAATCCGCCTATAATTGAAGGATTTACACTGTATTCAACTTCTACCCGTTTTGACAAAATTGTTTGGAGTTTGTTTACCAACTTCTCCTTTAAATAATCTTTTATCTCAATTGCACTTACGGCTTTCACCGTAATAAGATTGTTCTTTTCTTTTTCAAGCTCGTTAAGCTCCTTCTCGATTTCTTCAAAAATATCAAATCTTGAATTATCCGCAAGTAAATACAAGAAATTTATTGTTATTTCAAGAAAATCATTTCCAAAAATCTGCTTTACTGCATCTTTTTTGTCATTTGCAGTTATTATCGGATTTGTCAAAAATCTTTGCAATTCCGAATTTTCTTCAAAAACCTTTCTGACATCAGAAATCTCTGTCAAAACTCTTTCTGTATTTCCTTGAGTTTCTGACGTTTCAAACAATGCTTCCGCATATTTTTTTGCTGTTCTTGAATTTTTTATGTTTACCATCAGATTTTTTCCAATTCGTCTATTGCCTGCTCAATTAGAAAATCTTGCATTGATTCATTTGCACTTAATTTCGCCTTTATATCGTTTGTGGCTTCTGTTAAGGACTTTTCTGCCGTTTCTTTTGTTAATATTGAGCTAATTTTCGCTTCTTCACTCTTGACTGACTTTTGAGAATTTTCCTCCAATATTTTTTTAGCATTCTCTATATCTCTTTCCGTTTTTTCCTCAAGAGATTTTAAAGTCGAATTTGCTATTTCTTTTATTTCTGCTATTTCAGACGGAGTCTTTGCATAATCAGCCTTTGTATCATCTAAATTCGCTAAAGCCTTTTCCTTTTTATCTACAGAATTTTGCACTGACTTTTGCGTGTTTTCAGTTGTATTGTCTACCGCTTTTTTAACAGGTTTTTTCAATACGCAATACAATATTGCAAAAAGTATCAGAAAGTTTATCAAATTTGAATGAAGGATATTATGCCAAGATAAATCAAGCATTCTTACCTCCTAAAATTTTCTCGGAAATTATTCTTGAAATATCTTCCGCCGATTGGGCTAATTGCTGCTTGCTTTCTTCCGCTTCAATGTACAATTGTTTTTTCACTTCTTCAAGTTTCATCTTTTGTTCTCTTGCAAAATCGTCCGTTTCGAATTTTTGCCTTTGTTTTAAATCTTCCGAGCCTTTTGTAACTGTTGCAGCTGCCTCAGATTTCACTTGAGCAAGCTCTTTTTGCTTCGTTTCTTTAATACTTTCTGTTTCAGTATCTGCATTTGCAGCCTCGTTTTCATTATCTTCAATAAACTTTTTCCTTTTTTCGATAATGTTTATCACCGGTTCATAAAAGATTGCATTCATTATGAATACAAAAATTATAAAACTTATTGCTGATATTAGAAACGTTGCGTTAAATTCCATTGAATTAACCTTTTATTATTTACCTAACAATTGGAAAGCAATTACAAATCCATAAAGAGCACAAGCTTCTGAAAGGGCTGCACCCAAAAGGAAGAAACCAAATGCTTTACCGGCAACTTCCGGTTGTCTTGAAACTGCATCCATCAAACCTTTCGTTGCGATACCAATACCAAGACCTGCTCCGACTGCACCAAAGCCGATTGCGATACCTGCACCTAATTGAGCTAATTCTGCTGCCATAATTTTTTCTCCTTATTATAAAATAATTTTCTGTCTTTTAGTGGCTTTCGCCTGCTGCCGAGCCAATATAAGCTATCGTCAACATCATAAATACTGTCGCTTGTATAAAAGCTACCAAAATTTCAAATAACATTATCGGCAACGGCAAAAGATAAGCTGTTACTCCCAATGCTATCGACACGAGGACTTCCCCTGCAAAAATGTTAGCAAAAAGTCGGATTGCCAAACTCAACGGTCTTGTAAACATTTCCAATAATTCAACAAGTGCCATAACTATTCCCACAAAAGAAAATTCGTGCAAAAAGAATTTGAATTTCTTTTTCTTTATTCCTGCTGCAACATAATAAACAAGAACGATTACGGCCATAGCCGCAGTCAAGTTTATGTCATTTGTCGGAGAAGCAAGTTCACCTTTTGACAAATGAAACAATCTTAAAGGTAATTGTCCGCACAAATTCGCCGTAACAATGAACAAGAACAAAGATGCTGCCAAAGGAACATGCTTTTTTGCATCTTTTCCTCCTATCATTGACTCTGTAAGATTTACAAACATCCCTACAATTGACTCTGCAACTGCTTGCATTTTTGTCGGAAATATTGACATTTTCCGAGTTGAAACGAATGCCAATATTATCAAAACCGCCATAACTGACCACATTGTTATCAATGTGTCTAAATTTACGGTTAAGCCTCCTATTGTTTTTACTAAGTGTTCCATTTGTTCCTCGTATATACAGTATATACAAACCTATTTTACCACAAAAAATTTTTTCTTGCGTAATTTGTGAAGTTATTTGATACTTATTCTTATGAATAAAAGATTTAAGACAATTTTATTTATAACATTTTATATTCTCGGAATTGTATCTTTTCTGACAAATACAGTTTTACCGTACGCATCTGCAATATTTATTTTGCTTTGCGTTTTACTCAAAAAAAATTTTATTTCGGGAAAATTTGCAATAATAGCCCTTTTAATTTTCTTTATCGGTTTCTTAAACATTCTATCTCGACTTAAAACTTCTGACGAGATTGCAAATTTTGCCCCTTCAAACGGCATAACTCTATGCGGAACAGTAGTTTCTTTACCGACTTCATCTTCTAAAGAATATACAAAATTTTATTTCAAAGTCGACAAATACAAAAAATTTTCTCAACCGGAAACAACCGCTGACGGAAAAGTTATTGTAACTCTTTTTAAAACCGATAAAACACCCTCAAATATTGAAATTGGTGACAGACTTTCTCTTTCCGGACAACTTTCCAAACCTCGTCGAGCCTCTAATCCGTCAGAATTTTGCTATGCAACTTACCTCAAACACCAAAATGTTTTTTCAAGACTTTTCGCAAATGACACCGATTGCAAGCTTCTTGAAAAGTCAAGAAACAATCCTTACTCATTTTTAGCTTCCTTAAATAAAATAAGGTCTAAAATCATCAGTAAACATTCAGAAAATATTAAATCACCTGAACTCGAACTTTTAGGCGGTATAGTTTTCGGTGATGATGCAGTTAATCCGACTCCTGAAATGCAAGAATCATTCCAAAAATCAGGCTTAACGCATATTATTGCCGCCTCCGGCATGAATGTTACCATGATTTTCGGTATGTGGTTCTTTCTCTCCCAGTTTCTTCGACTTAATTATAAATTCTCTATTCTTGCGGGCATGGGGTTTGTGATTTGCTACACCTGTATGACAGGCTTTGGTCCGCCTGTTCTGCGAGCATCTTTAATGCTTCTGTTAATTTTACTCGGTAAATTAATAGACAGAAAATCAGATTCCATTTCTCTTATTTTCATTGTCGCTTTTCTTATGCTTGCAGTTTCTCCGACTATGATTACAAATATCGGATTTCAACTGTCATTTTTAGTAACTTTAGGTTTAATGATTTTTTGTCCGCTTATTTTAGATAAAATAAAAAACAAATTTTGGTCGGTTATAGCATCATTTATATTTGTACCTATTATTGCACAATTTTTTGCATCCCCTATTCAAATGTTTTATTTTAACTCATTTTCGCCCTATTCGGTTTTTGCAAATATTTTAGTTGTTCCTGTTTTATCGATAGTAAGTTTTGTCGGTTTTGTAAGTTGCTTTCTTGCAGGAGTGAAAATTTTCTCTTTTGAAATTATTAAGGCTTTCGATTTTGTTTTAAATCCGTTTTTGTCACTAATTGTTGGTGTTGCAAATTTCTTTTCATCACTGCCGTTTTCAATTATAAAAGTTGCATCACCGACTCCGTTTGAGATAACTTTGTATTTTTTGATTTTATTACTTGCGGTTGGATTTTTCACGCTCAAAAAAAATAGGAAATTGATAGTATTTATGCTTACAGTAACTGTATTATCACTACCAATATGTTATTTTGTCCAGAAGGATAAATCTCCTTATGTGATTTTCTTTAGCGTAGAAAATGCTGATTCAGCATTAATAAAAACTCAAACCGGCAAATATATTCTTATTGACACAGGGAAAACAGGATATAAAAACTTCATAACCCCTGCAGAAAGAGTTCTTATTAAATATTTTGAAGATGAAAACATCAATAAAATTGACATGCTCGTTTTGACACACTTTGATTCTGACCACGCAGGCGGTACTCTTCCTTTACTTGAAAATATTAAAATCAAAAAAATTTTCTTAAAAGATAAAAATTCAGACAATAATTTAGCTAAAAAAATAATCGAAAAAAGTAACGCTCTGAACGTTGAAACAATTGTTCCTTTTAATAAAGAAGTCATTTTGAACGAGAACAACTGCAAAATTTCAAACTTTTACATAAATTCAAAAGATGATAATGCCTCATCAATTGTAAATGTATTAGAAACTCCTTCAGGAAGTGTTATTTTCGCTGCTGATACAACCACAAAATCACTTGAGAAAATGCTTGACAACTTTCCAAAAAATATTTTTGCAATAAAAACCCCTCACCATGGTGCAGACAAAACTTTGAACGACAAAATTTTAACCAAAATTTCACCAAAATATGCAATTATTTCAACAGGTATGAATATATATGGACACCCTTCTAAAAACACTCTTGATTTACTTGAAAAACACAATACAAAAATTTTACGAACAGATAAAAACAACGCAATAAAACTTGTCTTTCACAATAATGAAATTTTGGTGTATGCTTATAACAGCAGAAAAAAGAAATTTGAAAGAATTGAAAATGATTGAGAATCCAAAAAAAGTTTTAATTATCAGATGTGGCGCAATTGGAGATGTTTTACATACTTCAGAAACATACAGAAGTATAAAACGTACTTACCCGAATTGCGAAATCCACTATCTCACAACGGAAGTTCCGGCAAAAATGATTTCTGAAGATCCGGATATATCTAAAATTATAACAATTGAAAAAGTTTCTTATCCAAACATACTCAAACTCGTTCCTGCATTAAAAAAAGAAAAATATGATTTAATCATAAATCTTCAACCCTCATTAAAATTAAGACTTTTGACACTTTTAGCAACACCAAAAAAAGTTTCAACCTATGACAAAGATCTTGAAAAACATGCAGTATTTAATTTTTATGAAACGGCTGCAAGAGCAATAAAGGGTTTGGAATTCAAAAACGAATTAAAAATTCACATTCCGGACAGAATAAAAGAAGCTGTCAAATGTGCCATTCCTACCGATAAAAAATTCATAGTAATGACAACTCAAGCAGGACCTGTTCGAGAAGGTAAAAAGTGGAGAATGGAAAAGTTCAAAGAACTTGCACTAAAAATAGTCGAAAAATATGATGTAGCCGTTATTTTAACCGGAACAAACCAAGACAGAGAATTATTATCACCTTTCGAAAATATTAATCCTCAAATCTTCAATCTCGCAGGAAGATTTAACATTTTGGAAAGTGCGGCATTTTTTTCGTTTTCAGAATATATGATTGGTGCAGATACCGGTCCACTCCATATTGCAAGTGCAACAGATAAACCGATTTGTATAGCTCTGTACGGAGCGATGGCAATTCCGAGAACAGGCTTGGTTGGCGAAAAAAACCATTCCGTAAAATCATCTAAACTCGGCTGTATTCCTTGTCAAAAAAGATTTTGTAAACTTAGAAACGGTGAATATTCTCCCTGTATGGATGATATTTCTCCGGATGACATTATGAAAATTATCGAAAATGATAATATTTTGCCCTTAAAATAATTAGTGATATGATTTTATTAAGAGGGCATTTCAATGGACAATTTAACAAATATTTTAACAGCATCTTTGCAAATGAAATCAATGAGTATTTTTGAAGCAGGTATGATTATTTGCTTTGGGGCAAGTTGGCCTTTTGCATTATGGAAAACCATTAAGTCAAAGGATGTTCATGGAAAAAGCAAACGTTTTATGTCGCTCGTTTTGATAGGTTATTTATTCGGAATGACTCACAAAATTGTTTACAACATGGATATAATTTTTTGGTTATACGTTATTACATTCATGCTTGTTTTAACCGATTTAATATTGACCATCGTGTACGGAAGGGAAACCAATGAAAATAAAAACTAAAATATGTTCACTGATTTTACTCTCAATAATAGCCATTTCTGCAGCAACACAGAACGTTCTGGCAAACGAAGAAATTGATGAATATTCAATAAATGAAAAAATTGCAGCCATCGGTTTCGGTAAAATTTTCGTATCCGATTCAAAAAAAGAGATTACCAATCTTTTCAAAAAAATTGACAATTATACTGAAAAACAAGATTTAAGAAAACTAAAAGAATTTTATGATGATAATTTCATCAATAATGACGGATTTGACAAAGATACTTATTTTAAGGCAGTGAAAACGGCTTTCGATAACTACAAATACACAAGTGCAAACACAGAAGTCAAAAATGTCGCAGTTTTTGACAACTATGCAATTGCATTGGTAACAGAAAACAGCGAAGGTGAAACATTAAAAGACGGTGAAAATGACAACGGATTAATAATTTCATCTGCCGATATCTATTATTACCTTACAAGAGAAGGCAGAAAATGGAAAATTTCATCTGCAACAGTTATGGATGAAAAATGCTCTATTTTATACGGAGAAGCTAAAAATATTTATTTTTCACTGAATGTTCCTCTTCAAGTTAAAGCAGGTTCGGAATATACTTCCTCGTTGTCTTTTCAGCCAACAAAAACTCACATTGTCATGGCTGCTTTATCAAACGAACCGATAACGTTTCCCTCTCAAGGATTAAAAAAAGAATCCTATAAAACCATTAAGAACGACGGTATTTTAGAAAGAATCTTAATTTCAAATAAAGATAAATATAACGAATACGCAGTTGCATCTATAGGAATAACAGCCCCGGAACTTAATGGCACAAAAATCACCGTAAAACTTGTCGGAACAGCTTATGTCATAAGACGTGTAAATGTTTTAAGTACTAAACTTCAAAAAGTTGAAACTCCAAAATCAAAAAAGCTGAACGTCAATGATGAATGCGTTACAGAGCATATAAAGGAAGAAAAATAATGAATTTCAAACGTCTGATATTTTTTATAATTAATATCGGCGTAATTTATGCTGTTTCTATTTTTATGAAAAATTTTATCCTTGAAAATTTGACAGGAAAATATTTAACAGACACAGACAAATTCTTCTCACTTCTGACAGTTAAAAATGATGGAGCGGCTTTTAATCTGCTTTCAGGGCACGTCGATTTCCTTGTGATTTTTGCTGCGTTTATTATTTTATGTTGCATTTTTTATGTACTGTTTAAAAAATTTGTTATTTCAAAAAAAAGATTTGTATTTCTTTCTTTTTTTTGCACAGGAATTCTCGGAAATGCTTGTGAAAGATTTATTTACGGTTATGTAACAGACTTTTTCAAAATAAATCTTTTCGATTTTCCAGTATTTAATCTATATGACATTTTTATCACAATTGGTGCTTTTTTATTGGCTTTTAGCATAATGGACAAAAAAAACGAAATTCCGGAGAAATAATAATGAGCTTGATAATTTATCCGGAAATTGATGATGAAACAAAAAGAATTGATGTTTTTTTATCTGAAAAAATACCCGATTTATCAAGAAACAGCATTCAAAATCTTATTAAAACATCTGAAATAAAAGTAAACGGAGAAAAAGTCAAACCGTCTTACACAGTAAAAGAAAATGATAAAATCGAAGTTAAAAACCTTTCGCTTGAAGAAATTGAAATCGAACCTGAAAATATTCCGCTCGATATAAGATATGAAGATGACGATATTCTGGTGGTAAACAAACCTAAAAACATGCTTACTCACCCGACAAATAAAGAAAAAAACGGAACTTTGGTCAATGCTCTTTTGAACAAATACGGCTATAAAGGACTTTCAACTTTAAACGGAAAAATGCGTCCCGGTATTGTTCATCGCTTGGATAGAAATACTTCAGGACTTTTAATGATTGCAAAAAACGATAAAGCACATTCGTTTTTGTGTGAACAAATTAAATCCAAAACAGCCATAAGAAAATATCTGGCAATTGTTTCAGGAATTTTTAACACAAATGAAGGTACAATCAAAGCCGATATCGCAAGAAATCCTTCAAAATGCGAAAAATTCATGGTCCTACAAGGCGGGAAACCGTCCATTACTCATTTTAAAGTCATAGAAAGATTTAAACACTATACATTGGTTGAACTCCAACTTGAAACAGGAAGAACTCACCAAATCAGAGTCCACATGGCGTATATCGGACATGCTATTGTTAATGATAGTCTTTATGGAGGTGAAAAAATTCACGTCAACACAACGGAACAGGTACTTCAGGCTTATAAATTGTCTTTCGATACATTAAAGAACGGACGAATAGAGCTTGAAATTTCACAAGATGAAGATATACAAAAAGTTTTAAACAAATTAAGGAGCCAAAAATGAAAAAACATTTAACCATATTAACCGTACAACTTTGCTTAGCTGTGATGGTATATTTTGCGGTTGGAAAATTCATGCCCCAGTGTTTCAATTATACCTGTCCCTTCAACGGAGCAGAATACCAAACAAATTACGCTATTTTTGCAACGGCATTATGCTTATTTACAGTTTTCGAAACCATTGTATTGTACATGATATTTGACCTGGCAGAACAACAAACATTAAAAGCATATAAAAAAGAGCGAGAAAAAAACAGTATTTCAGAAGCAGAAAAAAACAGCAAAATACAAGAACTTGAAAACAAAATCAAAACACTTGAAACAGCTCTTGAAAACATAATAAAGAAAAATAATTAAAAGTTGTAAAGAACAATTAAATGCAGGAAATAAAATTAGAAATCATGTTGACAATAAGTTATGTCTAAAGTTAAATAGAGATATATCCCCATGCGGGACAGCTCGGAATGTGCTGATGAACGAGCAAAAATATAACAAAAGGAGAAAATATGCCAACTATTGCACAATTAGTTCGCAAAGAACGTCAAAAATTGACAGATAAAACTAAATCACCGGCTTTGGAAAATTGCCCTCAAAAAAGAGGAGTATGCACCAGAGTATATACAACAACACCGAAAAAACCTAACTCAGCATTGAGAAAGGTAGCTCGTGTAAGACTTACAAACGGATATGAAGTAACATCATACATTCCGGGAATCGGTCACAACTTACAAGAACACAGTGTAGTTCTTATAAGAGGCGGCAGAGTAAAAGATTTACCTGGTGTAAGATATCACATCATCAGAGGAACTTTGGACACAGCAGGTGTTGCAAACAGAGAACAAAGCCGTTCTAAATACGGTGCTAAAAAAGCAAAAGCTAAGAAATAGAGGTAAACATGTCAAGAAGAAGTAAACCGGAAAAAAGAATACCGGCACCTGATGCAGTATATAACAATGTTGATATATCAAGATTCATCAATCGTTTGATGAGAAGAGGCAAAAAGTCAATTGCGGAAAAGATTTTCTACTCAACACTTGATAAAATCCAAGAAAAAACTAAACAAGACTCATTAGAAGTATTCCAAAAGGCATTAACAAACGCAACTCCGCTTCTTGAAGTAAAAGCAAGAAGAATTGGTGGTTCAACATATCAAGTACCTCTTGATGTTAATCCCGAAAGAGGAATGGCACTTGGTTCAACATGGTTAATTGAAGCTGCAAAGAAAAGAAGCGGTAAGTCAATGGTAGAAAAATTGACAGCAGAACTTACAGATGCAGCAAACGGACAAGGTGCAGCTTGTAAAAAAAGAGAAGACACTCACAAGATGGCAGAAGCTAACAAAGCATTTGCTCATTATAGATATTAATATCGAAGGTCTTATCAAAAGAAGTAAAAAGGAAGCTTTGACAGCTTCCTTTTTTTATAAAATTTTAATGAAAACATCACAAAAGATTAGCCCCAAATTAGCATTTTTTTATACTAAATAAAACAAAAAAAGGCGGTCATTTACGACCACCTTTTTTATAAAAGATTTAAAGTTTTTATGACATACGGTCACGCATTTTGTCAAAGATATTTCTATTTTTGAACCAAACGTCATCAGCAGAGTATTCATTACCATCTGTATCGATGTAAGAACCTTGTTGTCTGTGTTGTACGTCACCGTCATCATCAACTTCGTTATAATTGTCAACATTGATTGCTGCAACGTGAGCCAAGTCTTCAAGTTCAGTAACATTATCATCGCTGA
Source organism: Candidatus Gastranaerophilaceae bacterium (assembly GCA_051875105.1). Classification (GTDB taxonomy): domain Bacteria; phylum Cyanobacteriota; class Vampirovibrionia; order Gastranaerophilales; family Gastranaerophilaceae; genus RUG841. The sequence goes on from JBJEGN010000040.1 coordinate 28,641, forward strand.
TAAATCCGAGGTTAACACCGACAGAACTCAAAGCTTCTTTCAAGTTTTGAAGATTTACGAAGCTGCCTTCCAAACATTTAATACCGGTATATTTTTCAGCTTCATTAGCAACCATTTTCAAAGCTTCAAAACCGTTAGCAGCATTGTATTTTTGACCGGTAAACGGGCTGACCGTTTGATCACCGAAAGCTTCTGAACCATCAATAGAACCATTTCCGTTCATGTCACTCATAGCTAACATCTTATCGCCATTTGAAGCATAACCATCTGCAATACCGTCGTTATTTGCGTCAATACCTTTTCCGGAACTTGCAGATACTTTACCATCTCGGTTAAAGTCAACGACAATAGGAGATGTATAAGTTTTTCCAATGTTTGTACCAATAGTAATCTTTCTTGATGGTTCCGTATAAACTGTTTTAATAATTTCAGGATCACCAACAATTTTTACCTCAGCATCGACATTGATAAGGTTATTCATAATATCACCTGTTTTAATGTCAACAACTCCGGTTGAAGTAACATTGATATAGCTTTGATCACCGTTACCGGTTTTAATATTCAAGTTTTTAGTACCATCAATTCTAAAGACATCTTGTTGTTTTATTTCTCTTGTAACGGTTCTTTGCTCTGTATATTCGCTTGTGCCTCTTTGCTTAGTTGCGATACATTCTTTAAATGTACCGTCTTGTAAACCTCTTGTGTGAATATATCCGCTGGAATTTTGACTGTCTACTTTTGCCAATACAAACTTAGCAGAGCCATCCGGATTCTTTTGTTTAACAGATTCAACAATTGCATACGCAGGAACACCGGGTGCAAACTCTTTAAAGAGTTCTCCGTTATTATACAACTCCTCAAGTTTTTTCATATTTGCATCATCGAGTTTGTAAGTATCTTTCATTTTGTTCAAGAAAGATGACTTATCAGTACCTTCTGCTTTGGTAATATCATACAAAACTTCAGTATATTCTATGGTATCAGCGGCAACAGCATCAACTGCAGCTTGACCGATATTAACACCTAACCAGTTTGTATCTTCTGTAATACTACCGGCAGCGAGGGATTTATCCATAGTCATAATTTGGTTGTTACCGTCACCAACATTTATGTTTACATTGTCACCCCAAAAATCTATCATGTGATTGCCGTCACCCATTTTAATATTTATGTTATCGGCAACCGATACAACTCTGTCATTACCGTCACCGGTATCAATATTGACATTACCTTTGTCGCTTATTACAGCAACATTATCAAAATCAGCAGTTGAATCCCAGTCGGCATCAGCATTTTGATCGAGTTTAATATCAACATCATTTCCAAGTACTACAACATTTTGATTACCGGTACCTGCCTCGATGTCAACATTATTACCACGTACGGTTATGTTTGAATTACCATCACCGACTTTAATGTTTACATTACTCGAAGAATTACCCGTATACTGAGCCTTACCACTTTTTAAAGCATCAACTAAACTCATAATTTCGTTCCTTTTCTTTTATCGCACCTTTATATACAAATTATATCTCGTCATGTATATAAAAACAAAACTCATCACAATTATTCACTTTTTTAAAATTTTGTTACATCTCGCAACATGTTTTTTCTCAATAAAACTACATGTTTTCTCTGAATATTTTTATTTTTACAAAAAATAAAAAAACAATTTAATATAAAGAATTTTTCAACTGTTTTTTCAAATAAAAAACAGATATTTGTAATCTCTTTTTACGATAAAAAATCAAAATGACAGTGATTTGTAGCGAGTTGTAGGCGAAAATTGAGCCGTACAAATCGATATGCCCTTTTGGGTAAACCGTAGGTTCAACCTGGAGAACGATTTTTTGCAATAAAAAATCGGAATGACAGGATTTGAACCTGCGACCCCTGCGACCCGAACACAGTGCGCTACCAAACTGCGCTACATTCCGATTAAGATATTATAAATTATATATTTATCTTAACTCAAATATTAAAAAAATCAATCAGGTTTTAAATAAAAAAGAAATTAAAACAAAATTATAAAATTTTGACAAAAAGGCATTAATCATTAAAACAAAAATATGATAGAGAAGATAAAAAAAATATTTCAAATAAATACTTTTAACAAAGAAAGAGTTGCAACTGTTGAAGAATCAATCGAGTCAATGTACGAATCACTTGCAATTGACGAAATGACATTAAAAGTCGGAGCTGATTTAAGAGAATATGGATTGAAAATCGCAGCCAACATTAAAACGTTTCGAGAAACATATTTTGAGGAAACCGGCTATATAATCCCCAAAATCAGATTAATACAAAACAATCAATTACAAGAAAATGAATATCTGTTTGCAATTAACGATGAAATTTTACATCAGGGATTTACTCTTTTAAATGAAGAAGATGCTATTTTTGACATAATGAACGGTTTAAAAGATATTTGCCAAGAAAAAATAGAAAAACTATTTACAAATGCAACTACAGAAAAATACATAGACATAGTTCAAAAAAATAATAGCCGCCTTGTCTGGAATTTATCAAATGTCATGCCCCTTTGGGGAATAAAATACGTTTTGATAAACATTTTAAAACGAGGCAAATCAATAAAAAATATTAATTTTTTATTTGAAAAGATGTGTGAATTTTCAACACAAGAGAAAAAAACACCAACACCTTATGATGTTGCAGAAAAAGTTTTGAACGAGTGCTGCAAATAAAAATTTCACAAAATAAAAAATCAAGCTGCTTGCTTGATTCATAAATAAACTCTACTCTCTCAGAAATGAAGCACTAAATTAAATAAAACTAATTTAATGCAACTAATTTTGTTTTAATTCCCATATCGGAATTGAAAGACTTAGCATTAGCTATACCAATAGCACGTCTTTTTTTTGCACCTTTAAGAAGAAATTCAACACTTGATGAAATATTATTATTAGATTTTTTAATCATTTTAATCATCTGCAAAAATCCCTTGCTCAATTTACTCTTAATTAGTCGACAAAAAAAAACAAATCTTTAATAAAAAAGGATTGTTTGTAACATTTTTTAACATCTATATGCAAAGAGTAATAAAAATAATATTTTCACAAAAAACATAGAGAATAACAAAAGTCCAAGAGAAATATTTACAAAAGATTAAAAAAAATTAAAAATTTTTTCTTAAAGGTATTTACATATTTTTTTCAGCGGACTATAATAAAAACACAGAGTTATTCCTCGGTAGCTCAATGGCAGAGCATTCGGCTGTTAACCGAAGGGTTGTAGGTTCGAGTCCCACCCGAGGAGTTTTTTATTGATTTAGGGTTTGAATTAGGTTCAAGCCCTTTATTTATGCCCATTTCCAGAGTTCGATTGTTGGCAAATTTTTGGGTCAAATTGTACTGATTTTCTGCTATTGTTTGGAAAATCGGTTTAAGTTTTATGTTAAAATTCTTATCTTTGTATGTTATTTCTTCTGATATTATTTCTAAAATTTTTCTTTTTTGTTTAATATTTCCTTTTGAAAAATATTCATACGCATTATCCGTAAACCCAAGCAGGATGTCGGCTTTCTCGTAAAATTCTTTATCAAGCTTATCCATTTCATCTAACTGAATTTTGAGTTTATCTTTTTCAGTTTGCCATTTATCATTTTGACTTTTCCAAAAATCATGAGTTATATTACCGTCCAGTTTGAGGGTAAATGCTTCTTCAATTCTGTTTTCTAAAACTTGTATTTGCTTGATAATACTTGCTTTAACATCTTTAGAATAACCGTTTTTCTTTTCGTGTACTATTTTTAATTCATTTGATGTAGATTATCAGAGAGATTAAGAATACTACCCCCGGAAGTTTGAGAGAATTCTCAAACTTTTTAAGTTTTCGGGGAAATATTTCAAAATTATCTGATAAAAACTCTCAAACTCCTTGATAATTCATTCTCAAAGTTACTGATAATTAATTTATATAATCCCCTTATTGTTTATAGTCAAAATTTTATATGCTACCATCTAATAAATTATATTTTTATATTAAAATAAAAGAAAGCATTGAAAGGGAAATAAGCATGCAAATTTTAACAAATGATAAAGATGAAAGAATAAAGGCTAACAATATTTTATTAAAAATGTCGCTAGAAGAATATTATAATATTGCAAAAGATATATTGGAAAATAATGAATTTCAAAGGAAGCGTGTAAAATCTTCTTCCTCCGTATATAGTTTGCTAAAATCTGATTTACAAAAAGGATGCTTAATTCCTACTATTTTTCTTGCATTGGAAGAAAATACGCAAGGTATGACTGATGATGAAATAATTCAACTTATACAAAATAAGAGAAATAAACTAATAATATTAGATGGGTTGCAAAGATCTTATACAATTCGGGATTTATTAGATGAATTAAAAGATCAGCCATTGTTAATAGAAAAAGTAAAAAAAAATCAAATAAGAATTGAATTGTATACTGGGATAAATAAGATTGGTGTTTTATATAGAATGTTAACATTGAATACTGGTCAAACTCCAATGTCAATGAGACATCAGATAGAAATTATATACTCAGATTACATAAATCAAGATGTTTCTGGTGTTAAGCTTATTAGAGAAGTTGATGATATACGGCCATACAATAATGGGGAATATAATTTTAGTGATGTAATTGAAGGTTTTTCTTCATACTTAACGCAAAATTATATGACAATGGAGAGAGGAGAACTACTCGAAAATATTAAAAGTTTGGAAAATCTTGCAAAAGATGTAAACCAAAAAGACCTATTTAAAGATTTCATATATTCTTATAATGAATTAGTTGTAAAATTATGCCAAATTACAAATAATTGGGAATTCAATAATGATAACTACCAATACGAATTAAGTGCTCAACCATTTGCTAAAAATTCATATAAAATTTTTAGCAAGTCACAAGCTATGACAGGATTTGGGGCCGCTATTGGTGCATGGTTTAAAGATGGAACGATTAAAGATTTTGAAGAATTAAAAAATGAAGTTATACCCAAAATAAAGTGTAATAATGCAACAGAAACAATGAATAATGTAATCAAAAACTTTGATAGTATTAGAAAGATTGCAAAGAAAATTGGTAATGACCAACGTTTTTATTTTTATAATATTTTCAAAATTTTATTTGATAAAGAACATAGTTCATACTTAAATTTGGATGGTGCAATTGAAGCAGCAATGAGAAGCTATGAAAGAGCAAATATCTGATGAATGAGCAAGTTGAATTTTTAAATAATGAAAAATTGTTCAAATATAAAAATATAGAAATAAAGTGTCCTGATGATTTAATAAAAGTTGACAGTAATAATTACAATATTTTTTTATTTAAAAACAATCATTTACAAAACTCACAAAGTAATATTTGGGCAATAAAATTAGATAAAATAGGGTGTACTTGTGGCTTTTTATTGCCAATTACCAGATTAGATGATAGTGAGGCAACATTATCTGAAGAAAACACTCCCGTAGCAACGATGCAGGCTAGAAATAAATATAAATATGCGTGCTACGAATTACTTTTAAAATTTTATAATTTTAATAATAACAATAATGTGATTTCATCAATTTCGGAACTTTACCCAGATGTTTATGTACTAATTTTATGCAATAAGTTTATTGGAGAGTTCAATATATACAATTACTTACCATATTTATACAAGCTTGGTTTTTTATACGTTAATAATATCAATATCAGTCCCCAAATATCTGATTTTCATGAAAAGAACAGGGTATTAATAGAAGAATATGAAGGGAAACAAACAATAAAATTAGAAAAAACTTTTTCCGATATATCAAAATATGAATACATAAAAAACTTATTTATAAAAGATCTTATATCTGTTGAAAATAATCTTGCAAGATTTATGATGTTATATCAAATAGTTGAAATTTATATAGAAAATAGATTAGAGCATGAGGCGCAATTTTTCTTGAACAGTTATGAACAAAAACTTTGTAATTTTAATGATTTTAAAGAAAATATAAATAAAATACAAAAAGAACGTCATCGAGTAGATGCTCTTTTGAAACTAAAAACAACTAATAACAATTTTGAAGCAGAATACAAAAAATTAAATTTATTATCGGATTTGCATGACACTACCATTGGCAATCAATTATATAACATAAGGAATAAACTTGTACATAGTTTTCATTTAATTGAAAATCGCTCTGTTCTAAATAATTTAATTGCTGAAACCGAATTAATATTAATTGATTTACTTTTACAAAAGCCAATAAATATAAAAGAATACATAAAAGAACAAGCATATTTTTTGTCTTTACAAAATCCAAATAATAGCGAAAAGGAGAATTGGTTTTTGGCTGAACAAAGATGTGCTCATCTTAAATAAATCGCACCTGTAAATTGAGTTTTATATAGTTCTTACCATTTTCTTGATATATGCTTCCGAATTCGTAACGAGTAGCACTTGGAGTGTCAAATCTCGTATTTTTAAACAAATATTCTTGGAACTCATTATGATTATAAAGATGATAGCATAAGACTTCTCCATCTTCTCGCACAATAATATAACCACCTGTTGCTTGAAAATCTCCTGTCCATGGTGTTGCAGGTGTCATTCCAAGGGCAATGTCCGTCAGGAAGTTTTTCATTTTATGTTCATAGTAAAGATGCGGCATATTTGTATTTAATTTGCAGGGATTAATAGTTCTTACTTTAGGAGTTAATTCCGAAATTAAACTACCGTTACCGGAATAATATTGAACTAAATATTCGGAAATAATCAAAGGAAACGCGCTGTCCACCATTTGTAAGTTAGCTTTAAAATTTTCGTTTTCCATTTCCGCAAAATGCAATTCGCAACCGTAATCTTTGATTTTTAATAATCTGTCTCGCAATTTTGCTCGCGTATCCGTTTTATTGACTTCGTTGATTTGTTCTTCCGATATATCCCCGGTTATTTCATAAATAAAATTTGTAGTTTTTCCAGGGTTTAACAATGTAGAAGCACTGCCCAATCTCGATTTTATACTAAATCCGAATAATTCCTCTCTTAACGTTTTACAATCATGCAGTACCAAAGAAATATCACTTTTATCTAGAGAATCTGCCTTTACTTTGGTACATTTGATAATGTTCATAAAATCTTCTATTTCCAGAACGGCAAACGTACTGTCAGATTTTTTAATCGCATCTAATAAAATTTTTGCTTTTGTTTCAAATTCCAACATCGGAAGTTTTAGTATAATATTGCCCGTATCATCTTTTACTTCAATATTCGGAGAATCTTTTACATAATGTTTAACTTGTTCGTTCTCTTTTCTTAAAATTTCAACTAAAGGGTAATATAAATCTTCGATTTTATTTAAATCCGCATCTGCAGCATAAAGAACGCCATCTCCCAATAATTTGAGAAAGACATACAGTTCACTCCATTCCCCTTTATTTTGTGTGATCATATTACTCCTCAATGATTTTTTCAATTAAATTCTTTGCGGTAGCTTGAATTGCTGGGATTGCAACGGAATTGCCAAATTGTTTGTAAGCACTTACATCTGCAACTTCTATTTTGAAATTATCCGGGAAACCTTGCAAGCGAGCCCATTCTCTAGGAGTCATTCTGCGAATGCCATCTCTGTTTACTTCGCCTTTGATATGTGTAACAGGAGTAAAATCTTTTAATCTTTTATCAACTATAAGATTTCTTTCCCTACCCATACCTCCTGTTACTATGGTATTTGAAACTCCATCCAAATCTTTTATTTCATAACCGAAACCGTTGCCTTTGGCTTCATTTCTTGCTTTATGTTTTTCCAAACACTCAAGATATGTAGTAGATAAGTAATATTTGGCAGAAACAGGTTTCTTTTCCATAATATCTCTAATGGTTTTTGTTGTATCAGTTGGTTCAGGATATGAAAAATCTTCCTCTTTTATACCAAGATCAGGTCTGAACCCGACGATAAAAATTCTTTCTCTGTTTTGCGGAACACCAAAATTCTTTGCGTTCATTATTTGAGGATCAGGAACAATATATCCTAAATCATTTTTTAAAACATTCAATATGGTTGCAAGAGTTTTTCCGCCTCTATGGTTAGTTAAGCCTTTTACATTTTCTAAGAAAAACGCTTTTGGTTGTTTTGCTTTAATTATTCTTGCAACATCAAAAAATAGTGTTCCTCGGGTATCATTAAATCCGCCTCTTTTCCCTGCAATAGAAAATGCTTGGCAAGGAAAACCTCCGACTAAAATATCATGATCCGGAATATCATTTTCATTTATTTTAGTAATATCGCCATCAGGGACATCACCAAAATTAATAGCATAGGTTTTTTGAGCTTGTTCATCAATTTCGGAACTGAATACGCACTTTCCGCCTAAATTTTGAAAGGCTATACGCATTCCGCCAATTCCTGCAAACAAATCAATGAATGTAAATTTTGTCTTGTCCATAGCCGGAAAAGGTATTTTATTATCGTGCATAATTTTTTGGAATTGCAAAATTTGACTAGAATTTGACTTTTTTTCTTTCTTTTCGTTTTTTTCTAAAACATTCACACTCATTGAACACCTATCTCTTTTTCTATTTTGTTTACACATTTATCTAAATTTTTTTGAATATCTTTGCCCCAAAGCCTTATTACTTTCCAGCCCTGTTCTTTTAGAATTTTATTAACTGTTTTATCCCTTTTAATATTGCCTTCAATTTTCTTTATCCAAAATTCTTTATTAGACTTTATATCGTTTTTACGAACCTCCCAGTTATACCCATGCCAAAATTCACTATCACAAAATATAACTGTTTTATATTTTGACAAAACAATATCAGGTTTCCCCTCAAGTTTTGTATAGTTTTTTCTGTATCGATATCCCTTATTCCATAGAGCAGACCTTAACATAAGTTCGATTTGACTGTCTTTATTTTTGACAGCTTGCATGTTCTTATGTCTTTGTTCTTTAGTAAGTCTGTCCATGTGATAATTATATATCAAATAATAATGTTTTGCTTGTTTATAAAGATTTGTTATTAACAGAAATCATGATATACTTATTGGGTGAACACAAAAGATTTTTTAGTTAATAATCATGTAATAAAAACAGGACAAAAAGCATTAGATTGTTTTTGCAGCATTTGTCCAAACATGTCTGTATATAAAAATAAAAAGCCATCAGAAACAGTTAAGAAACTGTAGCATAAGTATATAAAAACGGAAGATTGCACCAATAGTCTAAATGGTAAAATTTTAGAACTTATTATCGCGATAATACTTTATAATTCTGAGATTATGCCTTTTTATACAAATGCTAAAGTTCATTTTGTTCCCGGTGTTAATTATGATATTTTATTATTTTCCAAAGATAATTTTCCCATAGTATTAAGTATTAAAACCAGTTTAAGGGAACGTTGGAAACAGGCAGACATGGAAGCTTTAGCGTTGAATAATGTTTATAGAAAAGCTCAAACATATCTTTTAACATTGGAAGAACATGAAGCTGCGGTTCGACTTGATAACAAAGATGAGTGGTTAGGACTTGAAGATGTTATATATTGTTGTTCCGATAAGTTTGATAAACTTATAGATAAATTAAAGGAATATGAATATATAACCCCTGAAAAAATAGAATTAATTGATGCTCAGGCTGTCATAAAACCATAACTTGACTTTATTTTGACTCAGAGTGATGAATACGACACAATAAAGGAGGTCGTATGGAAAAAGTTGGGTTTAATATTACTCCAAAAGAATTCAAACAGTTAAGCAAGTGGTCGGAGAATATTTATAATACAGCAGTTGTTATTGATTATTTTGTTGCAAATCAACCTGAGATTGAAGAATGCTACAATCTTGCGCCGGTAGTTAAGCATTTGCGCAACGATGCGGATGTCTTGAATGCATTCTTTATAGACCACGAAAAAGATGTCGAAGTTTAAATGCCGTTTAAAAGGTGTTTAATCGGTGTTCAAATCGTGTTCACAAATTTCTTCGTGAGTTATGCCGAGAATTTGTTCCTCAATTTCTCGTATAACATCCGGCGTTAAACCTTTCGGCTTTTCCTCTTTAGGTTTTTGTTTTTCACTTATCACTTCATCCTCATAAGATTTAACCGGCCCAATCAATTTCAGCATTTTAGTAACGGCATAATACCTTGCAGGCTCGACTTTACCGTTATTCTCCATATCTCTCTCGATAGAATTTATCAAACTTCGGGTAAAATCATATAAATCCGAATGTAACGTTGTTTTAGTCCGAAGATATTCCGTTCTTTTGGTTTCCCAATCATCAGACTTTTTCCATCGGCGGAGTGTTCTTTCGTTCAAATGAAGCTGCCTCGCGATATTTTCTAACGACATAAATTTTTCAGTATAGAGTTTAAAGGCATCTTGTGCCAATATGTGTTTTTTCATAGTTAACCTCGGGATAAATAAAGTTTTGGTACACACAGAATAACTCTGTTTTGCAGAAACATCAAGTCCTAAATGTGTCTGTATGATACGATTTCGAGATTTAGAGTTGATGTTTCCCGATGAAAGAGCAATGAATGGTGTAGCTTGAAAGGAGCATACTATGATTGAAATCGGCAAAAAGTACAGATAAAAAAAGCTAAAAGGTTGGTTTGAAAAAGATAGCGAAGAATTTACTGTTGTTTGCTTTGGCGAACACAATGTTGTCGGCTGCGTTGCACCAGATGGCGAAAGATACGTATTTGATAAAGATTTTTTGATTGATCCTGAGAAGCCGGACGAGATATACGCAAATATTAAAATAACGAAAGGTTAAAACCATGGTTGAAAAAGATTACAAGCTATATGGGACAAAGATTTTGAATCTTAAAACACAAGAAATCGGACTGCTGATTTGAATTTTTCGCAAGAAGAAAAACTCAAGATTGATGAAATTTCAAATAAATCTTATGAAAATTTTATAGACGGCGCTAAAGCATATTTAGAATATCTTGCAAAACTCAGACGAACTCAGGATGTTCAGGTAAAAATAAATGCAGTGAGGCTGCATATTATTCCGTTTTTTAAGAATTACAAGTTTTCTGAAATCAGACAGGATGTTGTTTTTAGCTTTCAAAATAAAAAGATTTCAGAAGGATATTCAAGAAAATATTTAATAATTTATTCAAAAGAACTTGAAATTATTATTAAAAAATATTCTGATAAAAATAAATTCAACTTAAATTTTTCAACTCCGCAGAAATATAAGGAACATAAGATTTTAACAAAAGATGAAATTAATAAAATAACCGAAAAATATTCGCAGCAACTTTGGATTTTGTGTTTAGGAATCACACCTATGGAGCTGTATAATCTTAATTTTAGCGATATAAACCATGACGAACAAACTGTTCTGATTCGCAGTTCAAAATATACTATTTATAACCATCATCACAAAGAAAATCTGGATAGAATACTTTATATTCCTGATATTTTGTTTAATAAAATTCCAAAACATCAAAAGGGACAAGTATTTTTAAAGGTTAATGTGCCAAACTATGATACGCTTATAAATACGCATGTTTATTTATCAGTAAAACACAATATTCCTCTAAATGTTATATGTAAAAACATAGGATATACTTGTTTTGATGACTTTTTAAACAGATTCGATTTCGCACTATCACATGATTTTATTCATAAAATCGATATTCTTGACGGTATATAAATTGTTTCCTGTAAAAAAATGTGATTTTACCCCAAACTTTCCTGTAAAAAAGTGTAAAACATTGTTGATTTTTCCTGTAAAAAAGTGTAAAATTAAAACAAAAGAGGTGTTGTCATGCAAAGAACAGCCATTGAAAAACTAAAAAAGTGGAAAGATAAAAAAGGTCATAAACCGCTAATTATTGAAGGTGCAAGACAGGTTGGCAAAACTTGGCTTATGAAAGAATTCGGGAAACAATATTATGAACAAGTTGTTTATTTGCATTTTGACAATAATTCTGAGCTTGCAGCAGTTTTTGAAAATGATTATAAAATTCCGCGCTTAATTGAATCTTTTGAAATATTATCCGGTATAAAAATCAACCCTGATAATACATTGATAATTTTTGACGAAGTTCAAGAGTGCCCGAGAGCATTGACATCACTCAAATATTTTAATGAAAATGCACCCGAATATGATATTATTGCGGCAGGAAGTTTGCTTGGACTTATCCACCACGAGGGAACAGGCTTTCCTGTCGGGAAAGTTTCATTCTTAAATCTTTATCCGATGGACTTTTTTGAATTTGCAAGAGCTCTTGGAGAAGAAAGATTTATCGAACTCATTGAGAAAAAAGACTTCCAAATGATGAGTATATTTAAAAACGAGTTTGAAAAACTTGTTAAAATGTACTGCTATATTGGCGGTATGCCGGAAGTTGTTCAAGATTTTATAAATAATCGTGATTATAAAAGAGTCCGAGAGATTCAAAAAACAATTCTTGCTTCTTATGAAAATGATTTTTCAAAACACGTTCCTGCAAATACAGTTGAAAAAATAAGAATGCTATGGCAAACAATTCCGTCACAGCTTGCAAAGGAAAATAAAAAGTTTATATATAGTGCAATAAAAACCGGCGCCAGAGCAAAAGAATACGAACTTGCTCTGCTTTGGCTAAAAGATGCCGGGTTAGTTTACCAAGTCAATCGTATTAAAAAGCCGGATTTACCGCTAATTGCTTATCAGGATTTTGAAGCGTTTAAACTGTTTGTTGTGGACGTCGGTCTATTATCTGCTTTAACTAATTTAGATGTAAAAACAATTTTAGAAAAAACTCAAATTTTTGAAGAATTTAAAGGTGCAATCGCAGAACAGTATGTTTATCAGCAGCTAAAAAGTGCCAATGACGATATGCCAATTTATTATTGGTCAAACGATTCAAGCCGCAGCGAAGTTGATTTTGTGGTTCAACTTGACGGGTATGTTATTCCGGTTGAAGTAAAAGCGGAAAAGAACTTAAAAGCAAAGAGTTTAAAGAACTTTATTCAAAATTATAAATCCGAAAAATCTGTTCGGACTTCACTTGCTGATTATAAATTGAACGATAATAATTTATATGATATTCCGCTTTATGCAATTGGAAATATTGAAGCTATTGTTGAATAATTTGTTTAATATTATAAGTCATCCGTATTTATCAAAACTCCTTTTTTTCTAAAATTTGCGTTTTCATTCCCATAACCCAGAGGATTAGCAATAACTCTTGCATTCCCGAGCCTGTAATCAACTGAATTATGAATGTGTCCATGGCACCACAATTTTATGTTTGGATATCTTTCAAACAAGTATTCAAGATTGCTCGCAAACGCTGCACTTAATAAATTGTTTTTGTATTCTTCAGAAATGCTTTTTAAACTTGGCGAGTGGTGAGTTACTATAATTATTTTTTTATCTTTGTATTTTTGACAAGTTTTTTCAATAAAATTAATGCTTTTCTTATGTAGTGCTAATTGATCTTCTGTGGAAATCGTTCTTAATTTCCCTTTTTCGTACAATTTCACATTCCTAAAATCGTTTAAATATTTTTGTGCTATAAACCTGCAACTGTCAGGGGTTCCATATAAATTAAAATCAGTAAATAAAATACAGCCTATAAAACAAATGTTGTCAATAACAAGGCTTTGATTTTCTAAAAAATGTACTGGTCCTAAAAATTTATTTTGAAGATATTTTATAGATAAATTTAATGATTCTTCTTTGTCATAAGTAAAGTGAGTATATCCTAAATGATTTCCCCCAACAACAATTCCTTGCTTTAGATTGTTGTTTATCCATTTTTCGGTTGTAATTCTATCTCCTGAAATATCTCCGCAACATATTACAAAATCATCCGGTGCAAAATCGAAATTTGTATTTTGCCCTGAATTGATATCACAATGTATGTCAGATATGATTCTTAACTTCATAAAATCCACCTTTAACACAATTGATGTATCAAAAGTAGAAGAAAGTAAAGTTAAATTTGTATTCAATAGTTTATTATGTCCATTTATGACAGAGTCTTCATTTATGATAATATTAAATTGAGGTAAATATGGCGCAAATTGAAGCTTTAAAAGATGATATAACAAAATTAGAAGTTGATGCAATAGTCAATGCTGCAAATACAAGTTTATTAGGTGGCGGCGGGGTTGATGGTGCCATTCATCGTGCTGCAGGATCTGACCTTCTGGAAGAATGCAGAACTTTAAACGGTTGTGAAACAGGACAGTCAAAAATTACAAAAGGTTATAATTTGCCTTCAAAATATGTAATTCACACTGTCGGCCCAGTCTGGCATGGGGGTAATAAAAACGAGAAAGAACTCTTAAAATACTGCTATAATACATCTTTGAATTTAGCAAAAGAAAACGGAATTAAAACGATAGCTTTTCCTGCTATTTCTTGCGGAGTTTATCATTTCCCATTAGAAGAAGCCTGCAAAATAGCAACAGATGCAGTTAGTGAGTTTATTACTAAATGCGATTGTTTTGAAAAGGTAATTTTTATTGACATAAATGATGCAATTATTGAAATTTATAAAAGAATATTGAGTTAATAGTTTACTAGATCCATATCTGGCATACCTTTAGATTATGATATACTAAATATAAAGGAGCTTGATTATGACAGAAGTAAGTTTTTTCCCAAAATATGAACAAAAAGAAAACAAGGTTACAAATTACACATTATTAGTTCTAAGGCAAATTTATAATGAAAGCCCGAATTTATTTCAGTCATTTATAATTGATTTATTAGCAGATGAAGGACGGAATATAAATATAGGAGTAAATTTCTTACAACAAGTTGGATATAGTTGCGAAAGAGGGAATTCTGTAATTGACGGAGTGATTCAGCAATTACCGTTTCAAATTTTTATTGAAACCAAAACTACTGATTGGTTTTATAATGATCAATTAGAGCGCCATATTGAAAATCTTTTGAATTTTAATGGACAGAAAATATTTATTGCACTTGCAAATTTTGATGGTTTAAAAGAAGAATCAAAAGCTTTTGATGCAATAAAAGAAAAATATAAGGACGAAAAAGATTTAATTATTACAAAAGTTGAATTTGAACAATTAAAATATGCACTAGAAAATATTTCTGACAGAATTAAATCAGAAACTCTTCACAATATAATTAAAGAATACGAACAATTTTTGGATGAGAATAATCTTTTACCGACCTGGAAATATAGATTAGACGTTGTAAATTGTGCAGTTTCGAAAAACGATGTAATTAACAGAAAGTTATATCTTTGCCCAGAGGCAAAAGGTGCATATAAACACGCTCGTTCAAAATATTTTGGTATTTATGAAAATAAAAACGTAAATTGTATAGCAGAAATAAAAGCTGTTTGCATGTATGATTCAAAAGCTAAAACAAATATAAGTATATCGTGGTTTGATAGTGATAATTACAAAGAAGAAGATATTATTAAAGAAGCAACAGAAAAAAGTAAATATTGTTGGGATGATGGGGTTCAAATGTTTTTACTTAGTGATTTCAAAGAAAATATCAACTTTAATAAAGATTCAAGAGGCGGAATGTTTGGAAGCAAAATATATTTTAATTTTGACGAAAAAGTAAAAAATATTAATGATTTAGAAACTCTAATAAAAAATAAAAAATGGAGTAATTTTCAATAAAATGAGCATGTTGTGACATATAACACCATATCAGTACAAGTAATAGATATAAAATGGATATTTTAGACAGATTAGCAAAATCAAAATTCAGGAGCAGATTTAAGCTCAGGGCAAAAGAACTTGAATATATCAAAGAAAAAGGTCTTGATACAATCCATTCTCATGCCAGCGATTTTATTCGTGATAGAGTAGCTCCCTCTGAACCTGCAAACGATGGTAAACAAACCCCAATGCGAGGACACCCTGTGTTTATTGCTCAACATGCAACGGCCACCTGCTGCCGCGGCTGCATCGAAAAATGGCACAAATTCCCTCGACACAGAGAACTAACCAAAACAGAACAAGAATATCTTGTTTCCGTCATCATGGAATGGATAAAAATAAATAGCCAATAACAATGTAACTTACAAAATTTCTGATAATTTTTTTAAAAATTCATAGTATTTTTCTTCTATATCAGATACTTTTATATTTTTAAATACTTCGTCTTTTATTTCTTGTAGAATAGGTCGACAAGTTTCTTTATTATATCCAAATGTTTTAAGCCAACATTGTATTGCATTTATTTTTCCTTTAGAATCGACTAAGTTTAAACTTGTAACATCTGTGATATTATCGTGGTTTTTTATAATAGTTTTTATGCTTTTTAAAATGAGCGCATCCTTAACAAAATCTTCCCCAGTTTTTGCTTCACAATCCGCTTGAACATCATTATATTTATACCAATCACCATAATAATGCTGATCTTCATATTCTTTTTTTAAACGTATCGCCATTTCATCGTTATCGCTTATAATTATGCATTTTCTTCCAGTAAGTTCCATATTAACTGTTGTTGAGTGCATTCCTGTTACACCTTTTGAATGTGCAAATCCAATATTATCAAATTTATTTTTTAAATCTTTATAACCGCTAGGTAGTTTTGTCATAGCAGTAATAAATAATTTTTTATCTTTCCAACCTTCAAAAACGATATTTGTATCCTTCATTATTTCAAACATCGAACAACCTAGAGCATTATAAACAACTTCTTCCTCAAAATAATCAGAATATGATAATTGGTTTATGGTAGTTTTTTCATGCACTTTTTTTACTTCATAATGTCGATCTATTCTATCTTTATCAATCATGAAAATAGAATGAGTGCTATATACTACATAATTATTCTCGGAAATTTTAATTAATTCATCTCGTAAACTTCTTGCTCCTTTTGGATGAAGACTAATCTCTGGTTCATCAACTAAAATTAATGTATTTTTTAGATCTTTTGCCCTTTCTTTTGTTGAAATCATTAATAAAAACGTAACAAACCTTTTAAAGCCATCACTTCTTTGTTGAAAATCATAATTATTGAAATAGTCTTTTACTGAAATATCGATATTTGATCCATTTGGAATTAATTCAAATTCTATACCTTTATATTCTTTCCAAACAGATTTAAAATGTCTTGTAGCTGCATCCTGAACTCGTTTTAATAAATTTCTAAAACCATTTTTTGTTTTTTCAGAGTTAATTATATCTTCTTGAATATTTTCAATTTGTGCTAAATTGAACATATGTTTTAATGGTAAACAAATATTTGGATCATTCATAAAGAAACTTTTATCTATACTAGAAGGTAATAAATATTTTTCATCATAGTACCAATAAATCACTTTAATGTTCTTTTCTTTAGCAATCTTGATTGCTTCGTTTCCGTATAAGCTATTAATTTCATTAACTGTCGCATCTGTAAGATATTCCTCAGGAATATTTTTAAAATCAGAAAACTTAACAAATTTAAAACCAGTTAATGGATATTGTTTGTCCTTAATTGTTATCATAAAGTCCGCAGGACAATTTTCTGACACTTTTTTTATGTCTATTAGTGAATAATTTTCTGGTTTATACAATGTAAAATACTGAAAACTTCTAGTATTGTCTATTATATTTATAGTATATTGAGCTTCTGATTTTTTATTTGCAAATGTTTTAATTGAATAATCATAATCATCATATTTAAGAATTGTAGAATTTTCATTATTTGTAAGAATTTGTTTCTTTATATTTTCAATAAATTGTTTTTGTTCATCGGTAGAAAATTTAAATCTAAACTTTACAAATGCTTCTTCATCAAAAGGTTCTTCAGGTAAAGGCTGTCTTTTATCATCTGGTTTAATTTCTAATGTCTCATCCAAGAATGCAAGAGCTTTTAAAATATTTGATTTCCCCGCTTCATTTATGCCAACTAGGATCTTACAATTCATATCGAAATTAATTGTCAGTTCAGCAATAGATCTAAAATTCTTAATAACAATTTCATCTAATTTCATACACCATCTCCTTTATATAGGTGCATGATAGCATAAAATCAATATTTTAATAATTTTAGACAAAATTAAAATTATAAATTAGTAAAACTTGATTGCTGAAATTTTTCAAAATCATCTTCAAACCCTCTGATGTTGTCAAGCTCTATATTATAGCGTTTGCCGGTTTTATCAACACAAGTTGCAAAGTCTACCGTTTTATCAGCAAATTTGTTTTCCCACAAGCAAATCAACAAACCAATTTCTTGAGTTTTTAAGTTTAAAATCTTTGTTCCGTATAATTTATAATCTTTTTCAACCATAGTTTAACCTTTCGTTATTTTAATATCTGCGTATATCTCGTCCGGCTTATCGGGGTCAATCAAAAAATCTTTATCAAATACATATCTTTCGCCATCCGGTGCGACGCAGCCGACAATATTGTGTTCGCCGAAACAAACAACTGTAAACTCTTCGCTATCTTTTTCAAACCAACCTTTTCTTTTGTCTATTTTAGAAATGCTATACGTTAAATTTAACACTGGGCTATTGTGTGAAGATATATTTTTAGCTTTTTGTCCAAATAACTCCGCAGCAGTACTACCTATTTTTTCTATTCTTGGACCAGATAATATAATTTGTTTGATATTTTTCTTACATTATTTCTAAAGGTATTACTTAAAGGATCTATCTAATTCTTGATACAAAATCGAATCATCATCAACTTGTTCAACCTTTACAACACCGTTAATATTTCTTTCAATATCTTTTTCAAATAGTTCTCTTAATTTCATATTTGCTTTCCTTTAATTTTCTACCAACTTAAATGCTCGGTAGTAGTTATCGTCTTTTAGCCCTGTGAATGAACTTCCGTTATTAAATAACTTCAAATCTTTCTGGTCGTATCTTCCCGGATAAAACATTATTACAGGAATTTTATCTAATACTGAATGAAGGTTATTCAGTATTGTATGAGAACGAACAAGAGGATATGCTTTACCAATTCCTGTTAATAGAACAAATCCAAGTTCCTCAAAATTTTTATCTCCGTTAAAGAATTTACTTTTAAAGGCTCTGCCGTTATCCTGATAAACAAATTGCGGAATGTGATCCAAGTTTAATATTGAATTACGCAGAGCAGAGGCAATATTTTGTGTACATTCTTCAAGCATAATGTCATATCCGACAAGTGCCTCTGACTTCCAATCTAAAAAACCAAGTAATGTCGCTCTTGAAGGTCTGCCCGTAAACGGATTTATTACTTGGAAATTTAAAGTATGACCGTCTGCAATCAGAACTTGTCCGACTTCAAGCATACTTACATCTCTTACAATATACGGTTCAACCTTATCTTTTAATGCTTTCATACCATCACGAGCAAGAGTCCATTTATCTAAATTATTTGCTTTGTACCATTTAGCATATCTTCTAAATGTAACCTCTGTCGGGATATTTTCTGCATTCTTTTCTTTTA
>JBJEGN010000041.1:0-15890 GCA_051875105.1 Candidatus Gastranaerophilaceae bacterium
TGTTCACCTTTGGATAACAGTTATCTTAAAAAATATATCCCGAAAGGGACATATTTTATTTGTTCTCTAACTGTTTCAATATTTTAATCCAAAATTCGTTACCGTATCCCAGCTTGTTCGCCTGTCTTATTGCTGATTTTGCAGATTCGGTTTTCTGTATATATTCAGATATATCTGTTGGAATATACAGATTTTTATCGTCATCATTTTGTTTGCACATAGCCGCTAAGTCATAGAATAATTCGGCTGTTTGCATATCAAAATGAAGTGCATTAGCAATCTTTTTCAGCATTACATCACCGGGAGGTGCCTTACTGCCGTTTTCAATATTTAAGATATATGTATGCGCTACACTGATAGAGTGAGCTAATTCTCGCAAGGACATATTTGCCTCTTGCCGCTTTTCTTTTAGAAATGCACCAAACAGGTTAGTTTTGGACACTTTTCTCCTGATGCACTCTCTTTATCTTTCCGGCAACAAGCAAAATGCTTTCAAGTATTAGGCTTACACAACATGGTGTAAACAGGATATTAAATTTGAAAAAATATGAAACAATAATAATAGACGAAATCATCAGCAAAATGATCCAAGAGATTTTGCGAAAATATTTAAACTCTTTTTCAGAAAGTGGCTTTTCAGGTGTATCAAGTGGACAAAGAAAGAAAATAAGGACCATTGAAGCTACAGTAATAAATAACAATATGGTCTTTAAATCATATATCTTTGATAATTTGATAATTCCTATTGAAACAACTATTGAAAGAGTAGATAATATCTCGCACCTTGTTTCTGTTGCTGCGTGATAGCCTCCGGCATATCTTCTTATAAATTGAAATGCAATATAAAAGATGATGCTTTCAAGAATAGCTTTACATAAGATTCCTAAAGTGATTGTTATTATAAAATATAGTATCTGAGAAAATAGAATAAAGAATCCATATTTATATAATTCTTGTTCATCATCTAATATATCAGTTCGTTTAAAAAAGCGATAAACAATTTTGTTAGATAATTTTGAAAACATTATTTATCATGCTTTTTTAAGTTATTAAGAGAAGCTGGTGCTTTCGGCTGATAAACCGCTGTACAAGTGGTCGAATTAGCATCTCTTCTTAATGCAAATTCAGCAGAGTTTTTTGCCAATTTTGAAATGGCTGATTTTAATTTTTCCATATGTTAACCTCCTTTTTTCAAATTATAACATTAACTAAATTTATTTTCTACAATATTTTCAAAACGCAATAATATATGTTTGCAATGCAGTAATTCATTATTTTTGCATAAAAGTTAAATATTTTATGTAAAAATACATATTTTATAGATATGTTCTGTTGTGGTTGTTGGTTTATTTTTTCTTAAAATGATAGCATAATCGCAAGAGGTGATATGTTATGGAAATAAATCAAAAACTTGTTGGTATTAGAATAATGCAAAAAAGAAAGGAATATAATTTTTCACAAGAAAAATTAGCTGAATTAATTGATATTTCAAAAAATCATTTATCTAGCATAGAACGAGGTCATAATTTGCCAACCATTAAAATCGCAGTAAAAATCTGTAATACTTTAGGTGGTACACTTGATTATTATTACTTTGGAAAAATAGAAGAGCAAAACACATCAGAAATAATACAATCATTTCAACAATTAACACAAGCTGAACAAAAAACTGCTATGGAACTTATGAATACTTACATTCGTATCAAGTACAAAGTTGACTAAAAAAATTAAATATGCTAAAATCACTCTTGTTAGCAATGGCAAGAGTGATTATTTGTTAAGGGAGATAAAATGAAAATAGCAATATGTGATGATGAAGAAAAGCATTTGAAACATTTAAAATTACATATAGAAGAATATATGAAAAATCATTATATTAAGGCAGAGTTTTTTACTGCAACCTCACCAATCAAAATTCTTGAAAATGATGTTGTATTTGATTTTGCATTTTTAGATATTCAAATGCCTGAAATTGACGGTATAACACTTGCAAAGGAATTGCGAAGCAAAAATAGCAAGGTTATCTTGTTTTTTATAACTGCTTTTGATGAATATCAGGATGAGGCAATGGATCTACACATATTCAGATTTTTTGATAAACCTCTGGATATTGAACGCCTTTATTCAGGACTTGACAGGGCAATGGAATATCTAGATGAATCCTATATTGAGGTTTATCTTGAAAATGACAGCCGACATATTAAGGTTCCTGTTGATGACATTAAATATATTAAGCGCGAAAATAGAAAGAATACTGTTATTACGAATAACGGAAATTATACCGTGCGTTGCAGATTTGACGAATTGATAAGTAAACTGCCCAATACATTTTTCTATTTAGTTCATAAATCATTTTATGTTAATTTGCACTATATTACCGAATATAGTTACAAGGAAATTTATATTGATGATACGAGAATATCTATCGCAACAAGAAAACAACCTGATTTTCACAAGTATTGGTTTAATTATGTTAAAAGGAGATAATTATGGCGAATAACATTGCAATTTGCACAACCTATTTCATAGAAATGCTTATTGCATATATATTCTTTTCGCAAATTGGAGAAAAGAAATATAATATTTGGTGCTGTTGTCTGATTGGAACTGCTGTTTTTGAAGTTGGAGCATTAAGTGATATTGTTTTTTCTAACACAATATGGATAAACGCATTGATGTTTATTATAATTAACTTTTTCTTTGCTCTCTTTTGTTTTAATATTAAAACTACAAAAATATTATTTTACTCTATAATATTAGACATATTTTCAACTGCTCTTGAATTTGCAGCGATATTTCTAATATCAACATTAACTAATACTCAAGTAAACGAATATGTTGATAATCTGACATTCTTCATAATTGATGTTTCAATAAGTAAAATACTATATTTCATAACCTGTTTAATATTATCTGCTTTAGTTAAAAAAGAAAATAGTAATGTGAAAATTCCTGTTGCATTATATTTTTACCCAATAGTAATTACATTAGCATTAGTTGTATTTTGGAGCATTTGTGCCAATTATGAATTAAATAATACACATCAGGTATTATTGTCTGTTACAAGTTTGTTGATGTTTTTTTCTACAGTAATATTGTTTATTGTGTATCAAAATAATGTTGCAAAAGAAAATCAATATTTAATTATCAAACAGGAAATGGAAAAAACAAATATAGACAAAAAGTTTTATGATATTCTTGAACAGCAAAATAATGAATTGATGATTTATGCACACGATACTAAAAATCACCTGAATGCAATTAAGGCACTTAACAATAACAAGCAGATTGATGAATATTTAACAAAAATGACAAATGAGTTAAAAGTACACAGCAGTACTTGCCACAGTGGTAATCATACGCTGGATGTTATCATTAATAAGTATATTACGGAATGTGAAATCAAAAATATAAGTTTTGACTTTGATCTTAGATTATCCAATTTGAAATTTGTAGATGATTATGATTTGGTAACTATTTTAGGTAATGTTCTTGATAATGCTGTCGAATCAGCATATAACTCACATAATAAAAATATATCATTTAGAACAAATAAGGTGAATACTTACGATACCATTATCATTACAAACAGCTGTGACTCACCACCGCAAAGTGTAAACGGAGAATTAAGAACAACGAAAGAAGATAAAAAAACACATGGCTTAGGACTAAGAAGTGTTATGAAGGTACTTAAAAAATATAAGGGTGATTTGGAATGGGAGTATAACAACGAAGATAAACAATTTATAACAACGATCATATTAAAACAATTACTTAAAGCGATTTGACATTGTCAAGTCGCTTTTTTCTTGCGTTTCGACACGAATTCCTTGCGTTTCGTTATTGAATATTTAATTTTTGATGAAAAGTGGTAAATTAAAACTAAATATAGTATCTGAAATTTGTATTAGGAGATGAGGCAAAAAACTTTTTTCAATATATATTTTTTAATTAGAACAAAGGAGAATGCAAATGAAAAAGAAATTTAAAAAACTTATTTCTGTTTTTCTTTCTGTAGTAATGGTGATAACAGTTATTCCTACTACCAGCTATGCTATGGAAGAATCTGAAAATGATTATGAATTTTTGCCTGACGAAGCTTCAATAGAATATGAAATTGAAAGCAAGCGCACAGAAAACTCAAAAACATATGTTACAGACGATGGAGCTTATTACCAAGTTTCATCTGCTGTTCCGATTCACGAGGAAATAAATGGTGAATGGGAAAACATAACAGATGTCAACGAAGATGTTGAAACTATTGAAGATGCAGATGAATTGATTTCGGCCCTTGCTGATTATTCTCAAGAAACCTCAAATGAAACAGGATTTTACGAGGATGAACCACTGGCTTTATATACTAACGGTACTTCAAATCCTTTGAAAATAGCAGGTTCGTCGTGTACCGATAACGGTATTAAAAGTTGCATATATGTCAAACCTAATATCATTTCAAACAAAACGGTTTATATCAATAGCGCTAAATTAACTGTGAAAACTGGTAATGTTGATATTTCAGGAAATAAGAACATAGTTAATGTATATAGGTTACTTAATGCTTTAGAACCACCTCAAAATGTTCCTTTACCTATTCAAAATGAGGCACCTATTGATTCACAATATGCAACTAGCAATAACCAAAATTGCATGTTAGATATAACTTCTTATGCACATTATACATCATTAGGTATTTATGATAATACAGGTTTAGCTTTGGAACCCTATTCAGACCAAACAACAATTGAAGTAGATTCAATTGTTCTTGGAATATATTATCGAGAAATTGGTGATGTTGACAGTACGATTGAATCAGAAACAGTTAATCTAGGAAGAGCAGGCTCATTATACATTAATAATTACAGTTGTTCGCCTATAATTGTTAGGAATGATTTGGGCATATTTAATGAACTGGAAGAAGTTAATATTCAAACTGTAATTAATCAAGTTGCTTTGGATGACGATATTTCTGACGGTGCGAATACAAGAACAAATTATTATAGTACATTGCAATTCGCTAAATCCGAATATTACTGGAAAGATTGTAAAGGTGATTATATATATTTCTTCAGAGATTCTGACTATAAATATAAAGGAATAGATAGTGCAGGTGATATATATGTTCTAACTTGTACTTCTAATAAAACTGATTACAATAATATAACTATCTGTAATACAAGGAATAATGATGAATACAGATTTAAAACTATCAACTCAAAAGGATATCTTGTTAATTATTCTGATGAATATGGTAATACAATTACTATTGATTATTGTGAAAATGAAAATATTATTTCATACATAACAGATCCTAACGGAAGAAAATACTATTATAATTATGATTCTAACGGAATGCTGTCGTCAATAAATGTTTTTTATTGCAAAAATGGCGAAGAGATTCCTGTGACAATTAATAATACAACAGTTTCTATACAATACACCTATAACGATTGCAATTTGCTTGAAGAAGTGACCTACCCTGATGGATATTATGTTAATTATGAATATGATGATAATAATAGACTGCATGAGGTTAATTCTTTTAAAAATAATAATGGTTCTTCTATTAATTTGAAAAAGTTGCAATTAGAGTATATTGAGGAAAATTCCAATGTGAACATTTTACAAAGATATACATTGATAAACAAAGGAAAAATTGTAAAAAGCATTGACATTAATTCGCCTTATGGAAATGTACACAATAGAGTATTTACTAATATTTTGGACGGAAGCAATAAAGTAATGCAATATGATTCAAATTCAAATCTTGTTCATTTTAAAGATTATAATGAACAAGAGTATTATTTGAATTATGAAGATAAACAGTTAAAAAAACTAATTTTTGCAGAAACGTCATCAAATAATTTGTTGAAAAATGGAGGCTTTGAAAGTGATTCAAACTGGACGCTATCAAACGGAGCTTCAATAACAAATGATGCACCAATAAAAGATGATAATGTATTAAATAAGGTTTTGATGTTTACTGCAAACAGTAACTCAAATTCAGGTGTTACTCAAACGGTTTCTGTAGTACCTGGAAATACATATGTGTTATCTTGTTCGGCTTATTGTGAAGATGCATTATCATTTAATAACGACAGGTTTTTTTCTGTAAAGGTTGCAGGCAGTGTTAGCGGAACTGTAGTAGGACAAACTGAATTTGATCACAGTATTGTGGGAAATTGGCAAACGTCTAAATACATAATCAAAATACCTTTGAGTATTTCAGCTGTAAAAGTAACAATAAACAGTAAAAATATGACTGGAAATTGTTATTTTGACGATGTTTCTTTATATGCGTTGACCGATGAAAATACAGTGGATGTGTCCAATACGGGAGTAATTTCCAGTAATGAAATTGTGCGTTACCCAAATGGCACAATCATGGATATTATACGAAAAAGATCCGGAAATGACACAATTGGGAAGTATTATCAAAGAGATAATGATGGTTATGTTACAGTTGTAAAAGATGCCGGTAAAAAGACTTATTATAACTATGATTGTACGAATGGACTATTGATGTCAAAAGGCAGAAATATTGATGCAACTAAGAATACAAAATACATTTATAGCAGTGTAGGTGCCTTAACTGCTGTTCAGCAAGCTATCACTACGATATCTGGAGAACTACATCAAAATGTCTCATACACCTATGATGATGACCAAATATCATCAATTTTTCATAATGGTTGTTTATACGAGCTCAGTTATAATGACTTTGGAAAAGTTGAAAATATTGTTGTAAAGGAATCTGATTCCGAAGACAGTACAACTGATTTTTCAATTTCGTATGATTATGATGGCGAAAATGTTGGTTCTGTTCTTTTTGGCAACGGCTCAAGTATTATTTACACCTACGATGGAAATAAAATAACCGAGGTTATATATGATAACGGGAAATCCGGAACAGAAAAGGTAAAATTTTCCTATAAGTATACATATAATGACGATGGAACTGTTAAACAAATGATAGATAATGTTACCAATACAGTTACAGAATATTCTAACGGTGGTAGTACTGTAACAAGGAATGGTAATGTAATTTTTTCAGATAATGGAAGAAGAATTAATCTCTTTGGTTCATCATTTACCTATTCAAGTTCAAGTTCAACAAAAGACGGATTTAAAACAATAACAGATTCATTATCTGCCTCTTTGAGTTATCCTAATGTTGATGCAGAGACTGTACTTGATGGCTTAGATAGAACCAAGAGCAATTCAATTATTAACAAAGGTTCAACCGATGTAAATACTCATTATCAATTAAAAAGTTCCGTAGGATACGTTGATGGTATAAATGGAAGGCAAACGGAGTTAGTTAATCATTTTGTAACAGAAATTAACAAGAGAAAGAACATTTTGTCAAATAAGTATACCAATACAAGAATGACAAGAGAATGGAATTATAATTATGATGATTGCGGAAGAATTACATCTGTATTCAAAAAATCAAGCAGTAACATTGATTATGCTCCAACAAATAATACTACTTATACCTATGATGAAGGAAATTTAGTTCATTATTATCAATATGATGAAGCTGGTCAAGTTGTATTGGAACTTGATTTGGAAAATAATCGTGCTATAAGATTTGTTTATGATGCAGGTGGAAATATTACACAAAGAATTAAATACGGAGGAATTGGCAGTAACACATCTTCAAATCCTAATTATTCATATGATTATTCCACAGACACCTTGACTTTTACGCCTCGATCAAATGGAACGACTACGAACATTACTTACAAATCTACAGGAATGACCGATTATATTAATACCTATAATGGTACAGCAATAAACTATGATAAATCCGGAAATCCACTTAATTATTCTGGTTATACAATTAATGATGTAAATGTTTCTGGCACTATGACTTGGAATGGTAATCTTCTTACATCTTTTAAAGAATCAAATGATTCATATTACGAATATACTTATGATGGAGATGGACGAAGGACTTCGAAAACATATTACC
This sequence comes from Candidatus Gastranaerophilaceae bacterium, assembly GCA_051875105.1. Taxonomy (GTDB): domain Bacteria; phylum Cyanobacteriota; class Vampirovibrionia; order Gastranaerophilales; family Gastranaerophilaceae; genus RUG841. Next base: position 7,976 of record JBJEGN010000041.1, read on the forward strand.
TTAATTATGGCGACCCTAATCCTAAATCAATAATTAACTATATTTGGGATGGAGACACATTAACCGGATACAGAGCTTTATATTATGGAAGTGAGTCGGGTGAAAATTCCGATTATGTTCTTACATATGACAAAACAATTAAACTTGTATATAGTGATGATAATTTGGTTGGTGCAAGTGTAGTTGCAAATGAGAATGATTCATACAATGATCAATATTCTGAATATTTTGATTGGGATAAATCTTTAAACTATACTTTTGTTCGCGACGGTAAAGGTAATATTACCGATATATACGACCCAAGTGAAAAGGTTATTGTTCATATGTCATATGATGCTTACGGAAATATGACTCAAGATTATACAGGCTCATTTATTAAAGAAATAATGAATCAAGGAAATTCTAATGGTTCAACTATCGGAGATGTTATGACGGCCATCATTAAAGCTGCAATAATATCAGTTTATGTAAATGGAATTTATCTTAGTATCGAGCAAGGATTTGATGGATATATTTTTGATCGAGAGACAGGTTTATATTATAGACAGGAAAGGTATTATGCTCCGTCTTGGGGAAGATTTATTAATGCGAGTGATCCTATGACATTGACAGAGGATCTCAGTAGTGTATATAATTCTAACTTGTTTAATTACTGCGGAAACGATCCTGTAAACAATATATCCAAAACGGGCTTTAATGCTCCTTGTACAGTGGTAAATGAAGCAATAATTCCTCAATTAACTAATCATTTAACAAATTTATTCTTTGAGGATCGTTCAACGGCAAAATCTATCGGAGAAATATCAACTGGATTTGATATTTTGGGAATGGAATTAAGAACCACTAATGATAGTGCAGCACGAACTTTTTGGGATGATACATTCAAAAAAAGCAATAACACAGTTAATAATGGCTATGGTCTAAATTATATTAAATCAAATATTTCAAAGAATACTTCTTCTGTTAGTAAGTATTCAGTAGATATAAACAATACACCATATCGTACATCAAACACGATAAGGTAAGACAAATTATTGTGCCGTTACGCTAATGTGTGACGGCACATGAAAAGGAAATGGTTTTATGAAAAAGACAATAAGCATAATTTTATCAATTTTAATATCAATATCTGCATTATCACCTTGCTATACGGCAATAGCGGCAGAAATAAGAATGAATGATGCCATTGCGGTTAGCAATAATATTGCGGAAATGACAGAAGCTTATAACGAGGAGTATAAGGATAAACTCGAAGTCTCCGGTGCATCAAGCATAATTGTTGATAATAGGATAATTGTTGAAACAAAATCAAAAATCAATACATACAATGCCGTTGATGAGGTTTATGGTTTAGGTTATGCTTTTGTTCAATTTGAAACCACCCAGGAAGCAGAAAATGCTATAAAGCAATACGAATATCAAGGTCTAACTGTTGAAAATGATAAAATATACAATCTGAATGCAACGAGTTCTTCATCATCAAATGATGAAAGATGGGCGTATAAATTTTCAGAAGCTGACACTACTGTAAATTATTTTAATAATAACAATAGTAATCTCTCCGAAATCATAGTTGCAACAATAGACACAGGTATAAAATATGACCACGGAGATTTGAAAGATAGAATAATAAGAACTTATGCAGATTTTAGCATTAAACATCCTATGTATGACGAAGATGATTATGATGGTCATGGAACTAATGTTGCAGGGGTAATTGCACAGTGTACACCGTCAAATGTTAAAATTGAGGCATTTAAGGTAGCAGAATATGACGGAACTGTATATACCTCGGCATTGATATGTGCTTATGAATATATTTTAGCAATGAATGATAATGTTCCGGATGTTATAAATATGAGTTACGGCGGATATAGAGAAGCTCAACCTATAGAAAAACGCCTGTTGGGAGAACTAAAGCAAAAAGGAATTGTACTTGTAGCAAGTGCAGGAAATGAAAATACAGACACAAAAAACATCAATCCTGCAAATGATGATAATGTTATTGCAGTATCTGCTTATGACGAAAGCGGTAATAAGTGTTGGTTTTCTAATTACGGTTCAACTGTTGATATCGCTGCACCGGGTATAAATGTATATACTACTTTTGGTATAGAATATACTTCTGATTTTTCAGGTACCTCAGCCGCAGCTCCTTTTGTTTCAGCCGCAGCAGCGATTATACTTATGCAAAATGATACTTTAACGCCTGATGAAGTGCGCATAAAGTTAAAGGAATCTGCCTTTAAAAGAAAAATACCTTCGGATAAAATGTGGGCAGGTGCGGGTTTACTGAACTTTTCTAATCTTATAGAAGGCGAAAGAAAAAGTGATGTAGAATTCAACTATGAAAGTGGTGAGTATCAAGACACAATTAAAGTTCAATTATCCTGTACGGATAAGCTTAACACAAAAATAATCTACACTACAGATAACACATTGCCGAGTTTAACAAACGGAAAAACATATACTACACCTATAACTGTGAATATACAGGCGCATATTATTGCAGCCGCATTCCCGATAATCGGCACTGCACTCCACAGTCAATACACAGCCGGCGACTATCAAGTATTCAAAGAAGCAAGTGAGAATGATTTTGTTATTTCGGATGACGGAAACATAACCGGTTATACCGGAGAATATTTTGCTTTTAAAGTTCCGGATACAATAAACGGAATCATTCCTACTTCAATAGGGGATAACTGCTTTAACAGTAGTTCAATTACACATATTGAACTACCTGATTCTGTAACTGTAATTAATGAGAGTGCTTTTGAGAACAGTTCTCTTGAAAAAATTGTAGCTAATGGCATTGATATAGTATGGCAATCGGGATTTGAAAACTGTTACTCGTTGTATGAAGAAAAGATGCCAAATATTACAAAATTAGATGATAGTGCCTTTTTGAATTGTCAAATGCTTACGAATCTATCGTTTAAGGACAATCTCATTCATGCATATTGCAATAATGATTATGTAAATTCTCAGGGATGCTTGTCAGGAACAGGTATTACCGAAGCCGATTTCCCAAATCTTGTGACCTGTGGAAAAGCATTTGAAAACACACCGATTATTTATGCCAATTTACCAAAGGTTAAGTTTTTGAATGGTGCGTTTAGGGATTGCAGTATTTTATCAAGCGTGAATATTCCATTGGTAACTAAGGTTGGAAATGCTGCTTTCGCAAATTGTCCTTTGCTTCCTAATGATATGGACTTTTCAAATATCAATGAGGTATCATATCATGGCTTTGAAGATTCACTTTTTGATTCTATTTATTTACCAAACTGTACTATGTTATGGGGAAAAGCATTTTATAATTCAAGAGCAAAAACAATCAACATTCCAAATTGCACAACATTGGGAGGAGAAGATTTCAGTGGTAGCTATTTGGAGAGTGTAAATATTGAGAATGCAGAAACAATCAATAGTGCCATTTCAGGAGAATTTGTTAATTGTTTTTCACTAAAAGGTGTATACGCACCTAAACTTAAACAAATTCCGTCATTTACCGTTGATAGTAATGGCGATTATGAAATCAACATAGAAGGAGTTGTACCTGCCCTTGAATATATTTATACACCTGTTGCAACAAAATTCAGTTACAATTATACATTGCTTGAAGAATTTGTAAATTTGAAAATATTATATGCACCGATGCTTGAAGATATTGCGAGGTTTGCAGAATTTCCAAGAAGCGATGATTTTACAATCTACTTATCAAGTGCATTTAATACATCAAATTATGCGAGCACTATTGTAAATGGCAGATATACAATTGTTGCCCCATCCGGTTCGGGAGCTGAAGCTTGGGCAAATTACAAAGGAAATCAATTTGTTTTTCTTTCAAGCGACAGCAAAACAGATGGTACTGACAGTTCAAATGTAAATACTGTGGGCAGGTCAATATGCACATCTGTTGCAGGAATTCGTTTTGGCTTCACTTGGGATAATATTGATGAAATAGAAAGCCTTGCAAGTAATGTTGAATATGGATTCATTTACAGCCAAAAAGGTGCTGAAGATTTATCAATAGATACTGTTGACTCAAGCACGGTTAAGAAAGCATTAGCACCAAACAGAATAGAAAAAGACGGTACTACGTCATTTAACCTTGTAATATCAAATATTCCAACAGCGTACTACGATAGAGAAATCACAGCAAGAGCTTATGTCTGCATAGACGGAATGTACTTTTATTCAAATACGCTCAAAGGTTCTTTCGGTGAGGTTGCAGGACTTGTACTTGCAGATGATGAAATAGACGAAAATACAAAAAATGCAGTTAATAGATTATTGGAGGCGTAACAATGAAAGAAAAATATTCAAAGCCGATTACTGAAATTGAAAAATTCAAAACGGTTGATGTTATCACAACAAGCGGTAACGATATTCGTGATGACGACAATATTGTTGACGGTGGAGACGGCTGGTAAAAAATGAAAAAGCAGGTTTTAATTCTCGTTTCTGTTGTAGTGATTGTTTGCTCTTTTGTTGCATGTACACATAACAGCGGTAGCGAAACCGCTTCAACTACTGCTATTACGGACAGTAACGGTATTACTCATTACTATAAGCCGGTTACTGATGAAAACAAAGATATTGTTACCAAAGAAAATGGTGAGGTTATTACAACAGAAATTACTGTACAAAGCAAAGCAGCTAAAACTCAAACATCATCAACCTCTGCCCAAAACGAAGCAGATAATGTTATCGATTTTAATACTGTAACAGATAATTCAAAAATCACAACTGTCCGAAATAATAAAACTGAAATGAGCACAGAAATATCAACAGATGAAACAACAACTCAAATTAATACAACTACACCACAAAAACAAACCCAACCTATTACAGACAAAGATGGCTGGATAAATAAGTGGTATTAAGAGGGAAATAAAATGAAAAAGAAATTAATGATTATTTTTTCATTATTCTTAATATGTTTGACATTAGCCTCTTGTTCAAATGCTCAAAACGAAAACAAAAAGGATAATGATAGTAATTCATCATCAAATATCGTGTCAACAAATCAAAACAATGATGACAGCCAATCTTTAACTGAAAATACTGATACAAATGCTAATGTAAAGTATGATAATAAGGTTGTTGAGAGCATCTATGTTGAGTTTAATGGAACGAAAATCCCCGTTGAAAGTGATGATCCAAGACCTTTACTTGAAATAGAAAGTAATAGTGAACCGATTGATGTGAAATCCAAACTCGAATTAGGTTCGGTTATGTTAGTATATGATAATGGCGAAACATATAATTTCGGGACTGTATTTATTGGGGAGGATGATGGTTATTATATCAAAATAACTCATAATGATAGCAGTAAGATGTATAAATTGGCAGATGATTTTATGAAATAAGACATCAATGCTCAAATCTATATACATATTCATAATTTAATATTTAATCATACAAGAAATTTTATAAAAAATAATGAGGAGTAAAAATATGAAATTAAGAAAATATTTATCAATGTTTACAATTGTGTTGGTTTTAACTCTTATTAACCCCATAGCTGCATTTGCTTCAACAACAGCATACTCTGACAATGAAATTGGAGCACTAAATAAGTTTTTATCGTATGGAAATAATGAAGAAATACTTGATTGGGATTTAACAAATCCAGACTCAATTAATGAAATCATTTGGGAAGAAATTGACGGTGAAAATCATATGGTTGAGATTAATGTTTCTAATATGAGTATCACCGGTAAGATTGATTTAAGTAGTTGTCTTTATCTTGATTCAGTATATTTTTCAAATACTGATATACAAGAAGTAATTCTTCCGTCAAACGTCACTTCATTAAGTAATACTGCATTTTATAATTGTCATGAACTGGAATATGTTGAACTAAATTCAACAACTCTTACTATTGGTAGCAATACATTTAGAAATTGTAATAATCTAAAAACCTTACTTAATACGGATTCGATTACATCTATTGGAGCGAATGCTTTTAATGGATGTGTACGCCCAACATTTTATGGAAACAATGTATCTTCAGTTGCAAAATCATATGCTGCTGAAAAACATTTTTCGTTTTCTACTAATCGTATCGTATCTGCATATTGTTATATTGGTATTATGACTTCAAGTAATATAGATTTTGTTGATTTAACTAATTCCGGAACAGCTTATCATACAGGTTATTTAACAAATCAATACGGAACATTCTATGCTGATGAAAATGGCAGAATAGATTATTTCACATCAATTGGAACTAATAATACTGCGGTAATAAGTGGAACAACCGCTTTTGATAGAGAAATAGTTTATGATGTATTGTATAACAACTATTCTGTTTCAAGTGAAAATCATGCTATTGGAATAATTGTCTGTGATTATGTTGATGACGAAGTTATTAATGCTAAAGATTATGCATCTTTAAGTCGTTATGTAATAGGTTCAAATCAATATGAAGAATATTGTTATGATATTGATGGAGATGGTGAAATAACAGATATTGATAAGGCGTATTTCCAGGAGTTTTTCAGTGCAACCTCTCATCCGGCATTGACATTATATACATCGTGGAGATAAGACAAATAGTTTCAATGAAGGATGTTCTTAACAACAGAATTAAAGAATTAATTATTCTTTGTTTAAACAAATATATAGACAGGGAATTGCAAAAGCCACTTGAAAAAGTAAACTGTACTTTAATTGAAAAATGTGTTAACAAAATACTATATATTAGAGGCTTGGAAGAAAAATAAAAAAGTTTTTGTGTTACTTTTTACATTTTTCGACACTTATCCTTATAGAGATAATTTCATTTTGTTTCTCGGATGCTTTGACTCCAATATCTCGCGGGTTTTGCTTGTGCTGATATGAGTATAAATCTGCGTTGTCGCAATAGAACTATGCCCGAGAAACTGTTGAATGTATCTTATATCCACATCTTCGTTGTGGAGCTCGGTTGCGAAAGTATGTCTGAACATGTGGGGTGTAATGTGCAATGGTGCGCCAACAGCATTTGCATAATCATTAACCATATATCGTACAGACTGCTCAGATAAGCGGTTGCCTAACTTGTTTACCAAAAGGTAATCCGTTTTGCGAGAACGAACTGTTAGGTAATTGCTTATCGTCTTGCTCAAATTATCATTAATACACATAATACGCTCCTTTGAGCCTTTGCCGAATATGCGGATTGTGTTATCACTTAAATTGATATTTGCAGTTTTAAGATTTGATACTTCCGAAACTCTCATACCGGTTGAGAACAGCAGTTCAATAACAACAATATTTCGCAAAGTTACCTCTTTTTGATATTTGGTAACGGCAAGAGAATGTTGCTTGTATGCGTATGCGAGTATATCTTCAATACAGTTCAAAGGTATTGTCCTCGGTAGCTTCAAAGGTTCTTTGTATTTAATGATGATTTTGTGAAACGGGTTGTAATCAATAATGTCCTCAATTTCCATATACCGATAAAACGCCTTAACACAGGCAATCTTCCGCTTCGCACTTTTAGGCTTGTACCGATTGTGAAGCATATTGATATACAAATTGAACTCGTTTTTATCGAAGCAGTCACGACAATTCATATAATCGCAAAATTGTTTCAAATCAATCTTGTACGCCTTGAGGGTTAAATCACTTAAACCTTTCAAGGTTTTACAGGCAACTAAGTATTTGTCCTTTTCATCAATTAAATTAAACATAAAAATTTCTCCGTAAAATGATAATTTCATTATGACGGAGAGCAAACCAAAAGTCGACCAAAATTTTCAATTTCAAAAAACAATTTGGCACGAAAAATATATTATTTTACATTTTTCGATTGTTTTATATATGCTTTTGTGCTATTCTAAAAATGATATTAAATAATATAAGTAAAGGATAACTAATTGTTATTGTTGTAAACGGAGTGTTATATGAAAAAAGATTA
>JBJEGN010000042.1:0-3475 GCA_051875105.1 Candidatus Gastranaerophilaceae bacterium
CCATTTGGTCGGCGGCTTTGAGTTGCTCGGTCACTCCTTCTTTTTCGGCGTATTCCTTTACCAGCCGAGAAAAGAGAGTTTGTGCCTGTTCTTCGGTATCGGCAAGGTGGGAATGGAGTTTGCCGGAAGTGAGTAGATTATAATATAAGACTTTACGGTGATGCTTTAGGTAGTTAAGTCGGCGCTGCCCCCACACGCCGATAGGGCGTTCTTCTTCGGCGGGTAAGGTTATATTTGGCAGACGGTAATCGCCTTGCAGAGTGTATGTGCCGCCGGATTGTTCGAATATTGATTTCATATAGTAAAACCTCCTATTGTGCTCAAAATTATTTCCAAAAATGTTCAATTACAAAAAATACAGCGAACATTTCGCTGTTCATGCCACTTTTTACGACGAACATTGAAAATGAGACATTTTTTTAGAATAGAATTACTCTTTTAGCAAATCTTGAAATGGTGTTTCGGTTGAGATAAAAGCTTCATAGGCGAAGTTCGCTCCGAGGCGGAAGCCCATAATAAAGCTATCGAGATTGGATTCGCCGTTGACAACTCCCCAAGCGTTCACATAGTCGAGGAACCATTTCTTCGGCTTGTCGGTCAGGGCGTTGGTCAGCAAATCTTCGTTATTCATCAGGATTTCCATTTGTTTTTGCACCGCCTTATTTTCTTTTGTACTGCGTGCCTGCGGATCAATATTTCCGTAGTAAAATTCTTCTATAAACCGTGACATAAATAATGCACCTGCCTTTCGATTACAGTTTAACAAAATCGAAAAACAGGTGCGAGTATGCGAATTTTCAAATCGCACATTACTATAACGTTATTTACAATAAAGTTTAGCTTTTAGAAAAATCGGATGTTTACAACTTCTCAAAAATGTGCTAAAATACATCTGCAGTTAATTGCTCCAAAACTGAAAGATATTTCATCTTTTGGAGGTTTTTCAATGAACTGCAAACGCAAAATAGACAAAGCGGCAACTGGGCTTATGCTTTATCGGCTGATTAAAGAATCCGGATTGACATATGCGGAAATCGCTGAGTATCTGGAACTGCAGACGCCGAGAGTTATATATGATTGGATAAATGGGAATAAACTTCCCTCAACCGAAAATCTATATAACCTTGCCGAATTGTTTAATGTGCAAATAGAAGATATCCTCGCTTTTTGAGGGTATCTTCTTTTTTGTACCGTTGGTACATTGTTCAAACCCGCTCGTCCTTGTATAATACTTGCATAAGATTCAATTATGTGCTATACTTAAAGCACATAAGAAATATTGAAACCGGTTTTGTTTCAATTGATGCCTATAAACATTTTTGTTAGAGTGGTAAGTATCTTATGTATTAGCTTAATAATCAATTAAGCGAAACGCCCTCTATCACGGAGGGCGTTTTTTCGGAGGAAAAAGATGAAAAAAAATAGAAGTAAGCAGATTCTGAAAAAGGATGATTATGAGAAATTTCAGTATCATGACACACGTTTTTTCGGATTATTTTATAAGAAAGAAAAAGTCGGATTTGATTCCATTATTAAGGATATCAAAATCGATATGAAGCGATTTCGTAATACTTGTCAATTCAATTTTACCGATAATCAGCTGAGGATAATCAACTCCCGACAAACCCATTATTTTTATCCGAAGAAAAACGAGTATTATGATTATATGTGTAACATATTCAATGCAAAGCTCGATCAACTTTCAGATTATTGGGGAAATCACTATAAAGACTTAATTCGTTATGCGGAAAAGCGAATAAAAAGACCGATAGAAGCAACACCGGGAAATAATGAGCTGTTATCAATGGGAACTATCGATTATGATGAAGCAATCGATATGGCACGCTGGAACAATTCCTCTAATGAATACAAATATAAAAGAGAATGTGCAGAAGTCGTTTCAAGCTTGTATGCGCAATACGTTCATCAGATGGCATCGCAAATTGAGGCTGTGACGATATATATACTTTCCCAGAAGAATGTTAATGTTGAACACTTTAACAGATCGGTTCTGTACGGTACAGGAGCGGGAAAGACTAAGATGATTCAGGAACTTCATTCTTTTAATTACTATGACAAGCTTTATTGCCTTTGGAATTTTATAAAGCACAACAGCAAATCTACATATGAAAAATTAAAAGAAAGTCACCCAAAATTGTTAGTTGACGGTATTGAATATAAACAAGGACAACCTGCTTACGGAATTATTAATTTTTCGGATGAACTGATTTTAGATTTGCTTAACGGCTGCCGTGCTTTTTTCAAGGAATACTGTTCACTTGTCTTTGACGAAGATTATGAAGAGGCGCAATGGAATTACGGAACATACTTTCTTGACATTATAAAGGATTGCCAAGATGCAATTTTAAATCCTTTTGGATTGCCATTTTATCTTTAATCGATTAACAAATCAAAGGAAAGAGGAACCGAAAATGGGATTGGTTTATTGTCCGAAATGCGGAGAAGAAATTAGCGACAAGGCGATATATTGTCCACATTGTAACTTTGCTTTTTCAAAACAGAATATTGTAAAATGCGATGAATGCGGAATGGAATATGAAAGCAATTTGTCTGCTTGTCCGAAATGCGGCTGTCCTAAACCGAGCTTCACAGAGAAAACACAGAAAAGCAAGCATAAAGGTATAATTATCTCAATAATTTCAGTTGCGTTAATTGCTGTCTTCATACTAGGATTTAGTATCACGCAAAAGGCAAAAGGATCAGAATATTATTCAAATATGGAAACTGTATCCTTTACTATGCTCGATGGTGCAGCCAAAGCAGAAACCGCAGGAAATCTTATCAAGAGTGTATGGTACAATGCAATTTATGAGAAAAGAGATGTCGAGACAGACAAATACACAATGAAGAACGGTAAATTTGTAGATGATTTTAATGATGCTCTATCCAATTTATTCGCCGATGAAAATTTCATGAACAGTATTTCTGAAATTGAATTGAACCAATCAAATGTTACTGATTTAATGAAAAAACTGAGAAATCCTCCAACGCAATATGAGGAAGCTTACTCTGTGTTAAAGAATTATTATGATAATTACTTGCAAATGACAAAATTGGTTATCAGCCCAACCGGAAGCCTTCAAACGTTTTCAGAAGATTTTAATACATATGATACAGACACAGTTAATGCATTTGAAAAAATGAAATTGTATTTAGATTAAGTAGGGGAAACATTTATGGGAAAACACTTTTTTGACTACGATGACGGAGATTTTGCTCATACAATCTCAGACAATATGGCAATGGACTCTGACTGCGATTTGCTGATGCGTATAGGAGATAATATGGCAATGGATATGGATTCCGGTGAATTACATATCATATCCGGTTGGTCGTATGACGAAGATGATGACTAATTGACAAGTAACCGCCTCTGCGAAAATGCAGGGGCGGTTACTTTTACTTCTTCTGCTTCATCTTCCTTTGAAAATCGTTCAGCGTTTGGATATGCCAC
>JBJEGN010000043.1:0-3472 GCA_051875105.1 Candidatus Gastranaerophilaceae bacterium
ATACACTCGTGAGCAATACAAGGAATTTTTTGAAAAGTCAAAGGTGGCAGATTTGACTGACCACAATCAACGCAAAGCACTGATAAATTACTTTGTTAATGCAGTGGTTTTGTATGACGATGACGCAATATTTTACTTAAACTACAAGGAGAATGCTTTAAAGCTATCCTTGTCTAAAATTAAAAAATGTTCGGATTCACTTTTGAATTCTCTGCCAAGATGAGCAGAAACCGCTGATTATTAGTTGTTTCTGCTCTTTTTATATCCCAAAATGACCACAAATAGCCTAAAATAGCCGTATTTTTCGGGTTGTAAAAATATGATAAATTTTTTAGTGAGACATTTGAGTGTCACTAAAAAATGAGCTTTAATCCATAGATTTTAATATTCGAAATGGTTATTTTCGGCAATTTACGGTAATAATCACAGAGACATTTGAGAGACATTCCTCTAATGTTCAAATCAATTTAATACCCAGTGGTTTAGTGTAACGATAACAAAACAGACTCTGTTTTTAAGGGTTCAAATCCTTTCGCCGCTGCTAAAATTTAAGGCTGAAGTCATAATGATTCCAGCCTTTTTTATATATGTTAATTTTTTCTCGGAAGGGCTTTTATATTGTTATAGCATCATTTATTGTGCCGCCCCTGGTTCATTATAGGTTCTACCCTTAACACAATTAAAGACTATATGAACGCTTAATTTTTCAACTATACTCGAGCATAGATAAGCCAAATGTAACGATAAATATTTTCAAATACCACAAAGGAATATTATGAATGTGTATATAGAGAAAAAGGTTCGCCTAACATTTTATGGCGAACCTTTTTGTACCTATTTATATTCTTATAATCAAAACGAAAACAATACTTGCAATCAAATTTTAACAGAGTTAACATACAAAAAATGTAATCATTGGTAACATAATCAAAGATTTTTTCGTAGAACTAATACTTCTTAACACAGTCTTTTTAGACATAATTATACATTTTTCTGTAAAATTTTATCATTTATTTTGATTGTTGTCAATGATATTGTTAAATAATTATAAATATATTATGAAAAATCGTACATATTTTTCTGATTTTACATCGATATTTATTCGATTTTGGTCAGCTTTATGGTCATTGCAAGGAGGAATTGTTTATGTCAAGACGAGGAGACAATATTCATAAAAGAAAGGATGGTCGTTGGGAAGGAAGATATATAAAATACAGAAATGAAAATAATAAAGCGGTTTATGCATCTGTTTACGGCAAAACATATGCTGAGGTAAAAATTAAATTAGATGAAGCAAAGATTAATATACAATTTAATGATGACTATGAAAGAATCAAGTTTTCATATATAACTGATCTTTGGCTGAGCACTAATCGCATACACATAAAAGCCGCAACTTACAATAAATATTATAATGTTATTGAAACCCATATAAAGTCTAAACTTGGAAATCTTGATATTAATGAAATATCAGCAACTATAATTAATCAATTTCTTGAAGAAAAAATGTTAAACGGAAAGCTTGATGGTACCGGTGGATTATCGCCAACTTATGTAAACACCATTGCTATTGTTGTAAACTCAATTATTAATTTTGCAGTGAAAGAGGGATATTGCAGTCCTTTAGCAACGCCGATATTAAAACCAACGCCAAACTTAAATTCGCCTAACGCTTTGACTAATAAAGAATATACAATATTAACCGACTTTATAAAGAAAAATACTGATAATACAAAATTAGGAATTATGCTATCGCTATATGCAGGATTACGGATAGGCGAGGTTTGTGCATTAAAATGGAGCGATGTGGATTTTGAAAAATCAATAATACACATTTCGTCAACGGTTTCAAGAATAAAAGACAGTAATGAAAAATCTAAATTGATTATCGATACGCCAAAAACAAAATCATCAGATCGTTTCATACCGGTACCTCAATTTTTAATGGGATATTTAGAGATGTTTTATGATAAACGAAAAAGTGAATTTGTTATTTCAAATAATGATAAATTTGTTAATCCGCGAATGCTTGAATATCACTTTCATAAAGTTCTTAAAGAGGCAAATATGAATCAAACGAACTTTCACGCATTAAGGCACACTTTTGCAACAAAATGTATAGAGGTTGGTATGGATGTTAAATCACTAAGTGAAATTTTGGGACACGCCAATAGTGCCATTACTCTGAAAATTTATGTACACTCATCAATGGAACAAAAAAGACTTCAAATGGAAAAGTTAATTGCTTAGCAATTATGGTCAAAATTGAATCATCAAACAACAAAAAGCCTCGTGTTACGGGGCTTTTTATAGTTATATGTGCAGAAGTATTAGTTCTACGAAATGATTTGGAGATGGTTATTTGAATAACAAAGAATTAGAAGAAACAACCATTATCGGTTTAGACGCAACCAAAACTTTATCTGTGGATAATAATCGAGTTCCGGAAACAGAGTTAATTGATAACAATATGCTTGCGGAAACAGAGTTAATTGTCGAAAACAATTGTATAGCAGAAACAGAGTTGCTTAACAATGGTTTCAATGAGACTGAATTTTATGATGACTTTTCCGAGAACAATACAAATAATGTATTATCAATAACTAAATTGACCCTTGATGATTAACATAAGGAGAAAATATGAATTACTTAGCAGTTGCACATACAGATATAGGATTAGTGAAGGATAAGAACCAAGATAGCTATTGTTTGATGTCTGCTCAGACTGATATAGGAGAGGTGCTATTAGCGGTAATATGCGATGGACTTGGCGGTTTATCAAAAGGAGAACTGGCAAGCAAAACAGTTGTGGAAGCTTTTGTTGAATGGTTTGAGCAACGGTTGCCGATTATTATTCAGAATGAATTTTCCATGTTAAAAGTTGCACAAAGTTGGAACACCCTCATAACTAAAGTAAATTCTGATATTTTCAATTACGGTGTAAAAAATAGCTGCAGGATCGGAACAACCGTTGTAGCTACATTGTTCTCCAATGGGCAAGTTCTTATTAGTAATGTAGGTGATAGCAGATGCTACTCAATCAGAAATAGTATTAGACAATTAACTAAAGATCATACATATATCGACCGTGAAATTCGAGAAGGAAGAATGACAAAAGAGGCAGCAGCAAAAAACGTCAACAAGAATATGTTGTTACAGTGCGTAGGTGCAACTAATAGCGTAAAACCGGACTTTTTTGAACTTGATACTGAAGGTGACAGGGTGTTTTTGCTTTGTTCTGATGGGTTTAGACATTTACTGAAAGAGGAGGAAATGTTGGGTATACTTAAGCCGGTATTACTTAATGATGAAACCTCGATGAAGGTAAATTTAATTGATTTAACTGACTTAAACAAACAACGTGGAGAAAAGGACAATATTACCACTATACTAATAAAAACTATCGGTTAGTGTTGGAGAATTATAATGTCAAACGAAAGACAAATTATTTTAGGTAAATATGAAATAACGA
>JBJEGN010000044.1:0-110631 GCA_051875105.1 Candidatus Gastranaerophilaceae bacterium
CGAAATATAAGCACCAAATACTGCAATTAAAGGTAAAATAGTTTCAGGCAAAGCAGTTCCGACAGCGGCAAATATACTTCCCAAAGCACCGTCTTGAATTTTAAAATACTTACCTAAATGTTCAACTGCATTTGTAAAAATTTCACAAAAAAATGTAATAAGATATAATAAAATTAATATTGATAAAGTTAAACCTATATTCAAAATTTTTCCTTTTTTCGATTTTTATTATATAATATATGAAAATCAGAAAAATAACAAAACGGTTTTCAAATGAAAAACAGCTCTATTAAAGAAATTATTGAAAAGATTAAAAGTGCAAAAAATATACTAATTCTTTCACACATAAACCCTGACGGCGACTGTATCGGAACGGCTTCCGCCTTAGCTTTGCTTTTGAAAAAGCACTTCAATAAAGAGGCAGTTCTTGTTAACAATTCGAAAATTCCTGAAATATATCGTTTTCTTCCACTTGCGGATAAATTTAAAAATTATGAAGAAATTGAAAACAAAGAAATTTTTGACACAATAATAACAGTTGATTGTGCGGCAAAAGACCGTTTGACAACAGCAATAAAAGCTTTTGACAAAGCGGAAACAACAATAAATATAGATCATCACAAAACAAATCCTTATTTTGCCGAATATAATTACGTTTTTGGTGATTTGAGCTCAGCAGGAGAAGTTCTTTATAATTTTGCAAAAAATGCGGGACTTTCTTTAGATAAAGATATTGCAAATTGCCTTTATACAGCAATCTTAACTGACACAGGCGGGTTTAAGTTTGAAAACACAACAGCGGAAACATTCAGGGCAGTAGCAGAGCTTATGGAATATGGTATAAATCCATGTTTAATATACCGTTGCTGTTACGAAAGCAAACCGCTTGAGATGATAAAATTAAATGCACACGCAGTATCAAAATCTTGTTTTTTATGCAACGGTAAACTTGCATACACTATAATTACGCTCGAAGATATGAAAACGAACAAAGCACTTAACGAGTATACTGACGGCATTGTTGAAGTTTTAAGACAAGTTAATTCCGTAGATATTGCATTTGTAATCAAAGAAACCGACGACGGCTGTTCTAAAATCAGTTTAAGAAGTAAAATTTCTGACGTTAGTAAAATCGCAGCAGCTTTCAACGGAGGCGGGCATACTTTTGCAGCAGGTTGCACCATCAAAAAACCCTATAACGTGGCATTAAACAAAATTCTTGATTTAATCAATGAGGAATACGGATTGTGCTAAATCATCCAGTCATAAAGTACATAGAAAGCATCATCAATAAGATGATTAAAGCCGATTTTCCGGGAATGGCTGCAGAAATGGCATTTATGTTTATCTTAGGATTTTTTCCTTTTTTGTTATTTTTAATGTCTATTTTTTCATGGTTTGGCAAAAAATCAATGGGAAACCATATAATAGTAGCTCTCTCACAAGTTGCCCCAAGTGATGTCGCAAATTTGATGAAA
Organism: Candidatus Gastranaerophilaceae bacterium; assembly: GCA_051875105.1. Lineage (GTDB taxonomy): Bacteria > Cyanobacteriota > Vampirovibrionia > Gastranaerophilales > Gastranaerophilaceae > RUG841. The sequence continues at coordinate 1,479 of JBJEGN010000044.1, forward strand.
AATGCCTTGCATCAAGTTGTAATATTCAAACAGGGCGGGATTATGGCAGTTATTTGTTTTATCATAACTATAGCCCTCTCGTCAAATGCGGTTGCTGCGGTTATGAAAGGCTTAAACAGAGCCTTTATGACAGAAGAAACAAGACCTTTCATATACACAAGAATTTTGTCGGTTTTAATGGTTTTTTTAAACGTTTTCGTTTTATTTTTAACAGTTAATATGATTGTACTCGGAAAAATCCTTATGAGTCTTGCACTTGATATTTTCAATATTTCGCAAGTAACTTATGTGCTGATAATGGTTTTAAGATGGCCATTGTCCTTTGCTGTCTTATTTTTAACAAGTTATTTCAGCTATTATATCTTACCGGATATAAAAGGACCCTTGTTCATCAAACGTAAAGCAGCCATGGTTGGTTCATTATTCTTCTGCATTTTTTGGTTATTAGGTTCCTGGTCTTTTTCACTTTACCTTGATAATCTCAATACTTATAACAGAGTTTTTGGAACGATTGGAGCTTTTGTCATAATGATGGTTTGGCTTTATTATACTTCAATGATTATCCTGCTTGGAGGAGAATTTAATTACAGAGCCTATCAAACCCTTATGAATAAACACTCGGAAGATAAAAACTGATTTTGTAGTTTTTTAACATTGTTGCATTTTTGCGGAAAATTTTGTACCTTTATATTGAAATAATATGGAGGGCAGGACAATTAAAAAATTATTAATTTCAGCAATAATATTATCGGCAGGCTTAATGACAACCGATAGCTACTGTATGGCAAAACAAATCATTGATTCTGCTCAAAATTACTATTCCAACGCATGCGTACAAGAACAAAAAGGTAATTATAAAGATGCTATTGAGCAAATGGTTAAGGCCGTTGAATTAAAAGACGATAACTCACTTTATTATACCAAACTTGCAGGTCTTTATGCAGAAATCGGAGAATGGGATAACTCTCTCGCTGCTTACAAAAAGGCTGCTAAACTAAGACCTGACGATGCTTTTATCTATGTCAGCATAGGAAATATTCTTCAACAAAAAAGAGATTATCAAAATGCATACGCCGCATATAAACACGTTTTACAACTTTCTCCGGAATATAAATACAATTACTTGAACCTTGCAAATGTTCAATTTATTCTTCAAGAGTATCAAAACGCTATAGAAAATTACAAAATTTTCTTAATCAACTACCCAAATCACCTTGATGCAAGAAAAAATTTAGCATCTGCATATCTTGAACTTAATGATTTCAAAAATGCAAACGAACAATATGCATCAATTCTTTCAAGAAACCCTCAAAAATTTAATGAATATGCCCAATATGGACTTTCATTGATAAAGGAAGGAGATTGGGATAAAGCAACTGAAATCTTGACAAAAGCAATTGAAATAAATCCAAAAGATGCTTCTGCTATTGCAAATTTAGGTATTGCACTCCGCCAAAACGGAAAAGCAAAAGAAGCCGTATCAAAATTTGAACAAGCTTTATCACTTGATCCAAATTCTTCAGAAATAAGACTTGAATATGCTGATACACTTGTCGCATCGGACAATCCGACGAAAGCTATTGAAGAATACAAAAAATATTTGGAAGTAAATCCTGACAATATTAGAGTCTACTTTAATCTCGGTGTTTTATACGAAAAAGATAAAAACTACACAACAGCAATTGAAACTTTCAAAAAAGGTTTAGAAAAGGATGAAAAGAATTATCCTATAAAATTTGAACTTGCAAAATGCTATCATTATGAAAAAGATTACGCAACAGCTGAAAAATATTATAACGAATTGCTCACCGTAAATCCCAAAGACCGAGATTTAAGATACAATAAAGCTCTCGTTCTTCACGCACAAAGCAAATTCAAAGACGCAATCAGTCTTTATACAGAGCTAAATGCCGAACAACCGGACAACAAACTCAAAGAATATATTTATAATGCGTATATTTCACAAGGAAAACAATATGCAGCAGAAAAGAATTACAGAAAAGCCGCAGACAGTTTTGAAAGTGCAATTTCAACGAATAATCTTGAAGTTGAACCATACGTACTGCTTGCAAAAGCTTATGAAAACCTTGGTTCAGCATCAAAAACCATCGAATATTACGAAAAAGCAATATCTATAGACCCTGACAACAAAACGATTACAGCAGATTATGCTAAAGCTTTGATTAAATACAAAAAAACCGAAGATGCTCACAAAATTGCAGAAAACATTTCAACAGATGAAAGCGTTTCACAAAAAGACAGAGCAACAACATTAATTTCGCTCGGAGAACAGTATTATAACAATAAAGATTACAAAAATGCGAAAATCGAATTTGAAAAGGCTTTAACACACGATACAAACAACGAAGCTTTGATTATAAAAACAGGAAACTGCTATAAACAGTTAGCTGAAAATGAAAAAGCACTTGAACTTTATAACAAAGTAATCACAATAAATGATAAAAATACAGATGCAAACTTTAATGCAGGTTTATGCTATGTTGACTTAAATAAACCGGATGAAGCAATAAAAGCCTTCAACAAAGTAGTTCAGCTTGATGAAAATTACGCTTATGCATACTACGCTCTCGGTCTTGAGTATGAAAAAACACAAAAGTGGACAGAAGCTGTTCAAAATTATGAAAAATTCATGAATTTAACAGAAGATACCGGAATAAAAAATTCAATCAAGGCAAAAATCAACGACATTACAAAAAAACAACTTAAAAAATAATGAATAAAAAGACATTTTTCACGATTTTGCTATTTTGCTGCACTCTGTTTTTAACAGGTTGTGGCAAAAAGCCGTTTATTCTAATGAAATCAACTCCACTAACAGCTCAAAACGCAAAATACTTTGAGCAAAATTTTCAACAAGGTCAAAGAGTTTACTATGCCGTTATAAAACCTGACGGGTTTAAAGACGATACTATAAAAATTCAAATCATTAAAAAAAGCGATACTGTCCCAACATACGGTTATTCAATGGAATATGCCCAAGATATAGCTATCGATAATACTAAAAAATATTATACGAGCTACTTCGTACCAAACAATTCAGGATTGTTTTTTATGCAGGTATTTGAACTTCGAAGACCCGATAAATGCCTTGCTCGCTACGATTTCAGAGTTAAATAGCAACTTAAAAATTATATAATCCCAAAAAAATCAAGGATGCAACGAATAAAATCCAAACAGGAACATTCAAAGCATCTTTTTTACCTGTCACCAATTTCAAAATCGGATAAAGAACAAATCCGGCCGCAACAGCAACTCCTATATTTCCGGAAAAAGCCATAAGAAAAATTATAACCGCAGCAGGAATTCCATCAGTTAAATCATCAAAATTAACTTCTTTTATAACAGCAAGCATTAACATACCAATAACAATTAAAACGGCATTACAAGCTGAAGAAGGAATGATTGAAAAAACCGGCGACAAAAATAACCCCGACAAGAAAAGAATCCCGACAACAACTGCCGTTAATCCTGAGCGTCCACCTGCCATGACTCCGGTCGTTGATTCAACGTAAACACCGGAAGTTATTGCACTCATTGAAGATGAAATAACCGTTGCAGAAGAATCACAAATCATAGCTCTTTTGATATCAGGAAGATTTCCGTTTTTATCTAAAAATCCGGCCTTTGCAGAAACACCAATCATCGTACCCATTGTATCAACAAACATCAATACAAAAACAACAAAAATAACAGGGATTGATTGAACATTTAAAACACCTGCCATATCAGCTTTAAACAAAACCGGCTCTAAACTTGGCGGTGTTGAAAATATTGATTGAGGAAGTGAAGTTTGCCCTAATAAAATCGATAAAACAGTAACAATGACAAGTCCTGCTAACATAGCAACTTTAACACCTTTTGACATCAAAACAGCAATTATCAAAACACCGATAATAGTAAGTAATACATTTATATCAGTTAAATTGCCAATAGATAAAGACGAATTTTGAGAAACCAAAACAATCTTAGCTCCACATAAACCGATGAAAGCCAAATAAAGTCCTAAACCGGCCGTAAATGCAAATTTTATACAAGCAGGAAGAGAATTTACAAGCCATGCTCGAATATTAAGAATCGTAAGCAAAAACAAAGTAATTGCACTTATTGCAACCGCCCCAAAAGCCTGCTGCCAACTATAACCAAATTGCAAAACCACAGTTGAAACAAGAAAAGCATTTTCCGCTAACAAAGGAGCAACCGCAAAAGGTCTGTTTGCATACAATCCCATTAACATACAGCCTATAAAAGCCATATAAATTGTAGCCGCCATCGTAGCTCCAAAAGGCATTCCCGCAGCTGACAGAATGTTTGGATTTACAACCATAATGTAAGCCAATGTCGCAAATGTAGTAACACCTGCCATTAATTCTGTTTTTAAATCGGTATTCAGTTCTTTAAAATTAAAAAATTGTGCAATTCTATCCATAGTGCAAGAATAATAACATAAAAAAAACAAAAAAATTTAATTATTTTAACAAAATGTTAAAATTTAGATAAAAATGTGTTAGAATATAGAAAAAAATAAGCAAAAATTTTTCATTGTGTGTTTTATAAACGAACGAGTACTTATAAGGAATTTTTATTATGACAGATATTTCAAAAATGCCGTTTAATAAGCAAATCAACTTCGGAAAGGCAAATATCAACATAGCCGCATTGAGCGATACTCATGGTCAAATAGACAAAACAGCCGCTATTTGTGACACTTATGAAAAACATAAAGAAGAAATTCATCCGGACGGAAAAAATAAAAGCAATTTGAATGTATTAGCAGTTGTTGGCGATTGGTTTATGAACCCGACAAGAAAAGGCTATCTGTCATTTAAAGAAACAATCGGAGATATGCAGGGAAAATTCTTGGGTGATCTAATCACAAGAATGAAAAGCGGATTGGGTAATTTAAGTTCATTATACACACCCGGAAATCACTGCCTTGAAGGCGGAGATTCCTTCCTTTTTGACAAAGTCAAAAAGTGTGATATGACAACAGTTATGACAAATGTTAATATGGATGAATCAAAGTCAATCACATCTTTAGAACCGGAGGCAAGAAAAAAATTCACAGAATCAACCATTCTTGAAGTTCCGGACGACAAAGACCCCAACAAAGTACACAAAATGCTTGTTTTAGGCATGATTTGTCCAAATATGGATTACTATTGCAACGGTTTAATCAACGACCTTGATATTCTTGACAGAAATCGTAAAAAAGAAGTAAAACTTGAAGAAAACGACTTACAAGAAACATACAAACAATTTAACGAGCAAATTGCGAAATTCAAAGAAGAAAATCCCGATTCGCCTGTAATGCTTTTGAACCACGCAGGTCAAAGAGTTGTTCAAATGCTTTGTAACCACTGCGATTTGGACTTGGTTTTAAATGGACATGACCACAAAGACGAAGCATCAGAGTTCACAAGTGCAACAACAGGCAAAAAGACATACGTTTGCTCACTTTCAGAGAATGCTAAGAAAATGGAAGCAGTAAATGTCCACTTTGATGATGACGGAAAGTATACATTTGACTCAAAAGCACTATACGTACAATTGCAGGAACAAGATGCAAAATTCAAAGCAGCATTTGATGAAACCTTTGCAGAAGATACAAAAGGACTTGTTGAAATCACAGACCCAGCAGGTAGTGACAGATTAAAAGTTGACAACATCAGATATGCCGACAATCCTCTTGCAAAGCTTGTTACAGATACGATTATAACAGATATCAGAACAACGGAACCGGATACACAATTATTTATGATGAACACATCTGCATTCCGTTCAGAATTGCAAATTGACAAGGAAAATCCGGTAACAAATATGCAGCTTATGGATTTGATGAGCGGACTTATAGAGAAAGAAGCTAAAATCAGGGTCGGCAATTTCACAGGACAAACCTTGACAAATATGGTTTATCAAAACGTAAAAGAAAATAACGAAAACAAAACAAGAAACGTACTTATGGGCTGGTCAGGACTTCAATTCGACAGAGGAGCAATCATAAGACTTCAAAATGATGGCATAACCGATGTAAACGAAACAGCAAAACATATCAAAATTATGAATTCAAACGGTGAATGGGAACCGATTAATTTATCACAAAATTACAAAACGGCTGTAACCCAAAAACTCTTTGATAAAACTATTTTGCAAGATGTTAAAGATGCTGAAAGCGAATTTTCACACTTGGGTAAGACAGCAAATGACTGTTTACTTGCAGGAGTAAAAGAAAAAGGATATAAATTAACCGTTCCGCAAGATATAAGAGTTATTGACGATGGCGAAGGCGAAAGAAAATCGTAAACTAACTTAATTAAAAAAGTTAATTTATTTGGACTGACATTTAGTTTGTAGTAAAATGATTTTTATGAAAAAATCAGCTATAGTCGTCTGCGATTTTGACGGCACAATCACAAAAGAAGACAGTATCAATAAATTTTTAGAAAAATTTGCAGATAAAAAGTGGCTTGAAGTCGAAGAAGAATGGGTAAATGGCAAAATAAGCACTTGTATTGCTATGACTGCACAATTTGAAATGATTAAAGACATGACAGAAAAAAAACTTGAAGAATATTTTAATTCAGTTGAAGTTGATGATTATTTCAAAGAATTTTGCAAAATTTGCAGAGAAAAAAACATTGATATTGCCGTTGTAAGTGATGGTCTGAAATTTTTTATTGACAGAATTTTTCAAATAAATGAAATCAAAGATATACCTATTTTTTCAAACAAAGCAGAATTTATTAATAACAAATTTCAAATCGAATTTCCACACAAAATAGATAATTGCAAAAACAAATCAGGTACTTGTAAATGCAAATTTGTTGAAAAATTCAAGGATGAATACAACAAAATTATTTACGTGGGAGATGGGGTTTCCGACTATTGCGTAGCCGACAAGGCTGATGTTTTATTTGCAAAAAAAAGATTAATGTTATATTGTAAAAAAGAAAAAATCCCATTTATAGAATACAATAATTTCAGAAAGGTGATAGATTATGTCACATCAAACAGAAGTTAATGAAGATATAGAATTATTAGAAAAAGACAAGAAATATTGTTCTTTTGCGGACACAGCACATTATGCAAAAGTCCCCAAAATTTTTAAGGCTTGCGAAGGCTCATACATGTACGACAGCGGGGACACACCGTATCTTGACTTGCAAATGTATTTTTCAGCAGCAAATTTTGGCTATAAAAACCAAAGAATAATAGATGCTGTCATTGACCAAATGAACACACTCCCGCAAATCACTCCAAAATACGTTCATAAATACAAAGTTCTTCTTTCTGAAAAACTTTGTCTTGCTTGTGAAAAAAGGTTTAATGAAGAAGGCAGAATAAATTTCAACGTAGGCGGTGCTCAAGCAGTTGAAGATGCAATTAAATTGGTCAGAAAAAACACAAAACGCAACGGATTTTTCGCATTCCAAGGTGGTTATCATGGAAAAACCATAGCAACAACCGCTATATCTTCAAACTTTAAATATCGTGAAAATTACGGACACTTCGCCGACAGAGCAAATTTTGTTCCGTTCCCATATTGTTTCAGATGTCCTTACGATAAAAAATGTGACAGTTGTGATTTCTATTGTGTAAAGCAATTTGAAAAACAATTTGACAGTGAATACAAAGGCATAATCGATCCTTCGACAGGTGAAACGGAATTTAAAGCTTTCATAGCGGAACCTGTTTTAGGTACAGGCGGATACGTTGCTCCGCCAAAAGGATATTTTAAAGAACTAAAAAAAGTTCTTGATAAATATGGAATTATGTTTGTCGATGATGAAATTCAGATGGGATTTTACAGAACCGGAAGACTTTGGGCAATAGAAAATTTTGACATTGTTCCTGATGTCATAACATTTGCAAAATCACTCACAAACGGTATGAACCCACTTTCAGGATTTTGGGCGAAAGAAAAGTACATCAATCCGGAACAATTCCCTCCGGGAAGTGCACATTCTACATTCTGCTCAAACCCAATCGGAACAAGAGCAGGATACGAAGTTATGAAATTAATTGAAGAAGAAAACTTTGACATAACCATTCCGGAAAAAGGTGCATACTTCCTTGAAGGTTTAAAGCGTTTACAAGCAAAACACAAATGTATAGGTGATGTAAGCGGTTTGGGACTTGCCTTGAGAGCAGAACTTGTTCAAGAAGACGGAATTTCACCCAATAAAGAATTATGTTCAAAAGTCCTCGCAGAAGGCTTAAAAGGTGATTTAACGTACAACGGTAAAAAATGCGGTTTAATCTTGCATAACGGAGGATTTTACAAGAACACGATTACTTTCGTACCCAATTTATACATTAAAAAAGAAGAAATCGACATGGCAATTGAATTGCTTGATATCCTTTTAACGAGGTGTGAATAGTTGTCAAGCGGATTTGAGTTTATACACAATGAAAAATCCGACAAGGCTATCTTGCTGTTTCATGGTTTGACAGGCAGTCCGTTTGAAATGAAAAAATTCGGAAAGTACTTGTATGAGAATGGCTTTGATGTTTTTGGAATTTGTTTACCGGGGCATGGTGATTTACAAGCAGATATTTATACCGTAAAATATACGGAATGGATTGATTGTGCAAGTCGACATTTTGAAGAACTTTATAAAAAATATAAAGAAGTCTTTTTAGGCGGACTTTGCTTAGGTGCTGTAATTTCACTTTATCTCGGAGAAAAATACAGAGATAAAATAAAGGGAATTATTTCTCTTTCGACAACACTTTATCTTGATGGATGGCGTTTACCTTGGTATTCTGTTTTTATGCCAATTGCACTTCACACAATTTTCAGATATTACTACACTTATCCTGAATGTGAACCTTACGGAGTGAAAAATGAAAGAACAAGAGCTTCTATAAAAAAAATTCTTACAAAATCAGAAGCAGGAATGGATAACTACCCAATGTGTGCATTCCATGAACTTTTGCAACTTTCTGCCGAAGTACGATTTGATTTAGAAAGTATAACATCTCCTATTATCATTATTCATGCAGAAGAAGATGATTTGACATCGACAAGAAGTGCAAAAGAAGTTTTTGAAAACATTTCATCTAACGACAAAGAGCTAATTATTCTTGATAACAGTTATCACATGGTTTTATACGATAATGAAAAAGAATATGTTTTCCAAAAGTCATTAGATTTCTTAAATGCACATTCTGCATATTGCGAGGTGAAAGCATTATGACAACGGCATTTATAATATTAAGCAGTTTATTATTCTTATCACTTTTAACGGGAAACATTTATTTTTACAATCACAAAAACCGTTTTATCAGAGAAAAAAGTGTTGCAATTGGTGCTGTTTTAATGATTGCATATTCGATTTTCTGCATAACAGGAATGTTTTTCGCCTCAATTCCCGCTAAACCTATTTTAGTATTTTGCGGATTTTCTCCTTTTATAATTGGACATTACACAACCTATAAAGCTTTGTTGTATTACACAATATTACAATTGATGGTAATTTCAGCAGGAATTGTCTTTGCCTTTGGAAACGGTTTAGTTTAGCATATTGACAAAGTAACTTGATATAACATAATATTGTCTTTGTTGAAGCAGCTATAAAAAACAATTTGAGAGATATTTTATCAAATTTTTAATTAGTTTCTATAAGACAAATAAATTTTTCTCAACAAGAAACAAAAGGTTTATTATAAGCGTATGTCTGAACAAAAAGATACAATAACTTCTCATACTAATCAAAAACTATTTTATAAAAATGTAATATTAGTTATTTCTTTCGTCACTGCTTTCGTAATATACATATTATCTTGTTTTTTTACAAACAGAGGAGTTTTTTCAGATATTCCTGCGTGTTATTTTTGTGGATATTTTTCGAGTAATTCATACTTTTATTTTCACGATGTTACAGCAAGAGTTTTTTCTTTTATATTAGCTACTGTTCCTTATAATATTTTTCTGCAATTTGTTAACTCATTTAATCTATTAGAGAAACTCAATTTATTTTACATTTCATATTTAATTATGAGCGGAGTTTTAACAGCTCTCAATTTTTACGTTGCCAAATTTACCAAAAGATACGATATCGCATTTTACACACTGTTTGTATACTCTTTTTTTTATTTACCGGGAAATATTTGGTCTATTAGAGAAATATTTATAGCCTTTCCTATTTGGTTTATACTGTTACAATTTTTTGTTTGTAAAGAAAGGTTAAATATATTTGCAAAAATAGTATTAATATTTTGTTTATTATTTTGCTTTGAATCTTTTGAACTTTTTGTTTCTTTAGGAGCACTTCTTTTTGTTTTTTCTATTTTATTTGCCATTAAAAAAAATAAAAACTATATAAAAAAACTCTATATTGGAATTATTTCGTTAATTGCCTCTTTGTATATAATAATAAAAACTCTTTTAATAGCAACAAGAAACTACAATCTTTCTGAAAGTTCTAATCAATGGTTATCTCATATTCTTGTAGCCACAAAAAACGTTTTTTCATCTAATTTTTGTATATCTTTGTTCGGTTTAGTTTTAATTTTCATCTGGTTTAACGAAAACATTTCAAAAAGATACAAAGTAAATCTTTCTATTTTTTCTTTCTTTCTATTAATTCTAAGACTTCACAATATAGAAATTCCTTCTATAATTGAAAGTATTTTTTACTCGTATTTATTATTTGTATTACCATTAATCTTCTTTTTTGTTTTATGTGAAGAATATTTCAATTTTAAAATACTAAAAGCAAAGCAATTTATAACCCTTTTCATTATAAGTCTAATAGTAGGAATATGTCATTTTGTATATCAAACGAAAGAAAACATTGATTTTTATAACGATTATTTTATATTCTTTAAAACTTTTTTAAATAACAATAAAGGTATCATTCAAAAAAAACCTGAAGAAATTTTCTCAAATTTTACTCGTTTTGATTATGATTGTACAATGTGGGCAAAATCCATTATTGCACAATCTGCGAATCCGGATAAAAAGATAACAACAATAATTTTAGAACCAAGTTCAGACGTATATTACGATACAGAAATGGATTTTGTTTGTTTTATGCCAATTAAAATAAATTTTTCAACAGAAACAGAAGATTATGACTTAACCGCAATAAAAAAAGAACTTATCAAGATGAATAAAGTTAAATAAATTAGTTTTTTTCATCTTTCGCAAAATATATTGCCTGAGCAATTCTTGATGCTTCATAATCAGTAGGATGACCAGGAATAAAACGGTCTTTCATTATAATAATGGGGAATGTGTCACCTGCCACTCCGGGATTTGTTGAAAGTTTATTCGGAATGTTTTCACCGTTTATGTCAACAAAAACAACCCCATAAGTATAATCTCCGTAAATATCATAACTTGCGCTTGACTTTGAGTATGCAAAACAATATCGCATACCATCAGAAGTCAAAAAATATTTTGCACCGGATGGGCAACCGGCCATCGCAGCTTTTCCTGTAGGAGGATTAATTTCTTCTAATGATAAAAAGGGCTTAAATATGTTATTCATTATAGCTGTAGTGCTATTCATAGGATCTTGACCGATTAAAACAGAATCTTTATAAGTCGAACCAACTTTTGTAATTTGACTTGCCAACGGATTCCCGTATGCATCAAGACATGTTTCCGTTAGTCCGATTCTTTTACCGTTACAAATTTGTTCGTAATCAGTCGTAACCCTGTCAAAATATTCCTGCAAGGCATTATTTAAAGAATTAACAGCTTTATGATATCCTATTTTTTTCTCATGATTATTGGTTGCTTTAATAACACTGCTTACACACAATGTCAAAATTAATCCTGACAATATCAAAGTTATTAAAACTTCCATTAAAGTAAAAGCATTCTGTTTTTTCATAAAAGCCTTTGCATAACTGTTACACAACAATTCATTTCTATCATAATTTTAACATTTTTACAAACGTTTTGCAACGGAAATCAACCCGTATTATAATATTCTTACAATTTTGGAAACAACAATCTCATCAAATAAAAACAATTTATTATATACAAACATGTCAAAATCAAAAAACATAACAAAATCTTATAACCCCCCCCCCCCCCGCAAAAAGCTGTTTTATAGAAACAGAATATTAATTATTTTTTTTGTCACCGCTTTTGTAATATACATATCATCTTGTTTTTTAGCAAACAAGGGATTGTTTGCGGATTGTCCTTACATATTTAGCCAGCCTTGGTACCCTTTTAAAGGGTTCATGATGTTAAAGAATTTCACAGCAAGATTTTTCTCCTGTTTTATCGCTGTCGTACCGTACAATATAATTGCAATATTCGGAAACTATTTAACACCACTTGCAAAAGTTAATTTGTTCTACACTTCATATTTATTGGTAAGCAGCATTCTAACAGGATTAAATTTCTACATAGCAAGGAGAACTAAAAGATACGATATTGCTATTTGGGCTTTGTTCACATACAGTTTTATTTATCTTCCCGGAAGCATTTGGGCAATCAGAGAAATATTTATAGCCTTCCCCATTTGGTTTATTTTACTTCAGTATTTTTTAATGCGAAAAAAGATTCTGTTTCAAGACAAAATTATACTTTTATTGACTATTTATTTTTGTTTTGAATCGTTTGAACTTTTTACACCATTGGGGATAATTATCTTTATTTTTTCAATTCTTTTCTTCAGAAAAAATGCTCCAAACAAGTATACAAAATTATTCACCGGTTTATCATCACTCATAATTGCAATATATATAGTTCTAAAAACTATTTTTTATACAACAAATATATACTCTCTTCAGCGTTCAAGCAATCTCTGGGTTCTTCATATAAAAGATATGCTTAATATTTTTTTCCACTCAAATGATTTAATTATAATTTTCGGAACAATACTTATGGCAAGTTTGATTTTCTTAAGAGGAAAAAGCAAAAAATTAAAAACCATACTCATTTCTATTTTGACAGTATTTTTTATTTTATTTTTATATTTCAAAACAGGATTTACGCAATTAAAATTAGAATATACAAATTATTCAATTATGCTTTTTACTCTGCCTGTTATTTTTGTAGGAATTATTTCTTCGGAATATTTTAATACCTTTAAATTAAAATTTTCAACAATAAAAATTCTTTTTAAAACAGCTCTAATAATTGGCATACTAAATTTTGCATGGCAAATAAAAGGTAATTACGATTACTATTACAAATACTATATTCCAATGCAAAAATTTTTCGATAATCAAAAAACTGTCGTTGTTGTTGATAAATTAACAGAAATATCTCCAAGCTTGTCAAACTATGACAGCGATTTCAATACAACTATACGTTCATTATTTTTACAAAGTGACAAAAAGCATAAAAAAATAAACACCTTGATTTATTTGAAAGAACAATCAGAAGTCAACGGAAATTTAACTTATAACCCCCAAGATGACAAAATATATTTTTGTTCTTTTATAAAGACTGACATAATAACCGATGATTGGGATTTAACATCGATAAAAAATTGGCTGATTGAACATAAAAAATTCTATACACCAAAAGATTTTTCTCCGGATAAACAAATATAAAACAAAATTATTTCAAACTAAAGAGATATTTCTTTCAAAATATCTTTAAAGTTAGTTGCCAAAAGTTTTGCAAAAACTTCAGGGTCAATTTGCGTAACAACAAGAGGCATAATATCGTCAGGAAGTTCTGACAATAATTCTAAATGATCTTTCGGGTCAAGAACAGCTAATGTCTTGATAAAATCAGGTTTTTGAAGCTGAGTCAAAGGTTTCATCAAAGCTTCATTAGAGAACTCAAGCAAATAATCCGGATTTTCTTTTGTCATGTTTGTAATTAAAGCTGCTTTTGTTTCAGGATTGAATGCCTGCAAAGTTCTCATGAACTTTTTATCGTCCAAAGCTGCCATTTTTTCTTGAACTTCTTTAGCATCACAATGTTGGCAAACCTGCCCTGTCAAAAGCTCCATCATACTTTGAAGTTTTTCAGGTTCCATTCCTTCTACGGCTTTTAAGATGTCATTTTTTTCGAGTTTCGGAGATTCAAAAAATTTATTCATTTCCTTTTCTTGAGTAACTTTAAGGAAATTTTTCACTGAAAAGCTGTTAAACACAATGGTTGCAAGTTTTTCTTTCGGTAACTTGCTTACCATTTTCATTAATTTTTCTTGAGATAAGAATTTCAAAGAATTGTATAATTCTTTATCTCCCAAAAATTGCATTAAATACTGTAATTCGTTAGTATTAAGGTTTTTGAGGATTAAAAATCTGTTTTTCGGACTTGTTAATTGGAAAAGTTCCAAAATAGATTGAGGATCGTTGAACACTTCATTTTCAAAGGAAACAGCACTTTTATTACCTTGAGCGGCTTCTGCTTCCATAAACTCGTCAATAGTCGTCAAACCGGCTTCGTTAATACGTTTCGTATTAACTTTATAGTTTTTTATTAAGTATGCTAAATTGACATCTAAGGTTATCATTGTGTTCTCCGATACTTATATAAAGTCTTTTCCGGCATATTTATTGATTTTTCATGGAATATTATAACTCGAAATTTTACAAAAGTTTACATACTTTTTAATAAAATCAACAAAAAAAAGGATAAAACGCATATAATAGTGTATATGAAATTCTTGAAATTTTTATTAATAATATTTTTATTTATCGTTGGGGTGAAGCCTGCATTTTGTGGTGAAGATTATTCCGAGATGAAAAAAGAAGCAATAGTTTTGTACAACACAAACAAAATAAAAGAGGCGTACGAACTTATTTCCAAAATTCCTGAAAAGGAGAGAGATTGTGAACTATGGCTGCTTGCCGCAAACATTACTCAAGATTATGACAGAACTTTAGATGCAATTTATTTACTTCAAAAAGCAATAACCACAGACCCAAAGAATTACAAACCGTATTATAATTTGGGAAACTTGTATTTGCGTGATAAAAAGTATAATTCTGCAATTTACAATTACAAACTCTGCCTAAAGCAGAATAAAGAATTTGCCTATGCTTGGTACAATATAGGAAATGCTTATTTAGGGCTGGAGGATTATCCCAAAGCCAAAAGTGCATTTATGAGGGCAATTTCATTCGGACTTTCGGAACCGGATTTTTATTACAATCTTGCATTCACTTATAAAAAACTAAACAAAAAAAAGCAAGCTGAAAAAATGCTCAAAATATACAATGCTTTAATGGAACAAATACCGTTAAATGATTGAAAATCAGGTGATTTTCGAGTATGATTTAAAGGTTATTTATCAGAGGAAAACATGTCGGAATTTGTCAGTTGTAATTGCATAGAGCATGAGGTTGTTTTAGATTTAAAAAACACTGTCAGACATTGCAGCAACCACAATCACAATTTTGGCGGCAGACCTTTAATTTATGATTATTTTGACGGAAACGGACTCACGAAAGAAGATTTTTTCAGAAGAAAATGGGAATACAGAAAACTTTTCAGAGAGGGAAATGTTCCTGAACCTTGCCGAGAATGTATCCATTTGATAAAAAAAGAGTGGTCAGATGATAATTTTATAAACTTCATTTTGCTGACACCGTGGTCGGAGTGCAATTCTTCCTGCATTTACTGCCCAAGTGTGAGAGATGAAGACATTTTGCACAACACAAAAAAATACGATGTATATTCTGTTGTGAAATACATGATGGAGAATGATTTTTTCATTCCCGAAACGATTTTCGATTTTGCAGGCGGAGAACCGACGTTATATGAACGCTTTGACGATATTTTGGAGTTAATTTTTGAAAAAGGATATAAAAACGTCGTAATTCATACAAACGGGATAAAGTTTTCCCCGATGATAGCGAAATTACTTAATCACGACAAATGCAAAATCGTTATATCGATTGACTCGGGCAACAGAGAAATTTACAAAAAAATCAAACAGGTTGATAAATTTTATACAGTTCGAGAAACTTTAAGAAAATATTCAATGGCACAGGCGAAGAAGAAAAACGCTTTGCGTGTAAAATACATTTTAAACCCGACAATAAATGACGAAAACGAGAATATTACGGAATTTCTCGATATGTGTCAAAGCATGGGAATAAGGTCGGTAATTTTAAATCTTGATTTTAACTGGATAGAAAAAAACACGGAATTAGCCCGCAGACAAAAAGATTTACCACGTTCAAAAGAAAACATGACATTAAAATTATATGATTTAATTGATTTTACCCAAAAAGAAGGTGCAAAAAGAGGAATAACAACTTCTTTATATGGAGAAATTTGCACGTTAAAATCCATTGTTGAAGGCTACGTCGAGGAAAATATCATCGAAGAATAGTTATTTGATGTATATTTCTGCAGGGTTATGAACAACACCGCCTAAAAGAGTCGGCACAATGTTTCCGACACGATTTCTCATAGCAACCAATCTCAATGGCGAATAGAGGTAAATCATCGGGCATTCATCCGCAATAATTTCTTGAAATTTATCGTAATAAACCTTTCGTTTAGAATGTTCAAGCTCCGATGCACCTTGTTCGATTAAGATATCAGATTGTTTTTCAAACTCCAATAAATCCTTGCCAAAATCCTTTTCATCACGTTGATTAAAGATATGCAAAGGCCCGTTTGAATACCAAACGTTTTTTCCGCCATGAGGCTCAAGCGTACTGCCTGTGAAGCCCATAATCATTGTATCCCAATCAAAAGTACCGGAAAGTTTTCCAATTAAAGAATTAAATTCAATCGGCTTAAAATTAACTTTCATACCGAGTTCAGCCAAATCGGCTTTTATCATAACACCGACAGACTCCCTTTCTGTGTTACCGGCATTTGTCAAAAGGTCAAAAGACACTTCATGCCCGTCTTTATCGCAGAGAATCCCATTAGTATTTTTATAGAAACCTGATTGAGAGAGAAATTGCTGAGCCTTGTCGAGGTCACGAGGGTGACCTTTTGCGACATTTTCGTTTAAGAAAATCGAGCCAAGAGCTTCCGAGGTAAAAAGCGGTTCTCCCGCACCGTTAAGGATATTTGCAACCTGCGACTCTCTGTCTATAGCGTAATCTATTGCTTTTCGAAAGTTTTTATCTCTGAACCATTTTTGCTTAATCGGGTCAACGAAAGGCTTACCGTTTTCGTCATTTCTGTTATTCAAATTAATAGCAAAAAACATTGTTCCGGTGTTGGGGCCGAGGTTGAACAGGGTATAATTACCTTTTGTTTCGTTCTTTTTGAACCTTGCGGCATCAGAACCACGAACACTAATCGTATCAAGTTCACCCGATTCAAATTTCAAAAGTTCGTTATTCAAATCACCCACAATTTGAATAATATATTTGTCTAAGTAGGGCAATTTTTGTTCATCTTTGTTAATCATAAAATAATTGTCATATCGTTTTAAAACGACTCTTTGGGCAGGAACGTATTCAACAAGTCTGAAAGGTCCTGATGTTACAAAATCTTTTGGGTTCGTATTTGTACTCCAGAAAGAATCAAAATATTTTTTTCCTTTCTTCAAAACAGGAGAAATAACATGTTTTGGTGCAACACTTTCTGAAAGAAAACGCAAAAACGGAGCAAATGGCTTGACCGTAGTAAATTCAACAGTATAGCGGTCAATTTTTCTGACTTTCGGAAGCTGTCCGTCGATGGTGACAGAATCCCGAACACTTGTGTTTCCGTAACCTGCAAGAATAATATCATTCCAAGTGAAAACAACGTCATCAGCTGTAATTTCCTTGCCGTCAGACCATTTCAAGCCTTTTCGCAAGGTTATGGTATAGTGTTTTTTGTCGGGAGAAACAGTGAAAGATTTCGCCATTTTTGGACAAACTTCACCCGTATTTACGTCGGTTGAAAGCAGCGAATCAAACATTAAAGCACCGATTTCGGAAGACGTATTGTCTTTAGATGCCCAAGGATTAAAGGTTTTTGGACCTTCTCCAATGGTTGAAGTTATAAATTCTCCTCCGAATTTTCCGACAGGAAGCTGTGATTGCAGATATTCACGTCCGTTTAGAGAAATATTTATCGGCTCATCATATTTTGAAAGTTTTTTGTGGATTGATTGAGCTGAATTTTCTTGAATTTCCGAGATTTTTCTGTCCCTCGAAAAACAAGAGGTAAAAATTATTGTTATCAGAATTATTAATAATAAAAATTTAGCTGTTTTTTTCATAAAAAAATATTATCATAAATTTTCAGCCGATAAAACCCGACAAAAGAGTAACTCTAAAAAAAGAAAAAACACGTTAAGGAATGTAACGTTTTTCAAATTCTCTGAAATAATCTATAAAAAAAAACTTGTATATATAAATAGGGGTACAATAAAGGAAGGAGAAATAAATGAACATTGGTGGAATGGGAGGTTTAGACAAAATCCTTGCAAAAGCAACATCAAAAGGCTTATCAGGAGAAAGTGTCGTAAATACGTTGACTCAAAATGGTAAAGAATTATCGTTAAACGGAATTTTCAGCATTGCAAATGCAGAAGAAGCTCAACCCCAAACAGCTGAACAGGAAGAACAAGCAAAACAAAAACAAAAACGTCTTCTTGCTGATACATAGTAACAAAGTTTTATTTTTACAAAAGTCATATTTTTACAAATATGGCTTTTGTTTTTTGTAATCTTGCACCTTTTCAAAAATCTTGATATAATCTTCATAAGGAGATTAGAATGGATTTTTGGCATATTTTGTTAATTTTGACGGTTGTGTTCTTGGTTTTGGAAATGTTTACCCCTGTGTTATTTTTTATCAACCTTGCATTTGCAAGCCTTGTTTCGGCTTTGTTCGCATATTTGGGCTATTCTTTGACGGTGATAACTTTCGTATTTTTAGTTGTTGCAATAGCTTCAATCGGACTTGTCAGACCACTTTTGCTCAAAAAAATGACAGGCAAAAAACATAATACGGGCATGGAAGATAAATATATCGGAAAGCTTGCAAAAGTTGTAAAAGAAGTTACTCAAACAGACGGCAGAGTGACAATTTACGGTGAAGAATGGCAGGCTGTGACGGAAAAAGGCACAATTTCCGTTGGAAAAGAAGTTAAAATTTTATCAAACGACAGTATAATTTTTACAGTAGAAGAATTAGAGGAGAAATAAATGGGCGGATTTATCTTTTTAGTATTTTTAGCGATTTTCGTGATTATTTTTTGCGTAAAATCAATCAAAATTGTTCAACAAGCAGAAGTTATGATTATTGAAAGACTCGGTAAATTCGACCGTGTACTTGAATCGGGATTTCAATTTATTATTCCGTTGATAGACATGCCACGTTCTATAAACTGGAAACAAACGCAAACATTGCCTGACGGACGCAGTTATACATTTTATTCTTCAAGAGACAGAATTGACCTTAGAGAATCGGTATATGATTTTCCTCGTCAAAACGTAATCACAAAGGATAACGTATCAATCGGAATTAACGCATTAATTTATTTTCAAATTGTAAATCCGAAAAGTGCCGTATATGAAATTCAAAATCTTCCCGAAGCTATTGAAAAACTTACACAAACGACTTTAAGAAACATTATCGGCGAACTTGATTTGGACGAAGTTTTGGTATCAAGAGATACGATTAATCACAAACTCCGCAACATTCTTGATGAAGCATCAAATAAATGGGGCGTAAAAGTCAACCGTGTTGAACTTCAAGACGTAATTCCTCCGGCAGATATTCAAGCATCAATGGAAAAACAAATGAAAGCAGAAAGAGACAGACGTGCGGCAATTCTTGAAGCTGAAGGTTTGAAAAAAGCAGCAATTCTTGAAGCAGAAGGTGAAAAAGAAGCAGCAATCAATAAGGCAGAAGGTGATAAACAAGCAGCCGTACTTCGTGCATCAGGTCTTGCAAATGCAAGAATTCTTGAAGCTCAAGCAGAAAAGAAAGCAATCCAACTTATTGTAGAAGCTATTGAAGGACATGGACAACCCGATAAATATTTGATTGCCGTCAGATATTTAGACACCTTGAAAGATATGGTATCAGGTCAAAACAACAAAGTTATTTACATGCCTTATGAAGCAACAGGCGTTCTTTCATCAGTTGATGGTATAAAAGAAATGCTTGACGGTGTAAAAAAATAAAAAAACAACAAAATCTAAAATCAAAGACCTCGTTGATACAGCGAGGTCTTTTTTTGTGAAAAAATTTTGAAAAAGTTTATTCGTTTTTACTGCATAACGAAAAAATTCGATTTTCCAAACAGTTTTAACCTTTTTAATACAACAGATAAAAACCAATATTGACCTCCCGCCTAAAAAACAACTATAATAAGTTTATTATTAGAAAAGGGTAACATATTGGATTCGTTATATTACATATTACTGACTGCCTTGGTTATTTTAATATCATTTATTACGTTTATTGTTTTGATTACAGTCCATATACTGCGAAAAAAGCCGTTTAATCTCACAAGCTGGATAATCCTTTTTATTTCTGTAATCGGAATGTATTTATTTATTCCTGCGAGATATGTTTATCTCGGATATTCTTTAGAAAAGCCCGAATTATTACACAAAGCCATATCTCTATCGATTAATCCGTATGAAAAAAGATTGGCATATTTGTTTTTGTCAGACATTTACAATCTCAAAAAAGACGGTAACAAAGCAATAGAATACTTGGAAAAATCTTTGCAAAAACAATATCTTAAATATCCGGCAGAATCAGGTATGTTAACCATTTTATATTCTATCAAAGGAGATTACAATAAAGTATTGGAACTGAGTAAACTCCTAAACAAAAAACAAAGTTATGCCTTGCGTAATATATACATAATGAACAATGAATATGAAAAAGCTTTAACAACTTTTGAAGACGGTTGTAAAGGCAATAAATATTTGTTTTTAAAAGCTGATTTGCAAAGAGCAACGGGAAAATTTCAAGAAGCCGAACAAACGAAAAAAGAAGCAGAAAAAATTTATAAATCTCAAATAGAAAGTTATACCAATAACGCAAACCGAATAAAATTTATTGAAAATTCAAAGAAATACAGCTCAATTTCCGCATATAAAACTTGGCTGCAAGAACAATCAAAAGAGTATAAATTTAATTCTCAAAAAGATTTAGACTTAGCCGATGAGTAAATTAATGCTGTCATCGCATTATCAACAGCTTTTTCTTTCTTCAAAAATTAAAATTTACAACGGATTTTTGCGTGCGAGATTATTTTTCCTCGGATAAATTTTAGGAGTATTTTTAATTTTCTTAAAGACCAATAGACATCTCTCGGTATCTTCTGCCAAATTATAATCTATTTTTTCAACAAAATGCAAACCTAAAATTTTAAGAGCTTTTTCAGCTTGCAAAAGTTCATCATTTGCCCCTTTTGACTTGTAGGCAACAAAATATCCGTTTTTTTTAACAAATGGGGCAGAATATTCTGCAATAATTCTTAAATCAGCTAAGGCCCTTGATGTAACGACATCAAAAAATTCTTTTTTTTCAAAATCTTCTATTCGTGTACAAATTGGAAAAAGATTTTTTAGAGAAAGCTCATTTTTGAGCAATTCGATAAACTTAATTTTTTTTGCAATAGAATCAATTGCCCAAACTTCAATTTGAGGAAAATTCAAAGCAATCGGTATAGATGGAAAACCGCCTCCGGTTCCGATATCTGCTAATTTTTCAGGTAAACCATATTTATCAAAAAAATTTTTTATTGCTAAACTATCCGGAATATGTTTTTCTTTTAACTTTTGCACATCATTTTTGCTCATTAAATTTGTATGAGCATTGTATTCCTCAAAAAGTTTTATAAATTGTTCTGTTTTCATAAGCCGTTTTGTATTTCCGAAGTAATTTTTGCATATAATTCATTACCGAGTTTGTTTCGCATATCATTAATTCTGACATCAATTTTTCTGATATTGTCGGGATTGGGCTGCTTCAGCATAAGAGCTTTAGCTAAAAGATAAGATTTCAAAGCATCTTCATTAATTCCGGACTGATAATAATAATCACCGAGCTGAATATATGTTGAAGCAATCAAAACATTGTCCTTCAATTCTTTTGCGGCATTTAATGCTTTCAAAGAGTAATCTGACGCTATAGTCAACGATTTTGACTGATAAATCGAAGCAAGTTTTGAATATGCAAAATACAAACCATCCCAGTTATTATAAGCTTCATCGGTTTTTATAGCTTCTTCATAATATTTCGCCGCCTTATCCGTCAAATTTTGTTCCTCGTAAATTCCCGCAATATTTGCATAAGCCGAAGAAATAAATGAATTTACAGAATAATCATTTGAGGTTTGAACACATTTTACGTACATTTTAAATGCTTTTTCTACGCTGCCGGCATCATCAAACATTAATCCAAATTTGAAAGAACTTTCACATATCAACTTTTTATCATCAATTTCAGTTGCAATTTTCAGAGCCTCTGTGTAATAAGAATTTGCTGTTTCTATGTTTGAATTGTTAGTTTCGATTTCAGCCAAATTCAATAAAACTCTGACTCGGAAAGGCAAATCAGAAGTATCATTATTTGCCAAAATCAACTCATACATCTTTTTAGCTTGTTGATGATTGTAGATTTCAGAATAAATTTCAGCCATATTAAATAAAGCTGTATTTGCTTTTTGCAAATTTGTTTGAGAATAAAGTTTATAGGCAATTTCAAAATATTTCAAAGCCTCGTCCGGATTCTGCATTTTTCTGTGGCAATAAGCAGTCTGCATAACAATAATAGGCTTGGCTTCCGCATAATCAGCAGATTCCGTCATATTGTAAGCCTTATTATATATTGAAAGAGCTTTTTCAAAATTAAAATCTTGTTCTGCAAGACTTGCTTCGTTCAAAACATCAGCAAGTGTTTCCACAGGCTTTTCAGGAATTTCATTTGGAATTTGGTGATTATTTCGTCTTTGAATTTGAGAAAGAGCAGGACGCATATATTGCTGAATATCGTTACGATTATTGTTAAACTGCATCTCTTCTCTGTCAGCTCTAATCGACTCTGCATTAGGAACTTTTAAATTCAATTTATTTAATAAACGTAATTCTTCATTTGTAAGCTCAAATTTTTTAGCTCTCATATTATTGCGAATACGAGTTTCCATCCCTCTTGGAGCCGGCTTAATCGTTCTTTTGGGAGCAATATTTGATTCTGAAAAATTCCAATCGTTTTGAATACTTTTTGAATAACTTAAATAGTTGTAATCAACACCTTTTGCTTGAGTTTGAGCAGGAGCCGACGGAATCGTAACATTTTCAGCTGCATTTTTGTGATAAGCAGATTCTCTTCTCATTGTGCTTCTTGAAATTGTCAAATCTCTCTCCGCAGGCTTTTTAGGAAGTTGCGATTCGTACAATTCGTGAAGATAATTATGAATATCATGTGTTGTTTGAGCGTTTAAAGTCGTCAAGACAGTATTTTTCACATAATCTTTCAGATAAATATTATTACCCTCTCTGCAAAGTAGCATTCTTTCTTCAAGATAAGCCAATTCATCTTTTGTTGACAAATTTTGTGTAATAAGAAAATTTTCACTAACACCGGTTCTTATCAAAGATAAAAACCACAATGTCTTAAAAAATCTTTCAGGAATTAATGACAAAACTTTCGAGATAAGAAAATCAAAAATTATCATTTTCTTTTTGGAATAATCATTATAAACACTACTTACAGATAAATTTAAAAGTTTGGCAACATTTATCAAAAGAGATATGTACAAATAATGACCTTTTGAAGCAATAAAAGCATTTTCATAAGTTTCATCATTTGCTTCGAGTCCGTTTTTATTCAAAAGTTTTATAAATTCTTCTTTTCCGTAGAGTTTAATTATTGCAAAATTAGACTCCCTACCGGAAGGCAAAGATTTGTCAGAAATATTTCTTGAAGTAATAACAACTTTAATTTTATTTATTTGAGAAATATGGTTGATAAAGTTCATTATATCAGCGTGAAGCGGATATTTTTCAGATTCAACGGAATCAAAAACGAATAACATCGGATTTGTACCGCTTTTTATATAAGCATTTATTCTATCTGCAAAAACAGAAGATTCAACTTTTGGCAAAAATATATGACGTTCTGTTCTATATCTAACAAAGTCTGTATGAATAGATAAAAGAACATCATCTAAATTGGTCGATTCAAAACAATTTACCCTAAAAACAAGTACTGAACTATCAATAACTTTTGGAATAAGATTTGTAAGAGTCGATTTTCCACAACCCATAAAACCATGCAAAATAAATGAATTATTCCCACCACTCAAAAAAGACATCAATTTTTGAAATGTTTCAAAATCGTGCGATAAAATCTCATCTTCTCTTTCAGTTAACGGAATAGGAAATTTTGCTCTTAAACTTTCAAAATCCGGAACTCTGGACAGCATAAAACTGCCGACACCGGTAATTGACGACATAAAATCATTCATTTCCGAATTTAAAAAGTTAAAATACATACAACTATATTACAATATTTTTACAATTATTTAAACACCTAAAAATAAAAAAGACCGTTTAAACGGTCCTTAATTCACACACTTTACTTTACACTTTTTGTTATAAGGTGATATTTTTCACCTATATTTTTTCACCTTTACACAAGAGGTTGCCCGCCGCTTCGCGAGGAACTATGCTCATTTACATAGTTTTTTATTTATATTTCTATAAAGTTCATTTTTGCAAAAAAATTGCCTTTTTTCATTCATTTGTATGAACTTTTGTTAAGCAGGATTTCATGACAATATCAAAATGTTAAAATGTAATAGAATTTTAGAAAACAGGAAGGGGCAAGAATATGACAAAAAAGCTCAAAATCGGATTTGGCTGTGATCATGGCGGAATAAATTTGAAGAACAAATTAATCGAAATTTTGAAAGACGAATATGAAGTTGAAGATTTCGGAACATATACAGCAGAATCAACAGACTATCCTATTCACGCAAAAAAAGTTGCAGATGCAGTTGTTGCGGGAAAAGTCGACAGGGGAATTATATGCTGCGGTTCCGGAATAGGTGTTTCTATTGCCGCAAACAAAGTAAAAGGTGCAAGAGCAGTTGTTTGTACAGATACTACATCGGCTCGTTATTCAAGAATGCACAACGATGCAAATATTTTATGTCTTGGAGAAAGAATTGTCGGAGTACTTTTGGCAGAAGACATTTGTCGTATCTGGCTTAAAACTGACTTTGAAGGCGGTCGTCACCAACGCAGAGTTGATATGTTAAATAACATGTAAAACATTTGCAGAAAAAGACTTTTCGATTTATCAACCGGAAAGTCTTTTTTTATTTTTAAATAAAATAGCTTTCAATTTTACAATAAATTTTTCAATAAAATATTCATAAAAAATAATCGAACAAGCGAAAAATTAACATAAAAAGAAAAAATCATTATTTTAAGCTATTTGTTTTTGCAACTATTCGTTTTTTAAGCCAAATATATGCAAAAATACAAATCACAACGGAAAGTAAAGAACCCAAAGGTGCCGCAAGTCCCATCGGGAACAATGTCGTAGCAAAGCATTTTGATCCAAAATATGAACCGGGAACTCTTACGCAGACAATGGACAAAAAGTTGTGTATAAACGATATTTCCGATTTTCCGTAAGCACAAAAATATCCGCTGAAACAAAAATGCACTCCTGCAAAAATACAGTCCCAAATATATCCACGAAGATACTGACCACCTAAAATCAACACTTCTTGAGATTTTTCTTTCATAAACAATCCGACAATCGGCTCGGAAAATAATTCCACAATTCCAACCATAATAAGTCCGTAAATTACACAAATTGCTGTTCCGTAAAATAGCGTAATTGAGGCTCTTTTATGCTTTTGTGCACCGATACATTGAGCCGATATTGCAGAAACCGTACTCAACATTGATGATGGAACTAAAAATACAAATCCGATTATTTTTTCAACAATACCAACTGCCGCCGCATCATTCAAGCCACGCATATTCGCAATAATAGTAATAACAATAAATGCTATTTGTATAAATCCGTCTTGCAAAGAAATCGGAACCCCTATTCTCAAAACCTGCTTGCAAATTTCAGGCTGCATTTTGAAATCACCTTTTTCAATTTTAATTCCGATTTTTTTCTTTAAAATAACAATCAAAGCAAAAATAACACTTATTGCCTGAGAAAATGTCGTGCCTAAAGCTGCACCGACTGTTCCCATATTAAAATAACCAATAAACAAATAATCTAAAATTATATTAGTAATACAAGCAACCGTTATGAAATGCATCGGGCTTTTAGAATCTCCAAGTCCTCTAAAAATAGAGCTTAGAACATTATATGCAGTAATGAAGGGAATTCCGATAAAACAAACCGTCAAATAAGCCACTGTTCCGGCAACCGCCTCGGTCGGAGTCGCCATAACAGAAACTATCGATTTAACACACACAAGCAAAATCCCTGTCAAAGCAACAGCAACACCCATAAACAAAAATATAGTATTAGCTATCGTTTTGGCAGCTTTTTCATTCTGCTTTGCACCAATCGCGCGAGCAATTACAACAGTTGACCCCATTGAAAGTCCGACTATCATAACAGTCAACATGTGCATAATTTGACTTCCGATAGAAACAGCCGTAATCTCCGCAACACCGTCAAACTGCCCGATTATATACAAGTCAGCCAACCCGTACAAAGTTTGCAAAAAATATGAAACAACATACGGCAGAGAAAAATATACAATATTCTTTAATACATTTCCGGACGTTAAATTCTTTTCCATAAACTCAACATAAAATAACGCTGTTCTAAAATCAACTTTCATAAAAATTTCTACCAAAATCTCCCTCTAAAAATTAAGAAATGTAAATTTGTAAAATCCAATCTCTTGACTATATTTGCATTTTCAGAAATAATAATAATGATTATCATTTTTATTATCATTTTAAACAAAAAAGGAAAAAATGAAATATTCAAGGCAAAGAGAAATAATATTAGAAATGTTAAAGCAGAACAAGGTTCATCCGAGTGCCGAACAGCTATACATGATGTTAAAAGAAAAAGGTGAAAACGTTAGTATAGCAACGGTTTACAGAAATTTAAACAGTCTTGCGGAAACAGGAGAAATATTAAAATTTAAAACATTTGAAAAGAACGAAAGATTTGATTCGACGATAAAGCCGCATTATCATTTTCAATGCGAAAACTGCGGTAAAATCTACGATTTACCCGTTGAAATAACCCAAACGGTAAAAGACAATGTGAGCCATTCGGGATTTGAAGTGAAAAAATTCACAGTAATGGTTTCGGGGATTTGTCAGAATTGCAAAAGCGAACAGAAGGAGAACGAGTAATGGAATTAAAAGGAACAAAAACAGAAAAAAATTTACAAGAAGCATTTGCAGGAGAATCGCAAGCAAGAAATAAATATACGTACTTTGCAAGTCAAGCAAAGAAAGACGGATATGTTCAAATATCAAAAATATTTGAAGAAACTGCAAATAATGAAAAGGAACACGCAAAATTATGGTTCAAACTTTTAAACGGCGGAAGTGTCGGAGAAACTTTGGACAATTTAAAAGCAGCCGCAGAAGGCGAGAATTACGAATGGACGGACATGTATGCAAAATTTGCAAAAGAAGCTAAAGAAGAAGGTTTTGACAAAATAGCCTTTTTATTTGAAGCAGTTGCGGAAATCGAAAAAGCACACGAAGAAAGATACAGACGACTTTATGAAAATATTGTCAATGCACAAGTTTTTCAAAAGGGAGTAGAAGAAGTTTGGGAATGTGCAAATTGCGGACATATTCACAGAGGCACAAAAGCTCCTGAAGTCTGCCCGGTTTGCAATCACCCCCAATCCTTCTTTTTTGTAAAAGCCGAAAACTAT
Source organism: Candidatus Gastranaerophilaceae bacterium (assembly GCA_051875105.1). Taxonomy (GTDB): domain Bacteria; phylum Cyanobacteriota; class Vampirovibrionia; order Gastranaerophilales; family Gastranaerophilaceae; genus RUG841. The sequence goes on from JBJEGN010000044.1 coordinate 29,252, forward strand.
TAATAACTAAAAAAAGAAAACAAATACTCCCATTTGACTACCCCGCAAGGGGTATTTTTTTTGTTATTAAGAACAGAAAACATTTTTGTAAAAAATATGAGTTTTTTTACAAAATATGTTAGAATTTTAATGTTCATAATAAATAAAGGAATAGAAAATGGAACAACAACAAAAAAGAATTATAAAAGAAGCATTGAATGCACTTGGCAAAAAAAATCTTGCATTTATAGCACACGCAGGCAGTTTTCCGTCAGAAGCCGGCAAAAATACAGGATTTGGTAATGCTGTTTCAAATACGGCTAAAAAACTAATCGACTATTTAAGCGGTGTATTCAACGTTGTTCAATTAGGTCCTGCCGGCAAAACAAAATCTTGTGATTCTTCGCCATATACAGGTACAATTTTCTCGAACAATCCTTTGTTTATTGATTTAGAACAACTTACAACAGACGAATTTTACAATATTTTATCAAAAGAAACTTATCAAAAAATTTGCGACAACAATCCGCAAAAAGACAATAACAGAACGGCTTATTCATACATTTATGCGAAACAGGAAGAAGCATTAAAAGAAGCTTATGAAAACTTCAAAAAGAAAAATCCGTTTAAACTTGTAGAAGCCTTAGAAAAGTTCAAAAAAGAAAATACTATGTGGCTTGAAAAAGATTCATTATACGAAGCTTTAAGCATAGAAAACGGAAACGACTATTGGCCGATTTGGGAAAATGAAGATGACAAGCACCTTTTCAACCCGAAAGATGCCGATGAAAAAGCAAAATTTGACAAGAGAATAAGTGAAATTAAAGCAAAATATGCAGACGAAATGGAATTCTACGCATTCAAACAATTACTTGCATCAATTCAAAACATTAAAATCAAGGACTATGCACTTTCGAAAGATATCAGAATGATAGCAGACAGACAAGTTGCATTTTCTGACAGAGATGTTTGGGCATATCAATCATTATTCCTTGATGGCTGGATGCTCGGCTGTCCACCGGATTTATTCTCAGCAGACGGTCAGGCATGGGGCTTCCCCGTAATTAATCCTGAAAAAATGTACAACGAAGACGGTTCACTTGGCGAAGCAGGCAAACTTATGAAAGCACTTTTCAGGAAAATGTTTGTCGAAAACCCTGGCGGAGTCAGAATTGACCATCTCGTGGGACTTATTGATCCTTGGGTTTACAAAGCAGGTAAAAAACCAAAAATTGAAGAAGGTGCAGGAAGATTGTATTCTTCACCGGAACATGAATTTTTAAAGAAATTCGCAATCGCAACCTTGGATGATTTGGACGAAGAATATACGGCTGATTCAGAAAAAAGAATTAAAAGTCTTACACCGGAACAAATTAAGTTGTACGGCAGATTGATTGAAAAAATCGTAATCGGAGCAGCAGAAGAAGTCGGTTTGAATAAAGATGCTATCGTTTGTGAAGATTTGGGAACTGTAACTTATCCGGTTGAACAGGTTATGAAACAATACGGATTGCAAGGAATGTGTTTAACGCAATTTGTAGTACCTGATGATCCCGATCATGCATATCGTTGCAAAAATATCAAGCCAAAAAGTTGGGTTATGGTTGGAACACACGATAATCAACCGATTTCCGTTTGGGCAGAAAACATTGTAAATACTCACGAAGGTTATTTACATGGAGAAAATCTTGCCCACGATTTATACCCTGATGCAACAGAAGAAGAGCAAGAACAAATAGCTGTCAAACTCTCTAAAGATGCTGATTTTATGCTTTTCAACAAACTTGTTGAAATATTTGCTTGTAAATCAGAAAATATTCAATTATTCTTCACAGATTACTTTGGATTAAAAGAAACATACAATGTTCCGGGAACATCAGGTGATGCAAACTGGTCACTTAGAATTCCTACGGATTACGAAAAAGTATATGAAGAGAACCTAAAAAATGGTACGGCAATTAACTTACCTGCCATTTTGAAGCAAGCAATTCTTTCAAGAGGCAAAGATTTTGCCGAAAAATATTCAGTTTTGGTAGAACAATTGGAAAAAATTTCATAATGTTCGAAATACAGGCTGAAAGTATATTCTCGGCAGCACATCACCTATTAAATTATGAGGGCAAATGTGAAAACCAACACGGACACAACTGGAAAGTAGTTGTGTCTGTTCGTGGTACAATTTTGAATAAATCTAATATTTTGGTAGATTTCAAAGTTTTAAAAAAAGAATTGAACAGGGTGTTAGATTTAATAGATCATAAAGACTTAAACGAATTGGAATATTTCAAAGGCGAAAGCCCGAGCAGTGAAATGATATCTAAATTTATATTTGATGAAATGGCAAAAACATTTGACTGTATGTACTCGGCTGCCGTCTGGGAAACTCCGACTTCGTGTGCAATTTATTACGGAGAAAATAAATGACATATCTTCAAACAATAATTTTAGGCTTAATACAAGGTTTGACGGAATTTTTACCGGTATCAAGTTCAGGACACCTTGTTATAACATCAAGTTTATACAAAATGATAAGCGGAGCAGACTTTCTAAGTGCATCAGGAGAAGAAATTTTTACCGATATAATTTTACACTTGGGAACACTTGCAGCTGTTGTTTTTTATTTCAGAAAAGATTTAATCGAAATGACAAAGGCATTTATACAGGCTTGCAAAACGAAAGATTTTTCTTCATTGGAAGCTAAAATGCCGATTTTTCTTGTAATTGGGACATTTTTCACAGTCATAATAGCATATCCGCTCAATGAATTTTGTGAAACAATGGTTGCATCACCTGCAATAGTCGGAATATTTTTAATAATCACAGGTTTTATTTTGTTCATATCGGAACAAATTTCAAAGAAAACACAAAATGATGAAAAGTGTACAAAAATAACATTGAAGCAGGCAATAATAATCGGCTTGGCACAAGGTATTGCAGCATGCCCGGGTCTTTCACGTTCAGGAACAACAATCGCAACGGGGTTATTTATCGGTTTAAACAGAATAGCGGCAGCGAGATTTTCATTTTTATTGTCTATATTAATAATATTGGGTTCGTCAATTTTTTACCCGATATTAAAACTTGAAGTACACGAAATACAAGCATTTAACTGGGGTGCGATAGTCGTTGGATTTTTGGTATCAGGGTTATCGGGCTATATTTGTGTAAAATATTTCATGAAGTTTTTAAATAAATATTCAATGAAATGTTTTGCATATTATTGTTGGATAGTCGGTGTTTGTGCTATAATATTTTTCAATTCAGTCAACTAAGAACAGGAGTGTGAAATGAAATCAGCAATTGAGTTTATTAACGGAAAAACAAACAATTTTAAGCCTGTCACAGGAATTATTTTAGGTTCTGGGCTTGGAGATTTTGCAGATGAATATGACGGAATAAGAGTTCCTTATGGAGAAATCCCGGGATTTCAACCTTCTCATGTTGCAGGTCACAAAGGTTTATTGGTATTTGCGGAAGTTGCAGGCAAACCGGTAGTAATGATGCAAGGTCGTTATCATTTTTATGAAGGTCATTCAATGCAGACTGTAACATATCCGATTAAAGTTATGAAGAAGTTGGGCGTAGAAAATTTAATCGTAACAAATGCAGCAGGTCTGGTTCATAAAGAATTTAACCCCGGAGATTTAATGTTGATTGCAGATCATATTAATTTAATGGGAACAAATCCGTTAATCGGAGCTAATGACAACGACTTAGGCCCCAGATTCCCTGACCAAAGCGATGTTTATACAAAAGTTCTTCGTGAAAAAGCAAAAGAAGTTGCAAAAAGTTTGAATATCGATGTCCAAGAAGGTGTTTACTGTGCTATGACAGGCCCGACATACGAAACACCTGCGGAAATCAGAATGGTACGTAATTTGGGAGCAGATGCAGTTGGTATGTCAACTGTTCCTGAAGCTATCGTTGCTAATTGGTGCGGAATTAACGTTTTAGGTATCAGCTGTTTGACAAACTTCGCTTGCGGCGTAATCGATCAACCTCTTTCTCATACAGAAGTTATCGAAACTGCTGACAGAATTAAAGACAGCTTCAAGAAATTCTTATACGAATTAGTTAAAGCAATATAAAAGAACTTCTATTAAAATATAAGCGGATTTTGCAAAGGCAAAATCCGCTTTTTAATTATCATTTTTCTCTTTTTAAAGACATACCGCCTGATTGAGGCTTTTGATTATTTTTATTTATCGTAATAATATGCTTGATTGGATTATAGTAAAAATATTTATACTTACCGGGAACATAAAACTTTTGTTTGTATACACTTGATATGTTTCTGTAAGAGAAGACACTTTGAGGCTCTATTGTATTAATTAACCATGAAGCATTTGAAATAATCGGTCTTTGCAAATCATACTCAGAAGAATAATCAGCCATACCTCCGGAATAATATCTTCTAAAAAGTTCTGAAGGCATATTTCTCAAACGACTTCCCGTATTGTAATCGTAATAGGAAGGACTTAATTCGATTTCCATTTGCCTTTTTGTCATTTTTAAAGCATAAGCAGCCTTTTGATTTGGAGAAGAGTTTGCCGCAAAAACCATAAAATCGTCATAGTATTTGTCATAGTTTTCAGCAAGTGTCCTAAATGAATATAGACCGGTATTTGTCCATAATTTTTTTGTTACTGTTTTATAATTATCAAGCCCGTTTTTATGCGTAAAATTAATATCCATTGAAATAAACATTGTAATAAACATTTGTTTGTAGGTTTTATTTCCGATTTTAAAAGAATACAAAGCTGCATAAGGCTCTGCTAAAGCATTTGAAACAGTTACCATTGAAGATTTTCTGTCTGTTTTTAATTCTTCCTGCATTTCAATTGCTTTTCTCATAATTTCATCACTTAAATAATCTTTTAATTCTTTGGAAAAGTTTTTTGACGAAATTATCTCAACACTACTCGCATTGGGATTTACAGAATGAACAAGCTCAAAAATAAAATTTTCCGGAGAAGAATATTTTTTCCTTGAAATTCTCATTACAGAATCGATTGGGGACTTTTTAACATTAGCTTCCAAATCCGAAATATCGTCAACATAAGTTTTTGGACAAGAATAAAAGAAGAAAGCATCGTCATCTTTTGACTTAGCTGTAATAGAATACGACAAAGGTTCTTCATAATCTTTTTGCCATAAAAAATCATAATTCACATCAAAATTCTGAGGAATAATAGCCCTTAATATTTCAGAATCAGTCTTTGTTTCAACAATCGGAATAACCTTATAAATTCTTTCATTATACTCTTTTGCGTATGATTTAAGATTACATTGAATAAAAGCTAAAAATATAAAACAAAAAACTAATAATTTTTTCATAAAATCTCCATAAAAATATTATACAAGGTTTTAAAATAAATAAAACCTTTTAACAAAAAAAATAAGACAGATTAACATACCCAAATGAACAAATTATTAAAAAATTTTAAACAAAAAAACAAAATGAAAAACATTGAAAAACAATGATTATCAAAAAAAGCATAATATTACCCAACTGACTAATATACAAAATTTTATATCAACATTAATATATATAAATCAACAAAGAAGTAGAAATAAAAAGATTAAACATGGGTAAAAACTTTTATAGGAAAAATTAAAGAAACAACCTCCGAGAAAGAGAAAAATTAATGAATAGTCTTTGCGAAAACATAGTAAAAATAATAGAAGAAAAAATTATTGTTGTGGACGAAAATTTTAATATCGTCATGACTAATACAGAGATATTTAAAAAAGGAAAAAATATTATAGACGATTTTAAGTTTAAAAAATTAAAAATCAAACATGAACAGAAAAATATACTACAAAAAATAAAATCAAATAATAAAGAAATATATTATCAAGCAAGTGTTTCCAAAATATTGTATAAGAAAAAAAATTGTTATTTATTGGTAATGAAAGATGTTACGGAAGAAAATAAATACAAATTAATGTATGAAAATTTTCTCAACTTCATAAAACATGACCTAAAGACACCACTAATTGCACAAACTCTCGCAATAAAATTGGTTATGAAAAGGGAAATCAAGCCTGAAAACAAAATATTAATACAAGAAATTTTGAACTCAGCTGAATCAACATACAGAATGCTTAAAAATCGCCTGCAAGAAATTCACCTCGATAACAATGTTTTATCAATCCTGAAAAAAAACATAAACACAACAACTTTCGTACAAAAAATAAATTCGAATTGTTATAATTTTATGAATTCAAAGAACAATATACTTGATATAAAAACAGATGATATCGAAAATGTAAAAATAGACGAAACATTTTTTCCAAGTGCAATTGTGAATATTCTCTATCAAGTCAATGAAAGATGCAAAGAAAATTCAACAATAACACTTAATATTTATGAAAAGAAAGATAAAATAATATTCAAAATAAGCGGAAACTTCGAACCGATAAATAAAAAATTATTTGATAAATCGGAACTAAGTAAAAAAGAATACGAAAGAATAGGCTATAATAACGGACTTTATTTAGCCAAAAGAATAATTAATGCACATGGAGGCAATATAGCCTTAAATAAAAACAGCAAAAAAAATAAAATCATTATAATAGAAATACCAAATTAAAAATCAATCATTAATAAAAAATAAATTTTACGGATTTTGTAAAAAAACTTATTAAAATAAAAATATAAGCAATAACAAAAAGAGGTTTTTTTATGATTGATTTTAACAGATTAACGGATTATACAAAAGAGGTTTTGTACTCCGCACAGCAGTTAATGTATCAAAATCACAACACCCAACTTGAACCTTTGCACATTTTAGATGCAATGACAGAAGATAAAGATGGTGTTTCAAAAGATTATCTAAAAAATCTAAAACTTGACTCACAAGAATTTAAAAGAGCGTTGCAAGGAGAACTTGCTAAACTTCCGAGAGTAGAAACAATCAGTGGCAACGGTCAATTATTTTTAGCACCGTCAACAATAACTTTGTTTGACTTGGCAAAAGATAAAGCTGATATGCTAAAAGATTCATTTATAGGACTTGAACATATTTTGCTATCAATGACCGAACAAGCAGATACAGCTTGTTTTCTAAACAGATTTAACGTTACAAAAGATAAGGTGTTAAAGACTATGAAAGATATTAGAGGAAATCAAAAATCAGATAGTGCAAATGCAGAAGATGCATACAAAGCACTTGAAAAATATTCTTCAGATTTGACAAAAGCAGCGAAAATGGGCAAACTCGATCCTGTTATCGGCAGAGATGAAGAAGTTCGTCGTATCATTCAGGTTTTGAACAGAAAAACGAAAAACAACCCTGTTTTAATAGGCGAACCTGGTGTAGGTAAAACAGCTATTGTCGAAGGTTTGGCACAAAGAATTATCAGAGGAGATGTTCCGGAAAGTTTAAAACACACAAAACTCGTATCTTTGGATATCGGAGCTTTAATTGCAGGTGCCAAATTCAGAGGTGAATTTGAAGAACGTTTAAAAGCTGTTTTAAAAGAAGTAGAATCTTCTAACGGCGAGATAATAATGTTCATAGATGAATTGCATACCGTTGTCGGAGCAGGTGCAGCAGAGGGTTCAACCGATGCAGGGAACCTATTGAAACCAATGCTTGCAAGAGGTGTTCTGCGTTGTATAGGAGCAACAACCGTCAATGAATACCGTAAATACATAGAAAAAGATCCCGCTCTCGAAAGACGTTTTCAACCCGTTATGGTTGAAGAACCGACTGTCGAAGATACAATCAGTATTTTAAGAGGTTTAAAAGAAAGATACGAAGTTCACCATGGAGTAAGAATTAAAGATTCAGCTCTGATAGCAGCAGCAAAACTTTCCGACAGATACATTACTGATAGATTTTTGCCGGACAAAGCTATTGACCTTATTGATGAAGCTGCATCATCACTGCGTATAGAAATCGATTCAATGCCGGAAGAACTTGATAATATGGTTCGTCAAAAAATGCAGCTTGAAATCGAAAAAACTGCTCTTCAAAGCGAACTTTCAGACGAAAACAAGGAAAAAATCGACCGCATTGACAAAACTTTAAAAGAATTAAATTCCAATATCGAAATTATTAAAAACCAATGGGAATTGGAAAAAAGTTCTATCAAAGGCGAAGCTGCCATAAAAGAAGAAATCGAAAAAGTCAAAATTGAAATTGATAAGGCTGAAAGAGATGCAGATTTACAAAGGGCAGCCGAATTGAAATACGGCAAACTAATTGAGCTTCAAAAACAACTTGAGAAAGCTAAAAATAAAGATGCAAACGACAATCAGCTTTTGAAAGAAGAAATTGACGAGGACGATATTGCACAAGTTGTAAGCAAATGGACGGGTGTTGCCGTATCAAAACTTATGGAGAGCGAAATTCAGAAATTATTAAATATGGAAGAATTTCTGCACAAACGTGTTGTCGGTCAAGATGAAGCTGTTGTAGTTGTTTCTGATGCAATCAGACGTGCTCGCTCCGGCTTAAAAAATCCAAACAGACCGATGGGAACATTTATTTTCCTCGGCCCAACCGGTGTCGGAAAAACAGAACTCGCAAAGGCACTTGCAGAATTCATGTTTAATGATGAAGATGCTTTGATAAGAATTGATATGTCTGAATATTCAGAAAAACATACGGTTGCAAGACTTGTCGGAGCTCCTCCGGGATATGTAGGCTATGATGAAGGCGGTCAACTTACGGAAGCTGTTCGTCGTAAACCTTATTCGGTTATTTTGTTTGATGAAATCGAAAAGGCTCACCCCGAAATCTTCAACATAATGCTTCAAATCTTTGATGACGGTCGTTTGACGGATTCTAAAGGCAAAACTGTCGATTTCAAAAATACATTGATTATTTTAACAAGTAACATCGGCAGCGACATTATTCTCGAAAACACTGTAAAATCAATGTTAAGCGAACAAGAATACAACAATTTGAAGGAAGAAATCGAAGCTATTATGAAAACAAGATTTAAGCCGGAATTCTTAAACAGAATTGATGAAACAGTATTCTTCAGAGCATTATCAATGCAAAATCTTCAAAAAATCACTGAAATCCAAGTTAAATATCTTGAAAATCTCTTAAAAGAACAAGAAATAACAATGGAAATGACCGATGATGCAAGAGAAGTCGTTGCAAGACAAGGCTTTAATCCTCAATACGGTGCAAGACCGCTTAAAAGAACGATTATGCAGCTTATTGAAAATCCGCTTGCAAAACTTATTCTGTCGGGAGAAATTAAAAAAGGTGATACAGCCTTGATTGATGCAGACGGAGATAAAATTATCATAAGCAGAAAATAATAAATTCAACCTAACCGCAAAAATAACAAAGTGACAAAACTACATTTTTACGATATACTCGATAAGAGGTAAATTATGAATAAAAATGTTAAAATACTTGTCTTTTGTGTTTTTGCGGTTATTTTTGCAGGATTTGCTTATTTTCTATCGGACGATATTTGCTATGGTGATGATACATTAACCATTGTATCGTGGCTGTTTCAAGGCGGTTCTTATAATTTCGATTCTGTAATAACATCTTTTTTGCCACAAGTTTTTACAAAATATCTTCCACTTTGGCTGCATATTCATCCGCACACATTTTCAATGACAATAGGAGCTTATGTCAGAGCTTTTGATGTTTCTGTTCTTTGTTTTGTTATGTCAATGTTTATGTTTATCGGACGTAAAAAAACAAAAGCATTTCCGCTTGTTATGCTATTTTCTGCCTTCTATTTCTGCTACGCATCTGCTAATATGAATTTCGATTGGGCTAACCCTAACTTACTTCCAAGCTATGAACTTGATGGTTCTTTTGTTATGCTAACTGAATATTCACAACACTTTGGACAACTTTTAACTTTTATTTTAGGACTTTCTTACATTTATTTATTCACAAAATTTTTTGCAAAAAAAGAATTTCCTAAAAATACCATCACTATTGGGATTTTAACATTTTTGACAGCACTTTCTTCAATGTTTGTAAACATCATTGTCGGAACAATTTTAATCCTATGCGGCATTTACCTTATTGCCGTAAATGGAGAAGATTCAAAAAAATTATTTGACGAAAATAAAAAAACATTTATGACACTAATCGTACCTTACCTTGCAGGAAGTGCCATTTTCGCATACTATCCGGGGTATTTAAAATATTTTTCAACCGATATGAATTTTATGGCTGTTATAAAAAGTTTCTATAAAACTTTTATTTTGGCAGATTCATTTGAAATAGCTATGGTACTTATACTTGCCGCTATTTTATACTTTTTGGCTCTAAATAAATCAACCTTTATTAAAAGGACTATCTTTGTTGTTTTTGCGGGCATGACCGGGGTTTTTGTATACTTTATGTTGTTTTCAGGATTGGGAGAAAAAACAGGTACAATTCTTACAGAATCGCTCGTTTTAGTAAGAATACTTTTAATGTCTTTTATTTTTATGCTTTTTGGAGCTTGTTTGAAAGAACATACAACAGAGCCTAAAGAACAAAAAATAGTTTCGATATGTTTTACTGTCATTTTAACTGCATTTATGATTGTTCAAATACCTTTTGTATATACAACAATGAAACTCTGGCGAGTTATGTCAAAGGAAACGAAAGTTACGGAATATTGTCTTGAAAAAATGTATCGTTTCTATTCTTTGAGAGGAAAGACGGCACTTTTGCCTGAAGATTCTTTGTTGAAAGTGTTTAAAATTTCTGTTTTCATTGACGATAAAGATGTTAATCCAAATGAAGAAATAACAAGTAATACATTTTTCAAAAACACACCTTTTACAATAGAATATTATCAAACCTTCTATAAAAATCCTAATATTGTTGCATATAAATTTATCAATGCTCAAAAAGCCTTGAAAATACTCTTTGAAGAAGGAGGAATGATTAATAAAGACGATATTGAACATATTGATTTTCAAAAATTGTATGACGATAAATTTATACTTCATAGGGCAATAGAAAAATCAAAATATGACATTTAACAAACAAAAAGCCTTAATAATAAGTGTTTTGGGAGCAAGTCATGCTGTCGTCGATTTTTGTTGTGCTGCGATTTTATATGCTTTAGTTGGAAAAGTCGATATTGTACTTTTATTGAAACTCGTTGTGATTTATAATGTTTTAGCTTTTGGTTTACAATCTGTTTTTGGATTTATTGCTGATAAAACAAAAAATGCTGTAAATTATGCTATTTTTGGATGTCTGTTTCTTATCGGAGGAATTTCGATATGTAAAAATCCTATGTTGACAATTATCTTAATTGGGATAGGAAATGCTTTATTCCATACGGGAGGGGGTATTATCTCTCTTGAGATAGGTAACGGTCGTGCAAAACTTCCGGGAGCATTTGTTGCTCCGGGTGCTATAGGTTTGTTTTTGGGTTCTTTCTGGGGACTTATTCCTAATGTCGAAAATATTTGGCTTGCGTTCTTTCCTCTGATTTGTATCAGTATGATGATATTTTTGGAAATTCCGCAAGAAAAACCTAAAATATATGAAAACAAAGCATCAATACCGATTTATGCCATAATATTTATTCTTATATTGATTTCTGTCTGTATACGCTCCTTTGTTGGTTTGAGTTTTGATTTTGCAGCAAAAGATGATTTTAATCTCTTATTAATTTTCGTATTTGCAATAGCAGCCGGAAAATTTGCCGGCGGACTTTTTGCAGATAAATTCGGAATGTCTAATACTGCCGTTATTGGATTACTTATTTCCGCTCCGCTTTTAAAATTTGGATATATTCCGGAACTCGCTATATTGGGAATGTTTTTGTTTAATTTAACAATGCCCATTACTCTGACGGCTTTAGCTAATATGATGCCTAATCACAAAGGTCTTGCTTTTGGCTTAACAACATCTGCTTTACTTATCGGGTTCTTACCGGTGATTTGCGGGTTTAAAGTTTCTCAAAGTATGTTCACAGCCGAAATTGTATTAATCTCGGCTGTTGTAACTGCTGTTTCTCTAAAGTTATATGAAAAATTATTTAATCGTCCTTAAATATTTATAATAATCGTTCTTTGGATACTTGTCAGCTTTTGCTATCAAATCTTCCTTCGTCAAAAATTTCATACGATATGCAACTTCTTCAAGACAAGCTATTTTAATACCTTGATTTTCTTCTATTGCTTCAACATATTGACTTGCTTGAAACATAGATTTATGAGTTCCTGTATCAAGCCATGCAAACCCTCGTCCTAATTTTTCAACTGACAGAGTATCTTTTTCAAGATAAATCTTATTTAAATCGGTAATTTCAAGTTCGCCTCTTGCCGATGGCTTTAAATTCTTAGCATATTCAACAACATTATTGTCGTAGAAATATAAACCTGTTACCGCATAATTTGACTTTGGATTTTGAGGTTTTTCTTCGAGAGAAATTGCTTTTCCTCCTTCTCCAAACTCAACGACTCCAAATCTTTCAGGATCTTTTACCATATAACCAAAAACGGTTGCTCCACCTTTTTCTTCTATCTTTTTGGCCGTTTTTTGAAGAGTTCCTGAAAAACCTACTCCATAAAAAATATTATCACCTAAAATTAATGCAACCGAATCATCTCCAATGAACTCTTCACCCAAAATAAAAGCCTGTGCAAGTCCATCAGGAGAAGGCTGTTCTTTATAGCTCAATTTTATACCAAAATCTGAACCATCTCCTAAAAGCTTTTCAAAATTTGGTAAATCTTGAGGTGTTGAAATGATTAAAATGTCTCTTATACCGGCAAGTAAAAGTGTTGATAAAGGATAATATATCATAGGTTTATCGTATATCGGTAATAATTGTTTCGACACCGTCATTGTTGCCGGATACAACCTCGTACCCGCTCCGCCTGCTAATATAATACCCTTCATTATTCACCTCTCAATTTCATATAATCTTTTAATGCTGCTTTCCATGTTCTGCACATATTGTCATTATACATTACACTATGTGCCGGACGTTTGCAAGGAGAAGGAAATTCTTCACTCGTACAGGGTTTTAAATTAACTTTTAATCCCGCAAGTTCGAAAATTTCTTTCGCAAAACCGTACCAAGAGGTTTTGCCCGTTCCGCAAATATGATAAATACCGTAAGGTGCTTCCTCCGACAACAAAGTCGTTATGCCGTCTGCAAGCTCTTGTGTCCATGTCGGGCAGCCGATTTGGTCATCAACAACCTTTAATTCAGGCTTGTCTGCAAGCGATAACATCGTTTCCACAAAGTTTTTACCATGCAAGCCATAAAGCCAGCTCGTTCTTGTAATGTAAAATTTCTTACAATGTTTTTGAACAGCCTTTTCTCCTTCAAATTTACTCAAACCGTAGACATTTATCGGATTTGGCTTATCGTAAGGGAGATATGCCTCTTTCTTTTCCCCGTCAAAAACATAGTCCGTTGAAATATAAACAATCGGAATATCAAGCTCCGCACAAACTTTAGCAATATTTTCAGTTCCTTCTGCATTAATTTTCATAGCTGAAGCTTTGTCTTCCTCCGCCTTATTCACATTAGTATAAGCGGCACAATGAACAACCGCATCCGGCTTCTTTTCATTTAACACTTTTTTTACCTGTTCTAAATCCGTTATGTCTAAAGTGTCAACATCTGTTTCTATTGTTTCAAAACCGGCATCTTCAAGAGTAGGACACAAATCATGCCCGAGCATTCCGTTTGCACCTGTAACCAATATCTTTTTCATCATATATTCCTTAAAATAAATCTGTAACGTCCTTTAAAAACGGCTGTTTTTTATCTTTTTCACTCAAAACAGGCTCGAAATCTATACCCCAATCAACATTTATATCAGGGTCATTCCAACGAATTCCTCTATCGTGTTCCGGAGAATACTCGTTTGAAACTTTGTATAAAAATTCTGCTTCATCACTTAAAACAACAAAACCATGTGCAAAACCTTCCGGAAGATAAAGCATTTGTTTATTTTCTTCGCTCAAAATCTTTCCGGTCCATTTTCCAAAAGTTTTTGAACCTTTTCTGATATCAACCGCTATATCAAAAATTTTACCTTTAACGCACCTTACAAGCTTTGCCTGTGCTTTAGGATAAAGTTGATAATGCAATCCCCTCAAAACACCCTTTGTGGATTTAGAATGATTATCCTGTCTAAAATCATCAACTATTCCATTTTCCTTAAAAACAGATTCTTTATACGTTTCTGAAAAAAAACCTCTATCATCACCAAAAACTTGCGGGGTCACAAGAATTACATCTTCTATATCTGTTTTTTCAAATTTAAAAGCCATGTACCTTCTCCGATTGATTTTCCACAATTATAACAAAAATTCACCGGAAATACTACTTTTTACCAAAAAAAATGAGGCCTCCAACCTCATTTTTTCTTTCAAATCTATAAAACTAAAATTTATTTAAACGGATTACAACATCATTTGACTGTTTGCTTCCATAATTTCTTCTGAAACCAAAACATTTTCAACATATCCTAAACAAGTATCCAACAACGTATTCAATCCTGCTTCAAGTTCAATGTTCAAAAGGTTTGTGTTCATATCCATTTTAATCTCCTTGTTTTAATCTTCCTTGTACCTTTTCTATCGACAACTTTTAAACATGTCTTTAGTTTTTAAAATGAAATATTAAGAAATGTAACACGCGTCATGAGCAAAACCCTTGCAATAAAAAGAACTCAACATAGTAACGTATATGTTGAGTATCTTTGGTTATTAAAAAGACTTATTAAAAAGTTTCAGACGAAAATATTATACTCTGCCGTAAACATCTTCATATCTAATGATATCGTCTTCTGAAATATAGTCGCCTTTTTGAACTTCGATAATTTTCAAATCGGTATCATAAGGATTTTGAAGAGAATGTATTGCCTTTAAAGGAATATCAATACTTTGACCGGCTACAAGGTAATTATCTTCATTATTCAATATAACTTTTGCTCTACCTTCTAAAACTACCCAGTGTTCTGAACGGTGATTATGGGATTGAATTGACAATTTTTGTTTTGGAGAAACGCAAATAACTTTTGTCAAATAGCCATCACCTTCTGCAAGACAAGTATACCAACCCCAAGGACGGAATACCGTTTTATGAACAAGGTGAGATTTATCATCTTCACGTTTCAATTTTTCAAATATTTTTTTAACAGATTGTGAATCATCTTTATTGCAAGCGAGTATTGCATCTTCCGTATTTATAATAATTACGTCTTTCAAACCGATTGCGGCAACAACTTTTTTATCACTGTAAATCATCGAATTTTCAACATCTTCAGCAATAACATGTCCATTAAAAACGTTTCCGTTTTCATCTTTTTCCGTAACTTCATACAATGATTTCCAAGAACCCAAATCACACCAATCAGATTGAAGTTTACAAAGTGCTATTTTATCAGATTTTTCCATAACGGCATAATCTATTGAAACAGACGGCATATCCTCAAAAACACCATATTTAATAGTTTTAGATTCTTTATAATCTAATTTTGAAAGATTGTTATAAATTTCAGGAACATATTTTTTAAATTCATCTAATAATACCGATACTTTTGCCATAAAAATACCGCCATTCCAAAAATAATTACCGTCTTTGAGGTATTTTTCAGCCGTTTGTAAATCCGGTTTTTCAACAAATTTTTCAACATTATTTATTCCAAAAACCTCACCATTTGTTTTAATGTAACCATAACCTGTTTCAGGGTAAGTAGGTACAATTCCGAATGTCACAATTTTGCCGTTTTGAGCAGCGATTAGTCCTTGTTTAACAGTATTTTCAAAAGCTTTTGTGTCTTTAATCAAGGGGTCTGACGGGACTATTAAAACGACCTCTTCCTGATTTTTTAATTGTTTCAAGTATTCCAAAGCCGCTGCAATTGCAGGTGCCGTATTTTTAGCCATTGGTTCTGCCAAAACAACTGAATTTTTATCTATCTGATTTAACTGAAATTTTACATCATTTGCATGTTTAATATTGGTTATTGAAATTATATCTTCCGATTTTATAAAATTATGAAGTCTTTTAAATGTGCTTTGTAAAAGGCTCAAACTGCCATCTAATTTCAAAAGTTGTTTCGGATACAATTCCCTGCTCATAGGCCATAATCTACTGCCTGAACCACCTGCCAATATTATTCCGTACATTTTTTTCTCCACTTTATTTTTATGAAAAAATTATAGCATAAATATCTTCAAATATTTATTTCAAGTTGCTTTTTACACCGATATATTTTATTATATTGTGTATTAAGTTTATTTATCAGTATATTTATGAAAAATTTTGGAAAAAATACAATAATTATTTTTATCAATTTTCTTGTTTTCCTCATACTATTTTTTATCCTTGATTTTTTTGTATATTTTTCAGTGCTGAAAACCTACCCAAAAGATTTCAAGCCAAAATATTCATATATAGTTTACAACCCTACTATCAAATTTGATTCTTTCAAAGATTTTTTTGAAAATAAAGAAGATTGGAAAGGCAGACTTCCTGACGGACTTGAATACAAAAACAATAAAAAACCGATAGTTATTTTTGGCTGCAGTTATGCTTACGGATTTAAACTTTCAGAAAAGCAAACAGTAAGTTACAAATTAGCACATTTGTTAAAGAGAACTGTTTATAACAGAGCAGTAACGGCTTGCTGTTTTCAACACATGCTTTTGCAACTTTCTTCTGATGATTTTTATAACGAAGTTCCTAAGCCGAATAAAATTGTATATATTCTCATGGAAGACCATTACAGAAGAATGTTAATTGACGGTCGTTTTGGAGTTCCGGAAAAAAACTTTTATCTGCATTATTCACTAAAAGACGGTGTTTTAATGAAAGATTCTTATAACGACCCTAAAAAGAACTTTATAAAATCTCTTTATATAGTAAATTGGGTAAAAGAACAACATCTAAAAAACTACATTCTCAAAGCCAATCATGTTGAAGAAGTGACTAATTTAGCCTTAAAATATTTTACACAATCCAGAGAAGAACTTGCCAAAAGATATAAATCCTCTCCTGAAATTATTGTCTTTTTCTGGACTCATAACAACAATATGAAAACTTACAAAGAATCATTAAAGCACAAATTGGAAGCTAACGGATTTAAGACTCTTGATGCAGAAAAACTAACAAACGAAAATCTTTTAGATAAAAAATATTGTCTTAGTGCAACAGATACTCATCCAAACGAAGCAGCGTGGGATTTATTAGTACCATTGATAGCAAAAAATTTATAATAATAATAAAATTACGCAAATGGATATTGAGTTTTCATAAAAAATATTTTATTATTATAAAAAACATTCATTAATAACAAAGAAAGGACAAAAAAAATGGATAAATACGTTTGTACTGTTTGCGGTTATGTATACGACCCTGCTGAAAATGATGGCATAGCATTTGAAAATTTGCCTGACGATTACACATGCCCGTTATGTAACGTAGGCAAAGACATGTTTGAAAAAGAGTAATAAAAATTAATCAAATATTTTTTACTATTTTAAAAGCATATAAAAAGTCCGAGAATTTTTATTTCAAAGTTCTCGGATTTTTAAATATTTTGTAAAAAAAAATTACTTACTTTTTTTATCGACTTGAGGAATAGGGACGATTTTACAAGCATATTTATAGGCTTGTTCAAGGTCGCTTCCATTTGCAATAGGCTGCATAGTTCTCGGTTCATAATCAACGAGCATAAGTTCGTCACGTTTGTTATATCCCTCAATCATCATTGGTTTATAAGTTTTTTGAGAGCAATCCATTTTCATATAATACAAGGCATAAAACATTTCATTTCCGCCGGCGGAATAATTTTCGTTATAAATTTTCATTCTAATTTCAGAGGTATTATTGTTTTTGTTATATCTAATACTATCGAGATCAATTTCAGAACCGCTTATTGCACCTTCTGCCATTACAACTGCCGGAATAGTCATAAACGTCAACAAAACAAATAATAAAAACTTTTTCATTTTTTCTCCTTATAATTATGCAGGAATTATATCCGCACCTCGTTCCTTTTGTATTATCTTATATATTTTAACATTTTCCAAGTACCTTTTGTCAAAATGTAAAGTATCAACAGACGTAATTATTGTTTGATGTTTTTCTTCAATCCCGCTCAAAAGGTAGGTTTGCCTGATATCATCAAGTTCAGCCAAAACATCATCAAGCAGCAATATGGCATTATAACCTGTTTTCACTCTAATAAGTTCCGTTTCTGCAAGCTTTAAGGCCAAAACAATCGTTCTCTGTTGTCCTTGAGATGCAAACTTTTTAGAATCAACGTCATCAATGTAAAACGACACATCGTCACGATGAGGACCGGTAATCGATTGAACCCTTATTATTTCTTCCTGTTTTTTTATCTCAAGCTGTTGCTGAAAAAGTTCTGCAATCTTTGCACTCGTATATTCTGAAACATCCTCGACATCAACATCTCCAATTATAGAAGAATTATATTTGATAGATAAATTTTCCTTTAACGAAATATGAGAATGTTTTTGACGGGCATGCTTGAGTAATTCTTTTAAAAAATTAATTCTCAAAAGAATTATGTTACTTCCCGTGACAGTCAATTGTTCATTCCAAACATCGAGCAAAGTGGTATCACCGTTAAGATTTCCGCCAAGAGATTTAAGAAAATTATTTTTTTGAATTCGAATTTTATTATATTTTGAAAGTCTGTCAGCATGAGCGGGATAAAGAGAAGCAACGGCTTCATCAAGCCAAGCCCGCCTGTCATCGGGAGTTCCTCGCAAAAGTGCAAGGTCGCTTGTTGAAAAACTGACAGAATAAATATTCGAAAGGTATTCTGACGTTTTGTTTTTCTTGATTTCATTGACTTTAAGAAGTTTTTTCTTAGGCGGATTTATAACTGTTTCAAGAACAATTTCAGTATCATTTTTCGAGAAAACGCCTTTAATTTGAGCAAAATCCTCACCCCATTTGATAAGTTCTTTGTCCTGCTTGGCTTTTATGGTTTTAAGCGAGGACAAAAAACAAACAGCCTCAAGTAAATTTGTTTTTCCTTGAGCGTTTTTGCCTGTTAACAAAATTTTATCCGAGTCAAAATCAAGACTCAAATTAGCATAATTTCTGAAATTTAAAAGTTTGATATTCTTTATATACATTGCTTTTGTCGTTTTGTAAAAATTATAGAACATTAAAGGGTTTTAGGCAAATTTTTCAAAACAAAAACTACAGATTTAAAATACATTTTTTATTTTAATTCTAAAGAACAGCCGATAATTTCAGCAATGATTTTCATTTCCCGATAAGTAACAGTTTCATTCCGTAATTTGTTAGACAAATTGGCAAGAGTGTATTTTTTATTTTGCCGCTTGCCAAGTTCTTCTGCAACAAACTTTAACGTCAAACCCTTTGTATATAAAATCTCTTTTAACTCTGTAACAATCCTCATATAAAAAATCATTACATGTTTTTCGTAAAATGTGCATACCCGATAAAGCATTATTGACAATAGTATATTTATTGATGTATAACAAACGCATTAATTTAATATATATTAAGAAATTAACAGAAAAAACAAGACAAAATTTACATTAGTCGAAACATTAATAACGTCAGATTGCAGGTTAGGTATTGCAAAACCTGCATTTTTATTACTTTTTACTATTGTAAAAAATAAATTTGTGTAGGGTTGAATCGAGCAAACAGACCTGTCGGGTTTTAACTTATCTGCAAATCATTTTAATACAATCAATACTATTAAAAGTATAAAAAGGTATATTGCAGCCAGCCATTTAACAGTTTTATCTTTTTCCAAATAAATTATCGGATCATCGGCTATTTGGGCAGAATTTATCAATAAAAACAGTCTGTAAATAATAAGTGTAAAGGGTATTACAGTCAGGTATAAATATTCAGAACCTGCTTTTTGAATGGTTGACGCATCTAAAACATAGGTAATATAAAATGATATGGATAAAACAGCATTTATTAATATAAACTGATTTGCGGTTGCAATATTAAATTCTTTCAAAGATTTTCTTGTTTCGGTTTCTGAAAATTGCAATTCTAAACGGCGTTTTGTACAGGTGAAAAAATTTGAAACAAAAAATGTCATCAATATTACTAATGGTGACGGTAAAACTCCTATTGCGAAACAACCTCCGACTATTCTTAAAATAAATCCGACAGCAATACATGTTACATCAATTAGGGCAATTTTTTTTAGCCAAATTGAATAAAAAATATTTAAAACAAAATAAGATACAATCATTAATATACATAGATTATTTAACTTGCTTGTGATTGCTAAACTTGCTATCAAAAGTAATAAAAGCATAGCGATTGCAAACGGTTTTGAGATTCTCCCGGAAGCTATCGGACGATTACATTTTATCGGGTGTTTTTTATCATTTTCTATATCGATTAAATCATTTAAAACATAAACTGCTGACGAAATTAAACAAAATCCGATAAATATAATTAAACATTTTATCCATAAATCTATATGTAATATATTCATTGAAAACAACAACGGAATTATTACTGTTAAATTTTTAATATAGTGATTTACTTTTAAAGTTTTTAAAATATCTTTAATTATCATTTTTTACCTTTGACAAAATTATTGCCTGAATTTTTTCAAACACTAAACTTATTATCATAATTATTTCACAAATATAACAATATATAACATTCGGGAAAAGACGAATCGGACTTATAAGTAATATAAACATTGCTCCGAATAAAATATCTGTTTTGGAAAAAGAGTCTTTGTTTAAAAACATTACAATAACAGGCAATAAAAACAAAAAATTATAACCTCTCGGAACGCAAATTAAAATTAACAATACAATAGCAAAGCATTTTTTCCAATTTTCTTTGAAGAAAAAACTTATTAATGCAAAGAATACAAAAATATTCGTGAATTGATTTGATACATATTTGTAATGATTTTGATGTTTTTCTACACACTCTAAGTATAAAGGAATATTGTCAAGTCCGCCTAAACATAAAAAACTTAAAAGAGTTATGGCTAAAGCTGTTCCCAAGACAATTAATATATCTTTAAATCTTTTTTCAAATAATAACAGTATTAAAAAGAATATAGGCAACGGTTTTAATGCTATTGCCGCAGAAAGTGATAATAACGCAAAGGTTCGGTTTGTTTTGTTTTCGGATTGATAATTAAACAGAAAGAAATGCAACAGCAAAACGGCTAATAAAACTATATTACCCCTTTGATATTCAAATAAAAACGGGTATGAAAAAAGAAGAGTGAATATCGTTATGAATTTCCAAAATTTATTTTTAAATTTTAAATTTTCATATAATAATAAGAAAAATATCACGGAAATAGCCATAAATATATAATTTGAAACAAATAATACTTTTCCTGTTTCAATCGGTAAAGAATCTCCGTTAAAAAATATTGTGGGAAATTGATTAAAATCACAACATTTTGAAATTGGAATTAACAGTAAATATTGGAAAGGCGGTAATGCTTTTTCCCCAAGTTTCCATTCTTCTCCTGCATAAATTTTTTCATCGTATGTAATTCTGACTTGATTAATAAAATCTGCAAAATAATCACATAAATTACCTTGAGAATAAATTTCTATATTTTCTATCAACGTCCTGTCAAAGAATATTTGAAAACAAAAAATCCCTATAAATATAAACAGAATTAATATAAAACCATAATAAAAATACTCCTTTTTCATAAAACCCATTATATAATATAAATGTTCAATAAAAATAAAATCAATATAAAAATGTTACAAATCAAAACAGAAAATAAACGAATATTTCTAAATCCGTTAAGCCGTTTCCTGTTCAAATTTTTCAACCAAGTCTTTGAGCAAAAAGTTTAAACAAATTTGCAAAAACTGCGTTTAAAAAATTATGTTACATTTTATCAAATAACATAGACCGAAAAAAAATCAAAATAATTTAATCATTAAAAAACGGAGAGGAAGGGATTCGAACCCTTGGTGGAGTCATCCCCCACACAGACGTTCCAGGTCTGCACCTTAAACCGCTCGGACACCTCTCCTTACATCAGTTGTTACATCAATTCTATAGCAATAATTATATAATGTAAATAGATAAAAATGTTTTGTAAAATTATCTGTTTAAGTTTATTTTTACAGAATTTTGTTAAAACAAGACAAATTTAAACTTGCCCCTGCAAATATGTTTCATAAAGCAAGTCATAGGAATTTCTGTATTTCAGAGCCTTGTAATAATTTTCTTTTACAGCGGCAAGCCGAGCAAGATATTCTTCTTCCGTACAATTTTTAAGTATTTTTTCAACATTGTCCAAGTCTTTAGGAGAAATTTTAATAATTCCATCAGGATTAAAAAACTTATCAATCTGCGTTGCACCAAGATAAATCGGAATTGTCATGTTTGCAAAACAATTCAATATTTTTTCAGTAAACCAATATCCTTCGATTTCATTTTCAATAGCAAAAGAATATCTGTAATTTATTAAGCTTTTTTCTATGGATACAAAATCGCCGCCATCAAATGTTCCGAAAGTATCTGCAAGATTTTCCCGTTTACATTTTCTTGCAAGTTCTAAACGAAATTTGTGCAAATCACACATTGTTTTGTCAGAAGACACAATCGAGGCATTTTTTGTTTTTAAATCGAGCCAATTTTCAGGCAATTTTCCATTCTCATCTTCAAGAACATGCCAAACCTTTGCACATACAGAGAAAAATCTTGCATTATCAAACTTTTCCAAAAACCTTTCTGTATGGGTAAAAATCAAATCAAAATCTTTTTCCAAGCCTTTGTTATTATCAAAAATCTTATAATCTTCCGGCACAAGGCTCTCCGGTTCTATATACATACCAAATTTCTTAGTCGGATTACCCATTTGTTCAAGCATAGCCATGTGCGAATAGAAATGCACATCAAGTCCATAATTAAATCTGTCAAAAATAAAATATTTCGACTGCCACCATGTCGGACAGTTAGACATATTATCATCTCTAAGGAAAAACGTTCGCATAGCTTGACCGTCTTTATTATAGATTTTGTATTCTTCATTTTCTTGTTTTGCTGATTTTGAATAGTAAGGGTAATAAATTTTTCCATGCACTTTATTTTTAAAAGATGGTGAAGAAGTATAATTCTTCTTATACTTTAAAAATTTTGACCTAAAGCTTTTTCTTCCTTCTTTAGTCGGAATAAAACCTGAAAAAAGCCTAATCATAGAATTATAGCCTGTATTTAATATTTTAAAAAAGATACTCATAAAATCCTCTTCACGCACAACTTACCAATTCAAAAAAATATTACAAAAAACACACAACTTTTTCAACAAATCACAGCAAAAACAAAACAATTAAAAAGTTTAAAAACTTCATTTTTCTTTGACAAAAAAAACTTTTATCATACAATATATATGAACATCAGCGGTGGCATGTCGCAGATGTTTCAGAAAATCACCGTCAGGGATTGGCGAAGTCGAGCGGTCGGTCAGGTTCTAAAGATAGTCGGTAGGGACTTGGGATTGGCAAAGTCGAGCAATTAGCAGATTCTGAAGATAGTCAATAAGAACGCAAGATTGAAAAAGTCGAAAAGTCAACAAAGACAGCAGAGTCAATTTCCGAAACGGTTACACAGTAAAGAAAAGGAGAAAACTATGCCTAAATTAAAAACTCACCGTTCAGGTGCAAAACGTTACAAAGTAACTGCTTCAGGTAAAATTCTCAGAAGAAAAGCAGGTATCGGACACCTTCTTCAACACAAAGACGGTTCAAGAAAAAGAAAAATCTTCAAAATGTGTGAAATTTCAGGAACTCATTACAAATTGATTTCCAAAGAACTTCCATACAAGAAGTATTCACGTTAATTGAGAAGAAAGGAAGAAGACAATGAGAGTTAAACGCGGAAACGTATTAAGAAAAAGACATAAAAAAATCTTGAAGCTCGCAAAAGGTTTTCAAGGTGCAAGAAGCAGAATATTCAAAGTAGCTAACACTGCTGTAATGAAAGCATTAAAATACCAATACAGAGACAGACGTCACCTCAAGAGAAACATGAGAAGACTTTGGATTGTCAGAATTAATGCAGCAACAAGACAATATGGTATGAGCTACTCAAAGTTTATGAACGCATTGAAAAAATCAAACGTAACAGTAAACAGAAAAATGTTAGCAGATATGGCAGTTAACCAACCTGAAGCTTTTTCAGTAATTGTTGAAACTGCAAAAGCAAATGCATAGTTCTTAAACTGAAATAAAGTTAAGCGGAGTCAAAAGGCTCCGCTTTTTTATTGTTTACAAACGTTATCAACAGGTAAAAACAAAACATACTAAATCTTGAGATAAAAGGAATAAATATTCATATAGGCAAATTTTATTTGGTAACGAATTATGAAAAATTTCAAATTTTATGGATTTTTGTCTATAATTTTGGTAAGACAAATTTATGAAAGGTAAAAAAATGGCTGCGAAGGATAAGGAAAAAGACACAGAAAAAGTCACTGATAAAAATAAAGCGTTAAGTCTTGCAATAGAAAAAATCGAAAAAGATTTTGGTAAAGGTTCAATTATGAAATTAGGTGACAGACCTTCTGTATCGACAGAATGTATACCGACAGGAGCTTTGTCATTAGACGTTGCTTTAGGAATTGGCGGAGTACCAAGAGGCAGAGTAATAGAAATTTACGGACCTGAAAGTAGCGGTAAAACAACGCTTGCACAACACATCGTAGCCGAATGTCAAAAAAAAGGCGGAATTGCAGCCTTTATAGATGCAGAACACGCACTTGACCCCGAATATGCAAGAAATTTGGGAGTAAACGTTGACGAATTGTTAATTTCTCAGCCTGACACAGGCGAACAAGCACTTGAAATCACAGAAGAACTTGTACGTTCAGCAGCAGTTGATGTTATTGTTGTTGACTCAGTTGCAGCACTTGTTCCAAAAGAAGAAATTGAAGGAGCGATGGAAGACAAACAAATGGGGTTACAAGCACGTTTGATGTCAAAAGCTTTAAGAAAGCTGACAAGTATCGTTTGCAAAACAAATACGACTGTAATTTTTATCAACCAATTAAGACAAAAAATCGGTGTTATGTATGGCAGCCCTGAAACAACCACAGGCGGTAACGCATTGAAGTACTATTCAAGCGTAAGACTTGATATCAGAAAAACGGAAACACTCAAAAAAGATGATAAAGAATACGGCAACCACGTCAGAGTAAAGGTTGTTAAAAATAAAGTTGCACCACCGTTCAGAATTGCAGAGTTTGACATTATTTTTGGAAAAGGTATTTCAAAAGTCGGTTGTATTTTGGATATGGCAGTTAATTTCAACATTGTAAATAAAGCCGGAGCATGGTTCAGCTACGGTGAAGAAAAGCTCGGACAAGGCAGAGATAAAGCCATTGATGCTATTACGTCAAATCCGGAAATGCTTGCGGAAATTGACGGTAAAGTAAGAGCAAAACTCGCAGAAAAAGACTAATTTTAAATTTATGCAAACAAAATCAGAACACAAAATAAAAAAGGGTAATCAAAGTGATTATCCTTTTTTATACAAAATTATTCAAGATTTATTAACACTTACCCATCCATAATTTCAAAATAGGAATTAAAGCAACCAAAATGATAGCCACGATAAATGCAATTCCTGTAAGAATACAGAAGAACAAAGTATGCGACATGTGTTCATAAAATCCTGAGAACACACCTGCTACAAGGTTTCCGAAGAAACTTGATAAAAGCCAAACACCCATAAGAATTGAAGCGAATTGAGCAGGTGCAAGTTTTGTAACAAGCGACAAACCGACAGGTGATAAACACAATTCAGCAAGTGTTGCCGTAAGGTAAGTGAATACTAACCAAAGCGGAGAAACCAGAGTCGTATCACCATGCGTAAAGTGAGCTGCAACTGCCATTATTAACGTTGATGCACCAATTAAACCGAGAGCAGTTGCAAATTTAACAACAGAAGTCGGTTCTTGATTTTTTTCAGCAAGCCAACTCCAAAGCATTGACATAACAGGAGCAAGCAAGATGATGAACAACGCATTACAAGATTGAAAATATCCGGTCGGAATAACAAATTCTCCGACTTGTCTTTGTGTTGAATTTTCAGCAAATAATGTAAACGAGCAGCCTGCTTGTTCAAAGCAAACCCAAAAGAAAATGGAGAATGTCATTAATACAAACAATGCATAAATTCTTCTTTTTTCTCTTGTTGTAAGTTTTTTACGAACGACAACATCTTCTTCTTCCGTACTTGATGTTATAACTTCTGTCTGAACAGGTTTCAAACCGTGTTCGCCCAAAAGTTTATTTTCCTCGAGTTTATAAGTAATATAACCGATTATGATACCCAAGCCGGCAGCCATAAAGCCATATTTAAAACCAAAATAATAAGCTAAAGTACCGCATACCAAAGGTGAAAAGAAAGCACCTAAATTTATACCCATATAAAATATGGTAAAACCGGCATCACGTTTTTGTTTATCATCACCGTAAAGCATACCTACGATTGTACTTATATTTGATTTAAAGAAACCGTTTGCAATAATCATGAGAGTCAAACCGAGAGTGAAAATAATTAAAGCATAGCTTTTAAAACATTCAAAACCGCTTGCGGCGAGGGTAAACAAGCCGATAGCCATAACCATTGCACCGATTGAGATACATTTTCTTTGACCCAAATATTTATCGGCGATATAACCACCGATTAACGGAGTCAAATAAACAAGTCCTGTGTACCAACCGTAAATATTTCCTGCATATTGAGTTGCAAGTTTTTCATCCATACCTTGAAACAGATATTGGATAAGATACAAAACGAGCAAAGCACGCATACCATAGTAGGAAAATCTTTCCCACATTTCGACCGAGAATAATAAAAATAGGCCTTTCGGGTGGCCACCCATAACATTTTTAAACATAGCATACTTATAATTGCACACTAAAAAACCATCTTCAATAGATTTATTTAAATCTTTAAATAAATTTAATATTAAAAAAGAAAATTATTAACAAAACTTCACATTTGTTAAAAAAATGGCAATTTGTTTTTTGAGAGTTGTTCATGCAGGAGTAGGGTGATTAAATCCGAATGTGTGTATAGAAAGTGTGATAAAAATGGCAATTACTCCGGTAAGTTCAATTAATTTTGTTTCAGCGAAAGCAATGGAAGACAAGAAAGTAACGAACCCGATTAAGACAGCTGCTCCTGCAGTAGAAAACAAAGCTCCTGAAGCAGGTGCATTAAGAGCATATTTTATGGGAGGTAATGCTGTTTCATTTAGCGGTTTTCCCGTTAGCACAGGCGGATTTGTAACAAAGAAGATAGATGATGTTCCTTGCTGCTGCTGCGGAGGCAGAATGGTAAGAGCAGGAGAAATGGATAAGAAAGCTCGTGAATTTTCAGGAATCAAGGGCGAGAAATTAGCAGATAAAATTACAGAAGATAAAGATTTTTTCAGAGCACCACAAAGAGTTGTAATGATGCTTGCCGCAGATGAAGCTCGCAAGCACCCCAATTTTGATTTAGCGGCAGCAAAAAATGCAGCAGGTAAAGGATTAAAAGAAAAAACACAAAATTATTGCATTAATTCATTGAGAGAAGCTGATACAGCAGTCAAAGCAGCTTATGGAGAAAAGAATCCGACATCACAAATTATTGCAGAGGAAATTGAAAAATTAAATAAAGGTCAAATCAACAGACAAGGATTTACGGATAAACTTGTTGCACAACAAGGTTCACTTGACCCTGTAACTTATGAAAAAGTTATGGATGCGGCAATGGATATGCCGATAGACTTTTCAGAAGTTAAAAAGGCATTTGGACAAGCAGGCGGCAGTGCAGCAAGTATTGCAAAATCATTATTAAAGCAATCAACACAAACGATTGAACACATTCATCCGAAATCATTAGGCGGACCAAATGCGACACAAAACTTTATTGCAGAATGTGGTGATTGCAACTGGCCGAGAGGAAATTCATCATACTTACAATGGTTAAAGGTTCACCCTGAATACCCGCTCAAAGCACAAGATCATATTGAATGGTTCCAACAACAGGTAGTAGATGGCAAAATCGACTCAAGATATGATGATTACGGAATTGACGTTAAGAAAACATTATCAAAAGAAACAAAAGGTCAAATTGAATTAAAGGTATTAAATCCCGAAAAAATCAAAGAACTGAGAGAAGCTAAAAAGGCAGGACAGGATGTAAATGTTTCTGAAATAATAGCTGAAGAATACGGTGAAAAGAAGCCGGAAAAAGAAGAAGAAGTTGCATAAGTCAACAATAAAGGTAAAAAAGAGGTTTTGTTTAATTACAAAGCCTCTTTTTTAATATCATCTCTAAGTCTAAAAGCATTGTACAATTCAACCGCCGACATAATGAACAGCAAACCGAAAACGAGAATATATGATTTTTGACCGTAAACAAAAACCTTTGATGAGTTCATAACAGGGGGAAAAACATTCATCAAAACCCCGACAATATTTCCCAAAATGCCGACTGCAACATAGAAGAAGCAAGTCATAACACTGACGGTTGTTCCTGTAATTTCGTAAGGATTTGTCTGGTGGATTAAAGGAACTAAAATCGGTGACATACTTGCTCCTGGGGCAAGCAAACAGAAAAACAAGCCAATCATCGGATTTTTGAAATTAAAAATTACACACAAAAGAAGTGAAAGAAATACGAAAAATCCGACACTTGCACAAATTTGAAGAAAAATAACCTTTTTCCCGTGAAAAATTCTGCTTAAAGCCGCAACACCCATGCCCGAAAACGAAGAGATAACCGCCGAAACGGAAAGAAACCACGCAGCATTAGCGGAAGAAATCATGGTGAAATCCTCGAGGAATTTTTTCCCGATAACGGTTAAAATAACGTAATATAGCCCAAAATTTAGAGCAGCGAAAAAGAAAATATTGATATTATGTTTGTTTTTGAAAGCGAGTTTAAACGGTTCAAATCCGATGTGGATTTTGTGATTAACAGGGTTGTGAGAAAAAGTTTTAACCCCGATAAGGAACAAAACGGTAAAGATAAGAGCCGAAAAACCGAAGATTTCCATCGCAGGCCGCCAGCCGATATTATCAACAAGGATAACGAAAGGTGCTTGAGCAAGAATACCGCCGATATAGCCGACAAAAAATAAAATCGAAAGAATTATACCAAAATTTTTGTCGGCGAAGCATTTTTTAATTTCTTTAACCATACTTAAATAGAAAGTACCGGCACCGATTCCGACCAAAATTCTGCTTAAATACAACATCCAAATTGACTTAGACAACGGAAACAATACAGAACCGATACAAAAAATTACCGCACCAAAGGCAATAACTCGCAATCCTCCGTATTTATCCACCATAAGCCCGACGAAAAGCTGATTTACGGCATAAACATACATAAAAACCGAAGCCAAAGCGGTTATATATGGTGCCGAAACCTGCAATTCACTTTGCAAAACATCGAAAATCGGTCCCGGAACAGCAACTCTTTGTACGTTATTTAAAAAGTAAAACCCTATCCCTACGAATATTAAAAAGATGTGAATATAATATTTTTTCATACACCTTGTAATTTACAACGGCAGAAAAAATTTTTCAATATTTTTGCGTTAAAATAAAAATATGGATAAGAGAAAATTATACATACTTGCTATTTTATATGTAGCATTTATAGCCCTGGGACTGCCGGACCAACTTCTCGGAATAGCTTGGCCTACAATGAGAGCAGAATTTAATAAACCACTTGATGCAGCCGGATTATCTGCTTTTTTGGTAACAATTTTCACTTCGTTATCAGGGTATTTGAACGGCTATATTGCAGCAAAATATTCTGTGCAGAAAATCTTATCAGTAAGTGTATTTTTAACGGTAATAGGACTCTTAGGCTATGCAATAAGCCCAAATTGGCTGATTTTTCTTTTATTTGCAATCCCGACAGGGCTTGGAGCAGGCTCGGTTGACAGTGTTTTGAACAATTTTGTTTCCAAAAACTATGCCTCACGACACATGAGCTGGCTTCACGCATTTTGGGGAATAGGTTCGACAGTCGGACCTTTGATTATGACAGGTGTTTTTGCCGTTGGAATGGGCTGGAGAGCAGGCTATGCAATCGTTTCGGGAATTCTATTTTTGATGACGATTTTATTTATTGCAAGCAAAAAACTATGGACTGACTCAAAAGAGGAAGAACAAAACAAGAAAAAAGAATTTAAAAATATCTCGTCATTAAATACATTTTTGAGTGCATCGTTCTTTTTTATCTACACATCGACAGAAGGAGGAATAGGACTTTGGATTTATTCCGTTATGACGGAAGCTCGAGGAATCGAACCTATTTTAGCGGGAACATTAGTTGCAATTTATTGGGGATCTTTGACAATAGGCAGAATTATTGTCGGGTTTATTACGAAAAAATTCAGTGATAAAGCAATTATTATGGCATCTTTAATAATTGTTCTCGCATCAATGCTTATGCTGTGTAATCCAAGCAAAAACACAACAATTTTGGGATTGATTTTGGCAGGAATGGGACTTTCAGGCATTTACCCTTGCTCTATGAATGACACTCACAGACGGTATGATGAAGTAACAGCAGACATTTTGACAGGACACCAAGTCGGAGCGGCAAGTTTGGGATTTGGGATTATTACTCCGCTTTTAGGTTTCGTTATTGAAAGAATAGGCTTAAACTTTCTCCCTGTAATTTTAACGTTTTTCGTTTTATATATGATGATTATTGAATGTCGATTAAGAAGATTAAACAACGGAAAACATCAAGAAATATAATCCTTTAAGGCATATTTGTTTTTTGATTGCTTCAACTTCATAACAGCAACATTTTCAATTTGCCTGATTCTTTCTTTAGAAAAACCTGTTTCTCTGCCTATTTGTTCCAAAGTTTTGGGAATATGACCGGAAATACCAAACCTGTCAATGAGAACTTTTCTTTCACGTTCATTTAATTCAAGTAAAAGTTTGTTTAAATCACGTTTGAAAAAATACTTTTGAATATTTTTTTCAGGAAATTCAGAGTTTTCATCTTCAATGTAATCACCCAATGTCAAATTATCAGTAATAGGCGATTCAAGACTTATAGGATCTTTTTGCATAGCATTAATTATCGATTGAACCTTCTTGACAGAAATATTCATTTTTTGAGCAATTTCTTCAAGCGTTGCCTCTCGGTCAAACTTAAGATAAAAATCGTTTGAAACTTTTTTAAGTTGACGGATTTTTTCCGCCATGTGAACAGGAATACGAATTGTCTTGGAATGATTTGCAATAGCTCTGACAATAGTCTGCTTAATCCACCAAGTCGCATAAGTACTGAATTTAAAGCCTTTTTTGTAATCAAACCTGTCTGCCGCTCTTATTAAACCTAAAGAGCCTTCCTGCACTAAATCTAAAAATAAAACACCTTGACCTGTATATTTTTTTGCAATACTAACTACTAAACGCAAATTCGCCTGAATTAATTTTTTTTTGGCTTTCTCGTCACCGTTAGCTGATAAACGACCAAGTTCAAGTTCTTCAGAATGTTTAAGAAGTTTTTCTCTTCCGATATCTTTTAAATACGATTGAAGCAAATCGTCTTTGTAAACAATAGTGTTAAACGTTTGTAAATTTTCATCATTATTTTCGGTTAAAAAATCAGCATCAGAACAATAAAAATCTTTCATTTTCATACTCCGGTTCATTACTCTGATAAAATTGACGAAAAAAGAGGTATTTTGTTTCAGACGAATTTGTATTATTATAGAATTATGAATTATTTTGAGAGAGCAAAAAAATATAGAGCAAAAAAACGTCTGGGACAAAACTTTTTAATAGACGGCTCTGTAATAGATAAAATTATAGAATCCGCAAATATTACATCAGAAGACACCGTTGTTGAAATCGGAGGTGGCTTGGGTTTTGTAACAGAAAGACTCGTTAATCTTGCAAAAAAAGTCTACGTCATAGAACTTGATGAAGATATGGTAAAAGAACTCAACAAAATAGAGGCAAAAAATCTTGAAGTTATTCATGCTGATATTTTGAAAACAGACATTTCTCAATTTGGAGAAAACATAAAAATCGTAGCAAATATTCCATATTACATAACAAGTCCTATTATTGCACATTTGCTTGGAGAAGTTGACGACATCGATAATAAAAATCGAAAATCAATTTCAGAAATAATTATGATGACTCAATATGAAGCAGCTTTAAGAATAACAGCTGATGAAAATTCTGAAAACAAAGCATACGGTTTATTGACGATACTTGCTAACTTTAATGCAGAAACAGAAATGATAGAATTTGTTAAAGCAAAATCATTTTTCCCCGCTCCTAAAGTTAATTCAGCAGTAATTAAATTCACAGTAAAAAACAAACCATTATTGGATTTGCAGGATTATAGTTTTTTCAAAAAAGTTTGTAAAGCTTGCTTTGGAACAAGAAGAAAAAACATCAAAAACTCACTTATAACAGCAGGTTTTTCAAAAGAAGCCGTAATAAAATCGCTAAATAACCAAAACATAAAAGAAGAAACAAGAGGAGAAACTCTCTCAATAGAAGATATAGGCAATTTGTCTATGGAAATAAAGAGGAATTTATGAATAAAATAGAATTAAAAGCACCGGCAAAAATAAACTTAACTCTTGAAATAACAGAAAAAAGAGAAGACGGATATCATAACATAAAAAGCATTATGCACACAATAGATTTGCACGATTATATAACAATAGAAGTGGAAAAAGATTTTTGCGGAAAAGAAATAACAATTAACGGAAATTCTGACGAAATACCCTATGATGAAACGAACTTGGCCTGGAAAGCAGCAAATGCTTTTTTAGAAAAAGCAAACATCTGTCAAGCGAAAGTTGCGGTTTACATAACAAAGAACATCCCTGTAGCAGCAGGACTTGCGGGGGGAAGTACAGATGCCGCAGCAGTATTAAAAGGACTAAATGAAATATACGATAATATTTTATCAGAAGAACAAATAGGAAAATTATGCTCAGAATTAGGCTCAGATTTGAATTTTTGTTTGCGAGGCGGATGTGCTATTTGCACATCAAGAGGCGAAAAGATTTTACCCTTACCGTATCTTGATGAGCCAATATCTATTGTAAAACCAAGAAAATTAAAAATAAGTGCTAAAGAAGCTTTTGAAGAATATGATAAAATGGATAACAAAATTAATAAAAAGACAACAGATAGTCTAATTTCCTTAATATTAAGGGGGAAAATAGATATCAAATTATTAAACAATGATTTAGAAAAACCTTTGTGTAATAAATACTTTCCGATAGCTAACATGAAAAAATTTATACACAATTCACAAATGACAGGAAGCGGACCTTGTTTTTTCATTTTAGACAAAAAATTTGATGTAATTTTTGATAAAACGGAATTTATCGTATTTGAAGACTTAAAAACAATCAGCAAAGGTGTTGAAGTAATAAGAAAAGACTAAAATGGAAATATCATCAACAGAAAAAATTAATTCTTTAACCACAAATATTGACATTTCTAAAACCATAGACATTGTAAAAATGATAAATGCAGAAGATTTCAATGCAGTAAAGGCAGTACAAAGATGTCTATCGGAAATAGCAAATGCAGCAGATATAATTGCAGAAAATTTTAATAAAGGCGGAAGATTAATATATTTTGGAGCGGGAACAAGTGGCAGACTTGGTGTTTTAGATGCTTCAGAGTGTCCGCCGACATTTTCAGCACCGGAAAATATGGTCATAGGTAAAATAGCCGGTGGAGATTATGCACTTCGTCACGCAATAGAAGGAGCAGAAGATGACCCTATTGCAGCAGAAAAAGATTTTAACGAGCTAAACATAAACCAAAATGACACAATAACCGCTATTTCTGCCAGTGGAAATGCAGCTTATGTAGTTAGAATTTTAGAACTTGCAAAACAAAAAAACTGCAAAACAATAGCTATAACATCAAATATTAACGCAAAAACAAAAAAATATGCGGATATCTTTATCTGTGCAGAAACAGGTGCGGAAGTTATTTCCGGCTCTACAAGAATGAAGGCAGGAACAGCACAAAAATTAATTTTAAATATGTTAACAACAACATCAATGATAAAAATCGGAAAAGTCTACAAAAATTATATGATAGACGTTAAACCAACAAATGAAAAATTAAAAATCAGAGCTGCAAAAATTACAGCACAGATAGCAGAAGTTGACGAAAACAAAGCGGAGAAAGAACTAAAACTAAACGGTTTCAAAATAAAACCGGCTATTCTAAATTTAAAATACGGAATAAAACTTGAAACAGCAGAAAGAATTCTGGAAGAAAACAATGGAATTCTACGGAAAGTTTTTACACAAATCGAGAAAAATTAATCTTCTTCAAGATACTCTATCAGTTTTCCCATATATTGTTCCAGCGAAGATAATTTCGCTTCCATAGTATTGATTTTTTCAGCAAGAACTTCCGTTTCAAGTGATTTTTCAACAATAACTTCATTTTGCTCCGCAATATGAGATAAAAGCTGTTTAATCTCTTCATCTTTTGCATTTTCGTCGTTATCAGCTTTTTCACAAGAAAGCTCAACCATTCTAAGCTGAGAATTCTTTTCATTTTGCTCGATTAAATCCGCAATTGTATGCAAATTTTCATTTATTTCTGCATATGAATTTTGAAGGACAGTATATGCACTTTCAACACTGCTATTTGACTCCATTTGCTTTTGAGAATACTTTATAGCATTATCTTTTTCAACCGATAATAATTCTTCTTGAGCTGCAAGCACAGAGTTTTGGTTGGCTTTTATATCCTCTAAAACAACTTTCAAAGATTCACCGATTTTTATATTATTATTATTTATCTCTTGTATCAGAGATGAAAGATTGTTTAATTCCTCTTCTGATTTTTTTTGAGCAGAAGTCACCGTAAAGAGTTGATTTTCATACATTTCAAACAACTGACGGATTTGGTTTACAGTTTCTTTAACCAGTTGTTCAGCATTTTCTTTTTGTTCATCGTGTTGAAGAATAAGTTTTTGGAGTTGACCAAGAGCATATTCTTGTTGTAATTGGAACATATTAAATTCATCACTGACTTTTGAAGAAAATACCGCAAAATTTTTAGAATACAAATTGAATTTTGATAACAAATCAATGTTTTCAAGCTTTTCAAAATTAACTGTCAACTCTTCCCTGACAGTAGCAATTTGTTCATTTTGATTATCTTGTTTTTCAAGAACATTTTCAATATTTTTTCTAACTTCTATAAGGTTTTCCGTCAACTCATCATGTTTTTTAGCAACAAAATCTTTTAATTCTTCTTTTGTTTCATTTTGAAAATCAAGAATTTTTTCAAGAATAGATTTTTCCAAATCCCAATCTTCAGTTGCTTTTTGAAGCTGAACATCTTGTTGTTCTTGAATTTTATCCAAAACTGTCAACTGTTGCTTGACAGCATTCAAAAGTACTCCGGCTTTATCAATCCAATCAGCAACATAAACAAAAGATTCAGTCATTCCTTCTTCAAAATCAGAAGTTCTTTTTGAATTATTTTCAAGATATTCCAAAGAACCCGCAACCTTATCAAAGCCAAAATCCTCTGATTTTTGTTCAAGAAGAGCAATTATTTCTTGGAGATTAAAAATATGCTCCTTCATTTCTTCGTTTTGCTTATCAGATTCAATAATTAACTTGTTTGTTCTCGCACTAACGTTTGCCATATCCTCATTCATTTGAGCAAACATTTTTTTCATATCAGAAAGATTTTTAGAATTTATTGTACTTTCTGTTTCATCAATTTGAACAGAAAGGGCTTTTACTTGAAGGGAAAGTGCATCAGCTTTCTTACCCCAATCTTTTACAACTGAAAGATTTTCATATATT
The DNA here is from genome assembly GCA_051875105.1 of Candidatus Gastranaerophilaceae bacterium. Lineage (GTDB taxonomy): Bacteria > Cyanobacteriota > Vampirovibrionia > Gastranaerophilales > Gastranaerophilaceae > RUG841. Next base: position 65,037 of record JBJEGN010000044.1, read on the forward strand.
TCTTTAATCTTGTCCGGAACAGTTGCATCCGCATAACACTGCCTTTTTATTTCTTCTATGTCTGAGGTAAATTGATTTAATGCTTTCACCCATTCATTCAAGTAAGAAATATTTTCATATATAATATCAATTTTGTCACTATTATAATCAAAATCTTCTCTTAACTCTCCAAAACCCATGGATAGTTTATCAAAATTTTCAACCCAATTATTTAAAAGGGATAAATTTTCGTATATAATATCAATTTTATCAGCATTTTCATTTAATTCGTATTCAGAAAGTTCCGCCAATATTTCTCTGATTTCAGAACACAAAAGAGCATGACGTTCATCCTCTTGTTTTAAAACCTTCAAATTTTTACGAATAATTTCTGTTTCTGTTCCATTTGCCCTTAATTTCGAAAGGGTATCTTCTGCAATAAGCTTAATATCACTCTGAACAGCTAAACTGCTCATAACCTCTTTAATTTGGGTATATACATGATTTTTCAGCAATAAAATTTCGTTTTTTAAAGTTTCAACAGCTTCTTTTGCTTTTTCATCAAGAAGTGAAGATTTTGCCGTAATACTACTTAAAGCATTAATTTCACTTATAATAGATTGTTCTGCTTTTTGTGAAATATCTATAAGTTTATCTGTTTTTTCCTCTGTTCTTAAAATCGCATTAACATTAATATGTCTTATTTTTTCAGATACATCAGCAACATCTGATTTCAACTGCTTAACATCGCTAATCACAGTATTTATCTGATTTTCCGAACATTTGTCAACCGTTTCTTGCAGGTCAAGAATTTTTTCATTAACTTCTGATATTATTGTGTTTACAACATTCTCGACACCTTCACTATTTTCATTCAAACGATTTTCTAATTCGTTCTGAAAGAAAGTCAATTCTTCTTTAAAATTCTGCAAAATTTCATTATCACTATCTATAACCGAAAAGTCATTATTATTCTGTGATTTATGAGCATCATTTACAATTTTTTCAAATTCTTTTAATAACAAACCAAATTTTTCAACTTTTTCTGACTCATCAGTCACATCAAGAGTTTTTACGCAACCTTCAGAAAAAGAAGAAATCAGCTCTTTCAATGAATTATTGCTAAGTTCAACAGATTCAAGTTTTTTGTCAATTAGCTCCAATTTATCTTTTACATCGTCTGACAAAGTATCTTTATTATCTAATAATTCAAGCTCTTTTTTTAATTCTTCCGCAGCATCTTTATCGGAAATCAAAGAATCTATTTTTTTATTAATTTTTTTTAAAGTATTTTTAACATTTTTACTCATACTAAAGACATTTCCTTATATGCAATATTGTATCAAAGACAATGACACCTTGCATTTTTTTTGCAAAATTCCTCTTTGATTATATCATACAAACGCAAAAATCAAACATAACAGGACTTTTAAGACAAAAATAAATATTACGATTGTTTACAATAATCATTTTAATTTATCAATGAAAGCCTTTACCGCTTTCAAATCTTTTCTTGTAAGCCATCTCGGCGAATTAACCTCTTCAGAATGATTTCTCAAAAGATAAGAAGGATGGAAAATAACAGTTGCAGGAATTTTATCAAAAAGCATATATTTATTGCCTCTTATTTGAGTTATCTTAATATCCTCTCCAAGAAAATTCTTAGCAGCCGTTGCACCGCATAAAACAATCAACTTTGGACGAACTATATTTATTTGAGCCTCCAAATACTTTTCACAAGCAAATTTTTCTTCCGGTTTAGGATCTCTATTTTCAGGAGGACGACACTTAACAGTATTACAAACATATAAATCCGTATCTCGATTAATTCCGGACTCTTCCATCAGCTGATTTAACAATTTACCTGCACGTCCGACAAAAGGTACACCGCTCGCATCTTCATCAGCTCCGGGAGCTTCTCCTATCAACATAACGGGTGCATAAGCATTTCCATCTGAAAACACTACATTTGTCCTTGTTTTTGACAAATCACAATTATAGCAACCCAAACAAACATTTCTTACTTCAAGTAAAGAAAGTTCTTTAAGTTCGGGAGTTAATTCTTCATCATTAAAATTCAAATAGTTCATAGAAATAAGGTATCATTTGAAAAACATTTAGTCAACCATTTGATTTTTTTGAACACTATGAATAAAAACATCTTGAAAAATCGGTATCATTAATTTTTTTTAAAGGAGGCTTAGATTTTTCACATTCATCTGTTTTTTCTTCACATCTTGAAGCAAAAGGACAGCCAACAAAGCAATCTCTTATTGTTGGAGGATTTCCGTCAATCGTTTTCAAATCTTTTCCGCTAAAATCAGGCAGTGAAGCAATCAATGCCCTTGTATAAGGATGTTTAGGTTCGAAAAACAATCTTTTTCCATGTGAATATTCAACTATAGAGCCGGCATACATAACAGCAGTATCATCAGCATTTTCGCAAACTAAAGCCAAATCATGAGAAATCAAAATAATTGATGTTCCAAAATCATTTTTAATTTCATTCAAAAGGTCTATTATTTGAGCTTGAACAGTAACATCAAGAGCTGTTGTCGGTTCATCGGCAATAATTAATTTTGCACTGCAAGCCAATGCTGCAGCTATTGCAACTCTTTGACGCATTCCGCCTGAAAGTTCGTGAGGATAAGCTTTTAAACGTTCTTTTGCATCGGGAATTTTTACCGCATCGAGAGCCTCTATCGCATATTTCTCCGCATCTTTTCCATACAATCCTTTATGAAGATTTATAACTTCTATTATCTGATTTCCTATCGTATACAAAGGATTTAAAGAAGTCATAGGGTCTTGAGGAATCAGAGCAATTTCTTTTCCTCTAATTTTTTGCATTTGTTTTTCATTTAATTCAAGTAAATTTTGCCCATTATAGAGAATTTTTCCGGAAGTAATCCTTGCAGTATTAGGAATTAATTTCAAAATCGACATCGCTGTCAAAGATTTTCCGGAACCGGACTCTCCAACAAGTGCCAATATTTTACCTTCTTCAAGTTCAAAGGAAACATTATGCAAAGCCTGAAAAACTCCGGAGTGCAAATTAAAATTCAAATTCAAATTTTCTATTTTTAAAAGAGTCATAAATCTATCTTACTATGATTTTTAGGATAAAAAATCAGCCAAAATATCAAACCTCAAATTCACCCTCAAAAACAAAAGTAGCAGGACCTGTCATATAAACATTATGATTTATGTCGTTATTACAACCTTTCCACTCGATAACAAGTTGCCCGCCGGGGAGATTAACTTTAACTTTTTCATCCAAATAACCATTCAAAATACCTGCAACTACAGAGGCACAAGCACCTGTTCCACAAGCGAGGGTAATTCCGCAACCTCTTTCCCATACATTTAAATTTATCTCTGAACGAGAAATTATCTTGATAAATTCAACATTAGTCTTTTCAGGAAATAATGGATTTGTTTCTATATCAGAACCATACTCCAATGCAGCTTTTTCTGTATTTTCATCTGTAAAAATAATACAATGAGGATTTCCCATGCTGATTGCATTCGCAACAAATATTTTACCTTTTGCTGAAACTTCAAAATTCAAGTTATCAGATGATTTCAAAGGTATTTTTTCAGGATTTGTAATGGGTTTGTTCATATTAACAGTTACCGTATTATCATCATTAATCTTTGGAATAATGGTTCCGGCAAGTGTTTCAACACTAAATTCATTTTTTGAGATAAAACCTTTTTGTTTCATATATCTGGCAAAACATCTTATTCCGTTGCCGCACATTTGAGCAATTGTACCGTCTGAATTATAAAAAAACCAACCGGCATCAGTATTTTTAACAAACGGATTAACAACCATTAAACCATCTGCCCCAATCCCAAAATGTCTATCGCAGAGCTTTATAGCAAGTTCGTTCAATTCAAGTCCCGATTTTTTATATTCTTCATAATCCAAAACAACAAAATCGTTACCCAAACCTTGCATTTTTGTAAATTTTATCTTCATTCTAATCTCCTTGTTTAAAAACTCTGACTTTAAGAGCATCGGAATATTTGTCTTTCAAATGAGCGTAATCAAATAAAATTACACCGTTTGAATGCATTTTTCTTGTTTCGTGAATTTGCATAAGAAGTTCATCTTCCGAAGAATCCATAAACATTACAAAAATCCCCGGGAAAAGCTTTGAATATGGCGACATTTGAATTTTCATATCATGAATTAAATTACCCGCAGTATTTCTGTCAGTCGTAAGCAAAAGAGGTGTAAAACCATCAACAAGATTTTCTACACTCCATCTCTTCCAATCTTGCATTTTAGTTTGACGGACTTCTTCTCTATTTGGGAAAATAACCGCAGTTAAAACAATATTTTTTTTGCGAGTCATTTTTCTGACTGTTTTAACAAAATCTGTAATTTTGTCTTCTCTGTAGCGATACCATTCACTCCATAAATCATCAGAAACCTTCAAATCAATAGGATCAACCCCATATAATTCTTTGAATTCTTTTCTTGCGTAATCGGAATAACCCCATTCCGTACCACGATATTTGTCAGATTTAATTTTAGCACAAAGAGGGTATCTTATATAATCCAGATTTATTCCGTCCGGATGATATTTCTCAATGATTTCATTCAAAATATCAACAACATATTGTTGAACTTCCGGATTAGCAGGATCAATAAAATAGCCGTTATGTTCCGCAGTAGAATAAGCTATTTCTCCACTTCCGACATTTGCTTTCGTGTTATTTGCCCATTCCGGATGAACTGCCAAAACATGGCTTCTGCTGCTTCTTGGCGGTTTATTTCCGACATAAAAAGACTCAAACCATATATGAACTTTTATTTTGTTTTTGTGACATTCGTCAATCCATATTTTTAAAGGATCAAATTGGTTGAATTCTCCTCTCTGAGAAGTGACACCATATTTTTTCAAAACTTCACTCGGATAAATAGTTGTACCATGATAGTATGTTTCAAGAAAAACATTGTTAATGCCGGTATCTTTTAATCTCTGAACTGTCTGAATAATTTCTTCTTCACTGTGTTCCACAGGTCTTATCCAAACTCCTTTAAGCTCATTGGGGCTATATGGAATAGCATTTTTTAATGCTAAATCAAGATAAACTTTAGCTTGTGATAAAAAATGAACTGTTTTTGACTTATTACGCTCTGCTTTTCTCACAAAATCTTTAGCTTTCGATAAATACCCCGCAGCACGTCTTGAATCATAGCAATTATCCATCATTTGATAATATTTTATAACATTTTGAACTTGCTTAATTTTTTCTTCTGTTTCAAAAACATAAGTATCAGGAGTAACAAAAGAATATATCCTTAAATCTTTTGTATCAATGTAAATTTTTGACCCTAAAACAATATTTTGCTGAATCCATTTTTTTGCAGAACCATGACCGCTTATAACAAAACCGTTTTTGGGAATTATAGAATCAGAACCGCTTAATTTTTTAACAGTATTTCCAACTACAACAGCCTCTGCCCCAAACTCATTCGTCCCTGTTTTCAATCCGAATTCAGGAGTATAAATAACAAGCTGGTTTGCACCTCGGAGTCCGGGATAATTGGCATTAACATTTGTATCGCTCGATTTGGGGTTTACTACAGAAATATATAAAGAACTTTTTTTATAAATCGTATCATGCGGATATGTTCTGACAGCTTGGGAAAATAATCCATCATACGGATTTTTAGGAATTTCCGCATAAGTATCAGAAACAGGTATTATACTTTGAGGCAAAAGATTCTCAAACTTCATAATATTAATTTCAGCAGGAGCTTTATGAATATCACGAACATCATTAACAATATCCGAACAATCACCTTTTATAGAGCATTTACCAAAAGAATCAACAATTCCGGCTTTTTCTGCGGAAAATGCCGCCCCTGCCGTTGCAAAAAACAATATTAATAATAATTTTAGTAACTTACACATACGAAAATTATACTACAAGTTTAAAAAATGAATAAAAAATAACAAAAATTTATAATTAAAAAATAATTAAAAAATCGGGTAACAGACATTTTTTATATTATCATTTATAATAGAGCAAGGAGAATCTATGAAATATCAAGATTATTACAAAATATTAGGCGTTGAAAGAAATGCAACAGAAGCACAAATCAAATCTGCATACCGCAAACTTGCAAGAAAATATCATCCGGACGTAAACAAAGACCCTGGAGCCGTCGATAAATTTAAGGATATCAACGAAGCATACGAAGTCCTTTCAGATAAAGAAAAAAGAAGCAGATATGACAGTCTTGGAGCAAATTGGCAATCAGGTTCAGATTTCACACCGCCACCGGGATTTGAAGGATTTAACTTCAATGATGCAGGCGGATACAGTCAAAGTTTCTCAAACATGGGCGGAGGAAATTTTTCAGACTTTTTCAGCTCAATTTTTGGCGACCTAATGGGAGGAGGAAGAAGCAGTCGAACTCAATCTTTCAATTTTCAGGATTTGGGCGGCTTTGCAAACATGGGTGGAAATATGGGCGGAGCTCAAAGACAACAATCAAAATCTCGTCAGGAAACAAAAAATCTTGATATTACAAGAGAAATAACCATTTCTGCAAAAGATTTAATGTCAGATTCCCCTAAAACCATCAGAATAAATAACATGCAACAATGTACTGCTTGCGACGGACATACAGGTTATTGCAGTTCTTGCGGCGGTACAGGCTATGTAAATCAAACGAAAAATATAAAAGTAAATATCCCCAAAGGAATAAAAAGCGGTCAAAAAATAAGACTTTCAGGAGAAGGCAACTCTGATGGATACGGTCACAACGGAAATTTATATTTAATAGTTAATATCAATGATAAAGATTATGAAATAGATGGTTTCGATGTAACAAAACAAATTTCCGTAACACCGGCAGAAGCAGTTCTCGGTACGAAAAAAGAAATTGAAACACTTCATGGTAACGTAAAAATCTCAATCCCTCCCATGACTAAAAGTGGAAAAACAATGAGATTGAAAGAATTAGGATTACCTAAAAAAACTTCCGGCTACGGAAATATGAACGTTAAAATAAAAATTGATATTCCTGAAAAACTTACGGATAAACAGAAAAAATTATACGAAGAACTGCTAAAAACAGAAAAATAGCTATTTTTCAACACTTAAAAAAGTTCTGAAACATTCTATAAAGCCTTCTAAACCCTTTTTATGAGGAGTTAAGGGGGCTTTATAATACTGTTTGTATGGCTCACGAATATACTCGGGAATTTCTTCACCGCTTAAAAGAGTATTTGCCATATCATCAAGATACATATCTTGTTCTACAGCATAATCAGGTTCTTTTCTTAATAATTCGTCGGCCTCAAGGTGACAAAGTGCATGCCAAGAGGCAATCACCGACTCGTCATGAGTATCTTTAGGATACGCAAGAAGAGCATTTTTCACAGGCAACTTCTTAGCAAGAACAGCTTTTATCAACTCTCCTGCTTTTTTACGTTGATTTTTCAAAACTATATCTGCTAATTTTTCAGACATTGTTTTTCTAAAACTTTCATCAAAGAGTGAATATCATTGTTAAAATATTGTCCTGCAAGAACTTTTATTGCATTTTCAGCCCTTTCAACTCTTGAAGAGGTTGATTTGTAAACAAATTTTTTACCAAATTTAAAACGTTCAAGATAATTTTTTTCAACGAGCCTATCCATAACAGTTTTGACTGTAGTATAGGCTTTTTGGGAGCCATTATCATTTATAAACATCAAAACATCATTAACAGAAATTTCACAAAAATCAGCTTTTTCCTCAAGCGACCAAACCGCATTCATTATTTCGTTTTCAAGTGTTCCATGAGAAGATGCCATATTTATAACTCCTTAATCATGTCAAAACAAATTAACTACTATAATTATAGCACATTGAGAAGTGATTAAAAAGTCCCCTTACAAAAAACAAAATATTTACAGTTATCGCAATCTTTACAGGGTTTTATCGGTCGTTGAGGATTTTTGTCAAAATTATAAATTTTTTCAGAATAATTCAACAAAAACTCTTCAAACTTAAAATATTTTTCTTTACTAAAGTTTACCGTTTTTATTTTTTTTTCCGCAAGAAAAATATATTTCATTGAAATATCTTCATAAGATTCAATTTTCTTTTCAGCAAATAAAATCTTATAAAAACAATACATGTAAACCATTGTTTGCGGGTCGATTTCAGCACTGACAGCAACGGATTTTCCGGTTTTCCAATCCAAAATTACCCACTTGTCACCATTTTGTTGCAGGGCATCAACACGACCTGTCAACCGATAGTTGTCAGAAAGTTTTGTATTAAATGTAAATTCTGTAGCAACAACATTTTCAGGCACCATCTCTAAAAAATTTTGCCATAGAATAAAGATATTATCTTTTTTTAGCAAATCAACATCTGTGATTTTAGAAATATCAAAACCTTTATAATAATAATTAATAAGTGCATGGAGTTTTTTCCCGATTTCCGCCTGTTTATCATCTGTAGGGAAATCGAGATGTTCACTATACATAAAATTATATTTTTGAGGACAATCGATAAAAGACTTAATCATTCCAACAGTAAGGATTTTCATTCAATCTCCTTTCCGAAAACACCAAACAATTCCGACGGAGTTTTAGTTCTTTTAAACTTATCTTTTTTTGAACATGTTATATAAAGTTCTTGTTTTGCCCTCGTAAAGCCAACATAGAGTAATCTTAACGTTTCTTCTGCCGTTTCTTTTTTAATTTGCTCAATTGTACGATTTTTATATCCTTTACGAAGCTCTTTAACTTGTTCCGCAATCGAGTCTTTGATTTTAATTTTTTCAACATTGAGCATATAATTATCCTGATTAACTTCCGGCATAAAAACAATATCAAACTCATCACCCTTAGATTTATGAACGGTTAAAAGGCTTACAGAACCGATATGATTATCATTTGTTTCGTCACCTTCAAAAAAACGATAAGAAGAGCCGACCGGTTTTTTTGCAAATTCAGACAACTTATCAAGTACTGTTTCTCTTGAAGAATAATTATTTGATAAATTTTTAATTATTAAAGAAACAACGTAAATATTAGATTTTTCATTTTTAAGAGTAAAATATCTTAAACCGATTTTTAAAGCAGCCTCTTCAAGCGAAACATAGGTCAATTCTTCACAAAATGCAATTTCCCACCAAAGTCGAGATAAATTTTCAGAAAAATCAACACTTTTACAACTTACAAAAGGTTCTTTCAATGAAGAAATCACAACAAAGTCATTTTCTGAAAACTTCATGATTTTACACTCGCTGAAAGTTTTCATTAAATCAAGAACTTTCTGATTTGAAAAAGGAGTTTGCAAGTATTTTAGAAATGCAAAAATAACTTTAAAAACAACTTTTTGCCCCAAAATATCCCCTCTTACCGTAACAGTCAAACCATTTTTCACAAGAAAATCACGCCAATACACAATTTGGCTATTATTTCTTAATAAAATTCCGATTGAACTCTTTCTGTCAGATTTATACTCTTCTCTGATTTTATTCAGGACAAAATATTGTTCTTCTGAAATATCATCAAAAACGGCAAATTCCGGCGATTTATCCGTAATTGGATTATTTGCCGTAGGAATTAATTTACTGTCAAAAAAAGCATCTTTCAAATATTTTTGAGTTTTTGAGTAATCTATTAAGTCATTTGCAAGTTTTTGAATTTGAACAGAACTTCTTTGAGAAGACTTCATGACCATTTTTTTTGATTTATCAAAAAATTTTTTAAAACATTTCGGATCAGAATCCGTAAAAGAAGAAGTAATAGCCTGATTAATATCCCCTATTCTCAATAAATTACCGTATTTTGAGGACAAAAGCAAAAGCAATTTTTGTTGCAATTCTGAAGAATCTTGAGCTTCATCTTCTATAACAAAATGATACAAATCAGCATAATGTTTTCTGACATCAGGAAATTTTTCAAGCAATTCCGCAGAATAACGAAGCATATCATCATAATCAATCATAGAGAGCATTCTAAGTTTTTTCTCATATAATTCAAAAACTTGTTCAAATAATTTCAAACTTTTCTGACTATTTAGAGGCAAAATACCGTCAGGCGAAAGTTTCACAGCAGAAATACCGCTTTGATAATCAGAAAAATCCTTATAATCTAAACCAACTTCAATAATTGACTCCATTAATAATTTTTGTCTTGTATTGTCATCTGCAACTTCAATATTATCAGACAAATTTAACTTTACATAATTATCATTTTCTTTAATAATTCTGAATGCCAACCCGTGAATAGTTGAAATATCAGGGATTTCATCACTGTCAGGGAATGCCTGACAAATTTTTTCACGAATATTTGATGCTGCTGACTCCATATAGGTTAAAACCAATATATTTGATGGTTTAACCCCATTTGACATAAGTTTTATAAGCAGTGCTGTCAAAACCGTCGTTTTTCCGGCCCCCGGAACAGCATTAACAGCCGCCATTCCGCCAGAATAATCTAAAACTTGTTTTTGGTCTTCTCTTGGAATAATTTCAAATTTCTTTTTCTGTGTAGGTTTATCAGTAGACTCGCCAAAATATTTGTACATATTTCCAATATTTTCACACCCTGCAGAATCATATTTAGAGTAATAAGCATAAATCTTTTCATCACAACACAATAAAAGTTTTCTCAAAAAACGAGCATTTTTCTCTCTTGAAAAAGAAATATTATCATCTGCTTCAAACGTTTTTTTCTCAAAATCAGTTCCAAAAACCCAAGCATTATACAAAACACCAATATCTCTCATAAGCCATAAATCACTCGAAATATCAAGCCAAATATGGTATTTTCTCTTTATCTCAAAGTCAACAACCTTTTGAGGAGTAGAAATAACTATCGCATCTGGTGAAATTTCTTCAACAGACGGCGGATTATCACTCATAATACTGTTTTCGAGCTGCAAAATAAGATTTTTTCTCGTTTCATCCGGCAAAAAACCAAATGCCTTTTCAAAACTTCTAACTTGCTTTAAAAGGAAATTAAAATATTTTAAATCTTCTTTTTCAATATCTTTTTCTGAAAAATATTCAAATATCTTCAATAATTCAGAAGAAAAAGTCATTTCTTCTTTAAACGAGTTTTCGATAAAAAATAAAAAGTCATCATAAGCTTTCTGGAAAATTTCATTACTAAAATCAGCAGGAACAAGATTATTTTCATCAACACAAAGACTTACAGCTCTTTTAGAAAATTTCATTGGTATTTTTAAACAATCAAAAAATAAATTTCTGAATTCAAATGCCTCTATTTTTATCCCCCAGGACCTATGCAAAAATTTTAAAATAGTAAAAATATCTTTTAAAAAAGCAACATCTTTAAGCTTGCGGCTTCCGCTTACAAATTCATATTTTATATCTAAACCTAAAAACCTGTCCGCAAAAGATTTCAACAATTCGTCAGCAATCGGAGATACAATAAGAATTTCAGATGGTTTAATCCCTCTGTCTAAAAGATTTTTAATATTAGAAAAAGCAACATCAAGCATATCCGGTCGATTTATAGAAAAATCAATCGAAAAATTTTTTAAATAAGTCTTTTTATCTTTTAAAATATTAGAAAAGAGATTATTTGCATTTCCTGACGGTAAATCTTTAACTTCGAGCGTTTCAGCCCTTTCACCAAAAATTTCTTCAATTTCATTAACAATATTTTTATAAGCAGACAAATATCCGATTCTTGACGAGCCGCAACTATCGTATGCAATACACCAGTCTTTAAGCTTTTTACGTAAAAATTTAACAAAAGACCACTCTGCAAAAGAAATTTCATCAGCATCATCAAGAATTAAATACTCAATTTCTGAAAAGTAATTCGTATTGCTGCATATATAAGATAACATGGCTATTTGACGCAAGTAATCAAAACAAGAATATTTTAAACTCTTTAAACGAAATTTATTATAAACTCTCATCGCATCATCAGCAAAAGATTCACCTGCAATCTTTGACCGTCTCTTCACCTCGAAATCAGAAAGTCCGTTAAATACAATTAATTGCATTCTTTTAAACATCTGATGAAGCAAATTCATCTTCGAAAAATAGTCCTTAAAATCATCTTTTCCAAAAGAATTTAATAATAACCTTTCAGAAAGCTCTAAACCACACAAATTCGGTACAATAACAGGATTTTCAGCCTTAATCCCATTTTGAATTAAAAGCCAATTGTCAAGAACAGCATTATAACATAACCCCTGAAAAGTATAAATATTATACTTTCCAACATTTAAAGCCGTAATATTCTCCTCAATCGCCTTTATAAAATTTTTTCTTTTGTTTGAATTTAAACACAAAACAAGTATTTTTTCAGACGGAATTCCACTATTCACAAGATTTACATAATATTGTGACAAAATCTCCGTTTTATTACTTCTAAATGTTGCGTTTATTAACATAGTTAAATTTTATCATAACAAAAATTAATAATCTAAGTGCTTTTTTAGTAAAAAAAATCATTAAGTTTTATTAACAAGTAATAAAATATTACAGAGATACCCAAAAGACAAAAAATAAAAAACCAATATTATCAATCGTTTTCGCCTTTTGCAGAAAACTAATGTTAACAAACTTTACATTCAAACATGTACAAACAAAACTCGTTTTAACTTTTCTTAACAAAAGGATTGAAATTTGAAACACAATTTGATATATTAAGTATATACGAAATATATACTTTATTTAACATTTTGTAACATCAGGACGAACAGAAAAGTAGAACCCTGTTGCAAGGGTAGTTTGTATTGCCTTGCATACAGCCGGTTAAATTTGCGTGTCGCATTATTTTGCGATGGCATAAATTTGCATGGAAAAACGAGAAGAGAATAAAAAGAGGAGAGCAAAAATGAAAAAATCAAATGTGATTTCAAATGGAGAAAACTCAGCAACATCATCAGATTTTAGCCTTAACGAATATCTTGGCAAGATTTCAAAATATCCGACATTATCAGCAGATGAGGAAAAATCTCTTGCACAAATGATAAAAGACGGTTCAGACGAAGCGAAAAAGGTCCTCACACAATGTAATTTAAAATTAGTAGTCACAATTGCAAGAAAAATGTTGCACACAGGCGGCTTATCACTTAACGACTTAATTCAAGAAGGCAATATCGGCTTAATGACAGCCATTGACAAATATAATTATAAATTAGGCTACAGATTTTCGACCTATGCAACATGGTGGATTAAACAAGCCATGTTTAAAACAATCTCAGAACAATCACATTCTATGAAAATCCCGGTATACGTACAAGAAACTCTATCTAAATATTCAAAAGTCAAGGCAGAAATGGAAAAAAACGGAGAAAGCAACGTTTCGACAGAAAAAATTGCCCAAACAATGAATATAGAACCGGAAAAAATTAATTTATATCTCAATGCCTTTACAAAATCGTTATCATTAGATAGTGAAGTCACAGGCGATAACAATGATATGTCATTAAGTGAAATTATTGAAGATACAAAAGCTTCTGCAAACCAAACCGCAGAATATAACAACCTCACCAAAGATATTAACACTCTGCTTGATACATTAAAAGACAGAGAAAGCAAAGTTATCAAAATGAGATTTGGATTATGTGACGAAGAAAAACAAACCCTTGAAGAAATCGGAAATAAATTCGGTGTAACAAAAGAATGTATCAGACAAACTGAATCAAGAGCATTGAAAAAATTAAGAAACAACGACCTGACGGAACTTCTTTACACCTCATATGTAAACTAATTCCGTCACCCGCAAAACTCTTGCTATCAAAGAAATTTTTTATTTCGATAAAATAAAAAAACAATAATTATTACAATTTGTGAAAATATTCAAAAATTTTTTCAAAAAAACTCCCAATTTTATCAAAAATTTGTTATTATAATATGTCAATAGGAGTATAACAATATGGAAAAAGAAATTATTACGGATGACGAATTTGAGAAACTTTTATCTAATTACGACTACAGTTTTCAAAAGGGAGATTTAGTTAAGGGCATTATTTGCGGATATGACAACACAGGTGTTACTGTAGATATCGGAGCAAAAACAGCAGCTTTCGTTCCAATGAAAGAAGCCAAAACAGACAATAATACACCAATAGAAGAAATTTTAAAGAAGAATAATCAATATGAATTTTTAATCATCAGAGAAGAAGATGAAGACGGAAAATTCTTGCTCTCATACAAGAAAGTTGCAACAGCATACAATTGGCGTGAACTTGAAGATAAAAAAGCAGCTGATGAAACGGTTGAAGGTACTATTACAGGCGTTGTCAAAGGCGGTGTTTTAGTTGAAGTTAATGGCGTTAAAGGTTTTGTCCCATCAAGCCACATGAGAATAAAAGCAACTGATGATATGGTTGGCAATAAGATTGAATTAAAGATTCTTTCAATGGATGCTCAACAAGGCAACTTTATTCTTTCAAATAAAAAAGTTTATGCTGAAGACAAAGAAGAAACAAGAAAAGATACCTTTGAAAAAATTGAAGTCGGACAAAAAATCAAGGGTGAAGTTGTCAGAATCACTGATTTCGGAGCATTTATCAATATTGGTGGTGTAGACGGTTTACTTCCTCTCTCACAAATATCTTGGAAATGGATTGATCATCCGTCAGATATTTTAAATATAAACGATGAAATCGAAGTTGAAATCATAGGAATAGATTATGATAAACAAAGAGTCAGCTTAAGCTTGAAAAACCTTGAACCGGATCCTTGGGTTGAAGCAAAAGATAAAATCAAAGAAGGTGATGAAGTAGAAGGTACAATCACAAGAATTAAGCATTTTGGAGCTTTTGTCGAAGTCATTGATGGAGTTGAAGCATTATTACCGAGTTCTGATTTAACAGAATGGCAAGATGCAAACAACAAAGTATTAAAAGTCGGTGACAAAATTAAAACTGTTATTTTAAAATTCAATCCTGATGACAGAAGAATCAGTTTAAGTATAAAAGAAAACGAATAATGGCAAAAATCATAACATTATCAGGCAAACAATTTTGCGGAAAAGATTATACGGCAAGGCTTTTACTTCAAAGCCTGCCGTCTTTTCAGAGAATTGGTTTAGCAGACGCAATTAAAATAGAATATTCAAAACAAACCGGATTAAGTATTGAAGAAATAGAAAAAAACAAATCGACTTACAGAGCCGATCTTATTGCATTGGGGAATAAAGGCAGGGCAATTAGTCCTGACTATTGGATTAACAACATTTTAGAAAAAGATGCTAATATAATTGTTCCTGATGTCAGAATGCCTCACGAAGTTGAAAGGTTTAAAGAAAATAATGCTTTTTGTATAAGGGTCCAAGCAGACGTTGAAACAAGAGCAAAAAGAGGAACACTTTCTCGAGAAAATGATTATACGGAAACAGCCTTAGACAATTATAACAATTGGGATTTTATCATTGATAACAGTGATAATGCTAACCTGACGGAACAACTTGACAGTCTTATTTTAAAAATTAAGCAACATTTCGACATATAATTGCATTTTAATAAAAACTGACGTAAAATATTGACATGATAAAATCATTTAAAAATAAAAAACTTGAAGAATTTTATAACAACGGCCATTCAGAAGATTTACAAGAAATTGATTCTGACAGATTGCGTTTAATACTTTCGCAACTTGATGCCGCAGAAGAAATTAAAGATTGCAAAATACCTTCTTTTAATTTCAAAAAAATCAAAAAGAATGGGTTTTATTCTATATCCGTTGGTAACGGTAAAAAACTGGTATTTAGATTAGTTCCTAAAATCAAACACTAACAGAAAAGGACAAAGAATTATGATGACAATGAAAAATCCGCCACATCCGGGGGAAATTTTGAACGAATTATATCTTAAAGAAAATGGTCTATCTATTTCCAAAACAGCAAATCACATTGGAATTTCAAGACAATCCTTATCAGAGCTTGTGAACGGTAAAAATGGGATTACTGCTCAAACAGCTTTAAGACTTGCAAAAGCATTCAACACAACTCCAAGGTATTGGCTTAACTTACAAAACAATTATGATTTAAGTAAGGCTGAATCTTCTGTAAATTTAGATGAAGTTGAAGAGCTTGTTTAAAAAATAAAAAATCTTACTCAATAAAAAACCGAAAGTCTTAAAACTTTCGGTTTTTTTGCCTTTGAAATCAACCGGTTGGTTATCTGCCTCTGCCAAATGTCCAACGTAAGCCCAAATTCAAGCCGACACCATTTCTTCCGATATTTCTTGCCTGAACTTGACCAAAGCCTGTAAATCTGTTACCCCAACGTTTTTGCATACCCAAACCGTATTCAACATAAGATTTAACTGACATTTCCGGTAAATCAACATTACCGGCAGAAACTTTTGCTTCATCACCTATATTAAAGCGATAGTTAAACGTTAAGTATGGTTGCCATCCGTAAGGAAGGTTTGCGATGAACTTAACTCCGGGGGCAAGTTGAACAGCATTGAGAGCTTGCGTATCAACTTTTCTTCCTAATATACTTTCCGGACTAAACGCATTTACGAAAGAGTACGACATCAACCAGCTCGGTTGAATAATAAATCTTCCTCTTGCAAGTTCCCAATTATAACCGGTTTTAGATGCAACACCTGCTGATAACATAAAGAAATCGTTATTTCCGTATGGAGTTGAAGAACTATTTATTCCGGCATTAGCATTAACTGTTAAGCCACTGAAGAATCCGCCTTTATAAACAGCACCTGTTACACCAATCATACCGCCATTTTGATAATTTGATACACCTTCAAATGATTGGTGAGCTCCATTATAACCAACATATGCACTCAAATTACCTTGGAAACCATTACCAAGTTCCTTCAACGGAGTATCTCCGCCGACCATCGCTCCGTACATTTGATTATCTACAGACGGACCATCATCTAAATCAACTTTTTCAAAGTTTCCGTATGGTCTGAACCATAAACCTTTTTCAAGTTCCGGAATAAACAACGGTGAATATACTATCGTATCATCAGGATTTGAATCAGCATATTTATTTCCTTGATATCCGACAATCGGAAGAGTCATAACTGTATCCATATTGCCAAATGCTGCATCATAAGACGCTATTTGTGTTAAATATGCACCTTGCATAGCAACCGGAGTTGATAATGCAGCAGGAGAAAATCCTAAACGTGCTAATACATATGAACCGTTATTTCCCGACGGTGATAAGAGGTAATTTGCTATCGGAGTGGATTTAAATCCGTTTGAAGACGTAAATACAACGTCATCAATTGAACCTTTAACATCAAATACCTTGTACACTGAATAATCTGTTGTAGGATCAGCTAACAAGTTATATTCTGAAATATCTAAAGTTCTCGTTGTTCCGGCAACATCAGATGTAAGATTTCCTCCAATAACAACTTTATCCGATTGATTTAATATTGGGTTAATATCAATCTTGTAATCACTATTTCCTGTCAATGTCATATTGCCCGCAATATTTTGCGTATTGATTGCTCCGTTTATCATATTGAACGTTGAGCCCATCGATACGTTTCCACCTACGAACATATCACCTTTTGCCAAGTTTACGGTTGAATCCTTGATTATCAAATCATTCAAATATGTTCCACCACTTGATGAGAATGTTGCCGTTGACCCGTTTTTAACATTGACATTTGCATATTTATTATTTGCTGTATTCTTAACAACAATATTTCCTCTGTCATTTTCAACATTTAATTCATATTTACCATCTGCAACCTCTGAGGATATATCACCTGCAATTACAACATCATCATTGTAAGTTACATTCGATACTCTTGCTTTCGCACCATGCTTAATACCTGTTAAATCATGGACTACATCTGCCGCAAATTTGGTTCCTACTGTTGCTATTTCACCATCTTTGACTACCAAAGAACCACGGAAATCTTTTACATCACCGGATAAATTCATTGTACCTTTATTTTCTTTAACAATGTCACCGTTTGCAGATGCCCATGTGGTCTTTATGTTTTCTGTATCATCAATGCTTTGAATATTTAATGCTATTGAAGAATCATTTTCATTAGTAAACTTCAATTGAGTGTAATCTTTAAGCTGTATAGTTGGGATTACAGTATTACCTGTTGTATCATGGAATTTTACATTTTCTCCAAATCCTAAAATACCACCTGCTCCAACAACTGCACTATCATTTTGTAAGATAAATCTCGTTGTCGGATTCAACGTTACATCAACAATTCCTCCATTTTGAGCTAATCCGCCCAAAATAACTGAATTTACTTGTAAATTATTGTTTCCTATTCTTATTTCATCTTTTATCGCATTAACCGTAGCATTATTTGTTACTTCAAGCGTTGTGTTTTGTCCCAAATTTACTTGTACATTCGGATCATACATACTCAATATCGCTCCGCTTGTACCCGTCAAATCAACTTGGGATTGTTTTGATGTTGAGAATGTTGCATTTCCACCAACAGATATTACCGTTCCGTTCTGGAATGTTACACCTTCCGCAATCTTTAACGTACCACCTGTTATGTTAGATTCTTGGGTCATAGGATCAACTGTAGAGGTTCCTTTTCCAAAGAACTTAGAGCCGTCAACAAATTCTACAACACCGGCATTTTGCGTATATTTGCCATTATATCCGGAAGCATCCCCGGTTATCTTGACCGTTCCATCTCCTGTTTTATTAATTTCTGAAGAATAAGCAGCTCCGTCATTTGATATCTTGCCGCCGAGTTCGATTTCTGTTGAAGTGTTATTAATATTTAATTTTGAATTATAACCCTTTAATTCAACACCTGCTTTGTCAGAACCTAATGCTCCTTCATTCAAGGTTAATGCAGCACCTTCATCGGTCGATGTTGTACCGCCGTAAACCTTTATTTGTGCATTTAATTTTGCTCCGTTTGATAATGTCAAGTTTCTTACTGCATAAGAGTTTTTAGCATTACCAATTATTGAATCATTCTTAATCTCTGCAACATCATTGATTTCAACATCTGCTGCTCTCAATGAAATCTTATGAGAATTTTCTTCATTTCCATATACAAAGTAGTTGTTCGTTGCAGTGTTTTCGTACAATGCACTCAAATCCGTCAACGTCGCTTTATCGTTCTTGTTGAAAATGATTTTTGCTTTATTATCCGTATCAGGTTCTACGTTTGAAATTAACAAGTAATCTGATGATAATTCAGCACCCTTATCTAAAATAAACGTACCGCCTGTTACCGTTCTGATAGGTCCGTCTGATATATTCAAGAACTTATTCTTAACAGTAACAACACCACCTGTTTGGTAATACGTTCCGCCGTATCCGCTTGCATCTGAGAAGAAGTTTACATTACCGCCTCTTACTGCAAGTGCGTTTGAGCCTTCACTTGCAATCGTCTGTGCGATAATACCCTGAGATTCATCTCCATCAACAAATGTTAATGTGTTTTGATGTCCTTCTGCATTTCCATCCGTAATCGTTAATGAACCACCGTTCAAGAATATTGCCGAACCGACTTCTGCCGTGTTTTGACTAAATACAATGTCACCATCTGTCAAGTCTAAAACAACATTTCCGTTTGATGCTATTGCACCGCCTTTTTTAGCCGAGTTTTTAACAAATGCAACATTTCCACCGACAGTCAAACTGCTTGAGTTATATATTGCACCGCCTTGACCATCATCACCTGTTGCTGTGTTTGATAAAAATACCGCTTCAGGTGCTAATGCTGTGTCTTCTGTTGTAATCTGCATAACACCTGCGTTGTATATTGCACCGCCTCGGCCTGATGATGCTATTGAGGACATATCGTTTCCTGCTTGGTTTCCAACAAATATGTTATTATCATCTGCCGATAACAAGAAGTTCAATTCACCGGTTTGGTTATATACGGCACCACCGTCTTTATAACCTCTGTTTCCTGAGAATTGTGTTTTTGCAACATCTAATTTATATTTTCCTGCTTCTTTATATAAAGCACCGCCATATATAGATTCGTTGTTTGTAAAAACTGCATCTAAAAGTGCTGCCGTATTTTCCGCTCCTGATGCATCCACCGTACTTATTAAACCGTTTCCGCCGACGTACAAAGCACCACCTTTGCCGTTATATACACTTCCGGAAGAACCCTTCATAGCTCCGCCTTGGTACTTAAAGTAAATACTTCTGCCTGTCGTTGAATCAGTATTAAATACCATATCTCCTTCGTTGGCTATTGCACCGCCTGCTCCTTCTGCAATGTTAGAATAGCCCTGTGTATCTGCACCCATTACATATCCGGGAGCAAATTCCATATATCCGAAATTACCGTTATATATCGCTCCTCCCTTTCCGGTAGTCGTGTTACCAACAAAGAGAACATCCGAATCTATATACATTGTACTTTGATTACCATCTCCGCCAATATTGTATATCGCTCCGCCTCCGGCTTGGTTTTCTTCCGTTGGAGAAGATGCACCAACTGCACTATTACCACTAAACAGTGTTTGCGTTACTAGTAATGGATTTTTCGAATCTTTATATAAGCCACCACCATGGAATCCTTTATTTTCTGAGAATATAGCTCCATATAGCGTATTATTCCTAACCGTTCCACTTGGCATTTTTGTATTAACAGTTGAATTTTCCGTTAAATGTAATCCTGCTCCGTCAACTACAGCATTACCTCCTTCTCCAACATATCCTGTATTGTGGACAAATAATGAATATTCTCCTGCTTGACTTTCCATGTAAGTTAAGTTTAAAACACCGTCACCTTTGATATATAATGCTCCTGCATTTGGCGGTACCGAATTTTGGAAATATCCAAACTCAAAACCTTCTGCAAGTTCTAATATACCTTCGTTTCCAATTGCACTGCCAACCAGATTATTCCTAAAAGTATTATCTTTTGCTATGTACATATTCCCTGCGTTATATATCGCAGAGCCTATGTTTGCACTGTTTGAATCAAAGATTGCTTTTGATACAATAAATAATCCTGTTGAATCTTTACTGTTGTATATACCTCCACCTTCGTTTTCAGCTCTGTTTCCATAAAACAGCATTTTATAATTTGCTGTTGAAAATGAATTTGGTGAATTATAATATAAACCGCCACCTTTATCAGATGCCTCATTTCCTATTATATATACATTTGCATCTGTTTCAATATTTAACGTACCATCATTATAAATACCTCCGCCAAGAGATGCTTTGTTTCCTGCTGTTGGCGTAGTTTCATTATAATATTCGGAAAGCAACCCTCCTATAACTACTCCGTTTTTAATATTTAATGTCCCGTTTTCCGAGTTATATATCGCTCCGCCTTTGCCTTCTGTTTCATTTAATACTAACGATACATCTGCTTCAACATTTAATGTACCTTCATTTGCAATTGCACCACCTGCACTCTTCGTTGAACCTGTTGCTTTATTTCCGCTAAATATTGCTCCATTTCCTATTGTTATTGTTCCGCTATTTGCGTTGTATATCGCTCCGCCTTGCGATCCATCCGCTAATGCAGAGTTTTCAATAAACATAACTTTTTCTTCTTTTGGATTCGTTGATACAAGTGTTATAGCACCTTCATTATATATTGCTCCACCTTTACCAACTTTATTATTTTCTGTATCCCCTGCCGTATTTTTTACAAAATTGACATTCTGGATTTCACTACCGCTTAACGAACTGATGCTTCCGGTATTATAAATTGCTCCACCACTTAATACTGCATGATTGCCTATGAAAGACACTTGTTCTTCTGCCTCTTTGCCGGCTTCAAATAAGATACTGCCTGCATTATATATAGCTCCACCATTTTTAGCAGTATTACCTATTCCTTCTCCGCCAATTACTATTCCTTTTGAAATCTGCGTTATAGCTCCTATAGCATTGTATATCGCTCCTCCGCTTTCTTCTGCTTTGTTCTGAACAAGACTTGTTCCCGACTGAATGTTGATTTTGCCCGAAGCATTATATATTGCTCCACCACTCGTCATAGCTTTGTTATTTCTAAATAATGAATTCTTTATATCAAATACTGTTCCTGCTGCTATCTCACTGTATAATGCACCACCGTAGTTTGCACTGTTTGCATCTGATTCATTCTCAGAACCAAAAATTGACTTATCTAATCCATTGATTTCATTACCTTCTGCATCCTTGGTGATTATTGTACCTTTGTTATATAAAGCTCCGCCTTTATCTGTATAGTAATTATTTGAACCTACTGTTATATAACCATTCCTTGTGAATATGGCTGATGCGTTATCTTCATCAACATTGAATTTTAAACTACCGGCATTATATATAGCTCCACCGTTAGCTGATGCCATGTTATTTGTAAATGTTGCATTTTTACCCAAATTCAAATTAGCAGCATCTTCTATATACAAAGCACCACCGCTTGAAACTTTTTGTTTTTTTGAATTGATATCAAATCCTGCCATGTTTGAGTCAAAAACTGCACTATCTCCTATTGTAACAGTACCGGCTTTTGTATATACAGCACCACCGTTGCCCCAAGCTTTGTTTCCGGAGAATTCAGCATTGTTTCCAATAGTTACAGCATCTTCCGCAGCTGTACCTTGACTATCGTTATAAATAGCTCCGCCAAGACCTGTCGCAATATTATCTCTGAAAAATGCTCCGTCACCTAAATGAATTATTCCATTATCACCTGTTGTTGCTGATACTGTATTGTAAATTGCACCACCGCCTTGGTTTTCGATACCGGAAAGGTTTCCGTTACCATCATAACCTGCTTTATTGTTGCTAAATCCTATGTTCTCAGCATAAGTTCCAGTTTCAGGATTATAATAAGCTCTTATTGTTCCTTCGTTATAGATTGCACCGCCATTGTGCCAAGAATTACTATCAACAAATTTAACGTCAGAATTTAATACAACGTCACCTTTATTCGTCAAAACTGCACCACCAGGAGCCGGTTGATATTCTGAATTTGAATATGTACCTTCCGTTGCCGTCCACTGACCGCCTTTTGCAACGTCATAATGTGCATCATCTGATATAACCGTTCCATCGTATATTAATTGTGCTCCTGCTTTTACATCAACTATCGATCCACCGGAAATCTTAATTTGTGCACCTCTGATTGTTGTTTTGGTTACATCTGAACCATCTCCATCATAGTGCGAAACGGTCAATTTTGTTTTTTCACCAATGTTAACAAGACCACCTTTGTTCTTATCCGCAGAAATTGTTGCCTTTACTGCATTGATTATCGCATTTAATGAAACATTTCTACCGGATAATACAGAATTTGCATCCAAATTCAAAATTGTATCGTCATAATTATTTAAAGAACCTACTATAACGTCATCTGTCGTTGTTAATTTCTTACCCTTTGCAATATTTACAGTAGCAGTCTTTGAATTTTCAGTGTCTCCTTCAATTCTTACTAAACCTGATAATGAAACATCTTCATTGATATTCGTTGTACCGTCTGAAATTGTTAAATTATTTCCAAAAACCTTACTTCCGATAACAAGAGTATTTCCACCTGTTTTTTCAATAGAACCTGTTGTTTTTTCAGATGTTGAATTTATTCCGCCATCAATTATAACATTGTTAGAATCGCCGGAAATCTTTATTACAGAATCTTTTCCTGCCTTAATTTCAGAATTTATGTCAAAGCCTATATCACCATCATCTGAATTAACACCTAATGTCGCATTTTCACCAAGTTTTGTGCTTGTATTTACAAATACCGTATTGCCAAGGACATTAAATATAGAACTGTTATCTGCATTAATAGAACTACCTTGTATCTCTGCTACAGCACCTGTTGAATCGATTGTTAATTTAGAATTTGAACCAATATTTATCGCAGAAGATGTTATATTTACTGTTCCTCCGTTCATTGTTCCCATTAACAGGTCAGAACCATTTATAACATTAATTTCTGCACCATTTATATCGTTATGCAAAGCATTGATTATGTTATTAACCCCACCATCAGAGTTTAACACCGTTCCGGTCTTTAACTTTAATGTTCCTAAATTAGCATAAACACCAGCATTTGGTCCGATTAAATTAAATGTACCACCATTTAATTCAAAAGCATTTCCGGTACTTACAACATTAAGATTTGAATCCGCTAAAACACTCGTTGAACCTGAAGTTTGAACGAAATTATCAGCATATACATCTCCGTTAATTTCTGAATTACCGGAAACCATATTGATTGTACCTACAAAATGCATATCATCATTAATGTTAGACAATGTAACTTTTTTGCCTGAATTTGAAGATGCAATATTTATTGTACCGTTGTTATATATTTTTGAACCTTTTGCGAATTCTATATTTCCTTGTGCTGCATCCAAATTTAATATACCATCTGCAGCAATATTAAATAATGAATTTGCTCCAATATTAAAGTTTCCTGCACCTGCTGCAATATTTAACGAATCAGTTGTTCCAAGTCCATCACCAATATTAAATGTCGTTGCAGATGCATTACCAATTTGAGCTGCATATATGTATTTACCCGCATAACTTCCTATTGATGTATCTCCAAAGATATTTACAGTCGCTCCGTTTATCGAAAGCGGAATATCTGCCGTTGGAAGACTCATCGCTTCTAAAGTTGTATTATTAAGATTTAAAGTTCCTCCGTTAATATTTATTCCGTTAACAGCTGAAATAAAAGAAGGTGTTGAAATATCACCTAAATCCAATACTCCGCCTGACATTGAAATTGCATTCGCATAAATATCATTAACAGAAACTTGTGAATTTCCGCCCTGTTCGTATGTTCCGCCAATTCTGTCAGTTGTAGTTCCTATTGATTCTGCATTCAAAACGCCATTATTTGCTGTTACGTTATTTTTTGCAAAAATTTGTTTTACATATACCGTACTACCTGTTCCATCTTGAATATATGATCTTGAGGAATTAATAACACCAGTTTTATTTTTTGAAGATCCATTAATTTTCGCATTTCCGGAAACAGCTATATCTGCTGTATCGTTAATCGTTGCAAGTGTTGAATCACTTAATAAAACAACATTTCCACCAGTTAAATTAATGCCGTCGTTCGCTGTTATTGTTTTTCCTGATGCAACATTAACTTGACCATTCTTCGATTGCGTAAACGTCGTGCCTGCCGTAACTTTGTCATTTACATTCAAAATACCGCCTGCAACAACTACCGTATTTGAAGAATTTAAATCTCCGTTTACCGTTAATGTTCCGCTCTTAAGCTCTGCACTGTCTGCAACATACATGTTTGTTACGGTTACATTCGGATATGTTGTTTCATCACCTTGAACATATTTCTTGACACGTTTTGAAGAACTTTGTTCACCAATTTGATTTGCATTAAGAACACCATCTGTTACCGTTACCGTATCAGATACGAGTAAATTCTTAATTGAAACATCTGTCGATGCTCCGTCTTGAGTATATGAACCTGTTACTTTAACAGTCGCATTGCTACTTGTGTCTTTTATTGAAGCTGAATCACTGACAGTCAATCCGCCTTTGGCATCTAATGTTGAACCGCTGCCTAATTTTAACAAAGCTCCGCCAGCTAAAGATGCCGCATTGTTTGAAGATATCGATTTGCCGTCAGTTAAAGTAACTTCCGATGAACCGGATTGAATATATGAACCGTTACGAGCATCAATATTACCCGTCGTTGTCAATTTACCTGTGCTTATTAAAACATTTCCTGTTGAATTAATTCCTCCTGCTCCGATATTAACTTCTTCCGCATTATTATTTTGCGTATATGATGCAATTCTGTGAATATCATCGTTTGTTCCGATAATTCTTGCTGTTAATTTTCCACCAGAAACGATTACGTCACCGCTTGTTTGGATAGAATCAACATCAACAGCAGGTGCACCTGATTCACCTTGTGTATAATATCCTACCTGATTGTTTACCGTTCCAATATTATTAACTGTCAAAGAACCTGTTCCTGAAACCTTGACGCCCGTACCAGCCGTTGGATTTCCTCCGCCTGTCAAGATTTGGTTGACATATATGTCACCTGTTGAATTTTGGATATAACTTCCTTGTGCGGTTATATCACCGAATAAGTTTTTTGTTCCCGAATTGATATTTGAAGTACCGATTATATTAATATCAGCACCCGCATTCGTTGTTTTTAATGCCGAACCGTTTGCTAAAATCATATTTCCCGAAACAATATTAATTCCTTGATTTGCAGAAATATATTTATTTGCGGCAACATCAATACTACCGTAATTCTGATCGTAAGTACCTTCTGCAAGAAGATTTCCGTCTAAATCAACTTGTGCGTTATTAAATATTACGCTGCCTTCGGTTGACAGTAATCTTCCGATTCTAATGCTCGGTGTTTCGGAAGCTGTTGTTTGATCCAAAAATACACCATTTGAGCCGGCATAAAGATAATCTGTAACAACTGATGAACCGTATTGTGTATATGCCAACGGCTTATTAACATCTGACAACCCTATGTTGACAGTCTGTAAAACACCGCCTGACTTATCAGATGAGCCAACAATGAAATTTCTTTTTGCATTAGCTGATTGAACATTTACAGAAGTTGTTGCTCCTGTTTGAACATAATCAACATTAGAATCAATTATTGCATTTGCACCTGATATAACTGAACCATTTGCAACATTTATTGATGAATTACCACCTGTAGTCTTTAATGTTGAACCGTCACCAAGATTTAATGTTGCACCATCAGAAATATTTACTCCGCCAAGTGTTGCTTCAATTACCATTCCGTTTGCAACATTTACTGTCGAACCGGATTGCCTGTATGAATTTGCGGTTACATTGCTGTTAAAGGTTGCCGTTGTTGCCGTATCAATAATATTTACAGTACCATTAGAAGAAATTTTTCCGGCCGCCTTTCCTGTAAAAGTTGCTCCGCCTGAAATATCAATGTCTCCCGATGAATACAGATTTTTTACTTCTGCTGTTCCTGCCGTTTGAGCGAAAGATCCTACTAAAGATGTTGATTTTCCGATACTTTCAACAGCCAACGTTGAATTCGAGATATTTACCGCTCCGTCTGCAAGAATTTCTTTAGCATCAAAAGTTCCTCCGTTAATTACAACATCTCCTGCAGCATATAACCCGTTAGAAATATTTGTATCACCCTTTGTTTGTACAAAAGAAAAAATCTTCTTCGTTGCTGAACCTATCGAACCTACATTGAGCACACCATCTTTTAACTCTACTATACCATTGTCTGAATTCGCATTGATTTGGGATACGGTTACATTTGATGTTGCTCCGTCTTGTACATAGTTACGACCTGCGTTTATCGTTCCTGTTCCGTCTCCTCCGTCAAGAATATCAGTAACCGTTCCTCCATTAACTTCAAATTTAGTTGTTGTCGAAACAATTGCATTTTTCAATAACTCTAATGTTGATCCTGTTCCTACCAAATAAGTATTCGCCGACAAGATTTTATTGTCACCTACAACGGTTACAGTACCTGTATTTTGAGTAAACGTACCACTAACTTTGAAATTATCACCTGTACAGTTATTAATAAATCTTGTCGCTGCTCCTGTTACTGTAAAATCTCCACCAACAGATGCGCTGTTGTTAATAGTAAACGATCCTCCGGTGATAGTAACCGAACCGGTAGAATCAGCTTTCGTAATAATATTGTCAACAGTTACATTAGAAGAACTACCTGATTGCAAATAAGATTTACCTTGCATAGTTTGTACATTCAGCGTACCGCCGGAAACATTGATATTATTCGCTGCAACAAGACTATCCGCATTAACATTTGAAGCTCCCGACTGAATGTAATCTGCCGCAGAATTTATACTCGTCGTATTTGTTGAAATAGTTTTGGATATTTTTGCATCGGATACCGTAATATTTCCGCTTGTGCCGTTCAAACCTGATGAAACAACAGAGGCTCCGTTACCCAAAGTAATTTCTCCGCCGGTTAAACTTATGGAACCTGCATTAACTTGTTGATTGTTGGCTACTGAAACAATACCTGCTGATTGTGAATATATTTTATCGGATACGATACTTCCGCTTGCAGTAAGCGTACCACCGTCTATTACAACGGATTCCTTCGCCTGTAAACCACCTGTTGACACACTGGTAGTATCACCACTTTGTTTATATGTTTCAAGTTTGTTTGTAGCTCCGCTTATTCCTATAGCATTTGACGATAAACTACCGCCACTGATATCAACAGTCTGTGTATTGATTTCGTTTATATTTACATTCGATGTCCCTGATTGAACATAATCCTTTGCTATTATTTTTCCGTTTTTAGATGCCGATGAATTAATATTTGCATTCGTTACAGTTATGTTTCCATTTTCGGACTTTAGTTCAATATTAGGATTTGATGCATTTCCAAGATATAAATTACCTCCTGTTAATGAAATATCATTGCTAACATTTATACTGTTTGTTGTAGCAGATACTGTACCTGCTGTTTGATTATAATTGTCTAAAACCGAAAGAGAACTGTTTACATTGAATGTTCCACCATTTACAAGTAAATCTTGTCCTACCGAAACATCTCTGTTTGTCGTTAATGTTCCGCCTGTAATTTCCAAATCTCCAATTGTTGTTATATCATCAACATTTACTTGCGAAGAACCGCTTTGTGTATATTTACCGGTAGCAGATACAGATCCTGTTCTTGCTGTATTGGATATTATTGTATTACCTGCAACAGTTATATTTCCTAATGAGGAAATACTTGCCCCGCTTCCTAAAACAATACTTCCGCCTGTTAATTCAATATTACCAGCATCCAAATAATTACCAGCTGATAAACTTAAGGATCCTGCTGTCTGTTTATAACTGTTTACTGCAGAAATATTTGCATTTTCCGAAAGAATAGTTCCGCTGTTAATTATATTGTCATTAGATGTTAATGATGATTTTACGGTTAATTTTCCTGAAGAAATCGTAATATCTCCGGCTGTATTCATTTTTTCAACAGTAACATTAGAAGTCCCTGCTTGTGTATATTTTCCTGCTATCGGTGTTATTGCAGAACCTATCGTTGTTACATTTAATATACCATCAGAAATAGCAACATCTTTTGCCTTGATTTCTTTCGCCGTTACATTTGAGGAAGAACCTGTTTGTTGATATGAATTTTTTGCAGAAAGCACCACTGTCTTATCATTATTTGAAATTTCTACATTATTAACGTTAATTGAACCATCAGTAGATGTTACCGTTGAATTTGAACCCAAACTTATATTTGTATTAGCAGTAATGTCACCAACCGCCTCAATTTCTCCATAATGACCGGTTGAAAGAGTTCCTGAATTGATATTCATTGTAGAGTTTGATTTTATTGAAACTTTTTCACTGCTTGTACCATCAGCTAATGAAACATTAGCACCATCAATTAAAACATACCCCCCGGAAGGTGCATCTGTTTTCATTGATTTGTTTATAGTTACGGTTCCTCCCGTTAAATTGATATTCCCGGAAGCGTTAATATTATTTGCATTCAACGTACCCGCCGAAATGGCAATATCACCGTTTGTCACCGTTACAGTATCAGCTTTTACGTTAGTTCCTGTTCCGTTTTGAATATAACCTTGACTCGCTGTTATCGTTCCTGTATTAGCACCACTCGCATTGACAGTACCGCCCGAGATAGTCACTGTACCTGTACCTGCTCCTGTTCCGGTCGCATTCAGGGAACTGCCGGAACTTAACTGTAAACTACCACCTGACAAATGAACGGTTTTTGCATTAATAGCCTTGTTATCTGTCAATATTGCCTGACCTGCACTTTGTAAATATGAATCAACTAACGAAACATTGCCTTGATAAGTTATTTTGGCAGTAGTGGAATTAGAATCAATTTCTAATTTATTTACACTTATATCATTATTGAAAAGAAGATTTTTTAAAGTTTCAACCGAAACATTAACAGAACCTGTCACAGAACCCAAACTTAATCCGTTTCCGGTTGTTCTTTCATTGATTTTATCACCAAGAACTAAAGAGGAAACAATTCCGGTCGGAGCAAATGCAATTTGATTGCTTATAGCCAAATCGTACAGCTTTAATGTTGTTCCTTCCGCAAAATTTAAAACAGACCCACTGACAATATTGGAATCCGAGTCTGAATGAAGAATAAGATTGTTCACTGTTGCCGTTATTGGCGATAATGTCGAAATGGATGATTTGATTTCTCCATCTCCACCAGTCACAGTTAACAATTCTTCCAACTCTGTATCCGTCGTAATTTCAGCCGCTTCTGACACTGAAGGCATTACTCCCAATAATATTAATGCCAAAAGTAAACTTGTCATTTTATTAGATTCTTTGCAATTTCTTCCTTTTGCGTGTTTCGTTTTTTTACTCATTTTTTCTTCCAAATATTTTTACATTAACCCACTGTAGCTAATTTTAGCATTTTGGTTAATAATAATCTATATATAATATAATTTTCTAACACCAAACAAACGAGAAAGAAATGGTTTACACTCTTGTCGCCTGCAACAAGGCGTTTTTCAAAAATATTAATTTTGTAACAATATGCGTAAACCATTACCGGCAGGGCGTTTTTAAAGCAAAATATTACGTTTTTTTACAAAAAAATTTATTATAAAAAAAAGATATAAAAATTTTAAAGAAAAGTATTGCATTTTAAAATTGTGCATGTATAATAAAAATACGCAAGGGCGTTTAGCTCAGTTGGTAGAGCGCCTCCCTTACAAGGAGGATGTCGGGAGTTCGAGCCTCTCAACGCCCACCATTTTTAGAAAAGGAGCCTTCAAGGGCTCTTTTTTCTTGTCCTGACTTGATTTCAAAAGTTCAAGGATTTTTAAGACAACCCCAAAATCCACCATTAAAAATGGAACATTTAAGGGTTCTTTTTTACCATAATTTTTTTACCCTAATAAAAATTCGAATGTTCGAAAATTTTTAAGAAAACCTAAAAGTGTAAGGTTAGTCCCCAAAATCCAACATTCTAAAAAGAGTACTCTAACACTATTTTTATAAAAGCTTTCACACCAGACTTAAGCTACTGAATTACTTTTTACATCTCATCTAACAAATTCTGTCCAAAAATCTTCAAGAGTAGCCTTACAGCTTGTTTTTTTCGTGCCATAATTCAATTTTATATTATCTCCTCTATAAAAAGACCTTCAGAGGCTTTAAAATCCTGACTTTTTGAACTAACTGAATTTTATAAAAAGCCTGAAGTTCTTTCTATAATTAAAATCAAATTCGTTTTTTAATCTATCTCACTTATCGGATAAATTCTCCTATAATTTTTTACAGCCTCAAGTTCTACTCTCGCATAAATTGCCGTTTCTTCATTCTTTGCCATAGCCAACACCTCCGAGCTCGGTGCAACTATCATTGAATTACCTATACAAGAAATTTTATCATTTGCATCTTTAGTTTGATTACAAGAAACAAAATAGACATAATTGTCGTAAGCCCTGACTTTATTCATAGCAATCCACATTTCTTGTGCATTTACAAGCATTTGCTCGTCATAATATATATCTCTCGGAACAACCCAGGCCGTTGGTAAAACAATAATATCTGCTCCCATTTTTGCTAATTTTTTAAAATGTAAAGGATACCTTATATCAAAACATATTCCAAGTCCAACTTTGCCAAAATCTAATTCGACAATAACCTCTTCATCTCCGGCCGTTATATTCTCACCCTCTGTACCGCCAAGATAATTGTACAAATGAATTTTTCTATACTTATTAACAATTTCACCTTCTCTATTAATCACAAAAGAGGTATTATATAATTTTCCATTCTCCTTTTCTATAACAGAACCTGCAACAATATTTGTTCTGTATCTCTTTGCTATCTCAGAAATTTTTAATATCGTTTCTCCACCATAAACATCTTCCGGATTTTCTACAAAACTTTTTCTATCTATACCTGTAGAAAAAAACTCAGGCAAAACTACTATATCAAGACCCCTCTTTGAATTCTTCTCTACAAAATATTCTACCTTCTTTATATTTACATCTTTATTACCACTTTTCGAATGAAGTTGTATTGCAAGAATTCCAACTTCTGTATTTTTTCTATCCATATAATCTCCCCTTGAAAAACTTACCTATAAATTTTAATTTCTTTTAAAAATCTTGTAAAGATAAATTTATAATTAAATATTTATTCTTTATCTCAAACTCAACTCTTACACAACAACTAAAAATTACAAAAGAAAACCCTCTCCGTACGGAAAGGGTTTTCATTATAATAAGATTTACTTATTAAGCTTCGATTAGTTTGTTTTCTTGTCGAATAATACTTCTCTCGGAGCAACACCGTATCCTGATGTAGCACCAGCAACACCTGCAACAACTCTGTTACCGTATACTGTAGCAACATAAGTATCTCTCGGAGCTTTTCCGTCTGTTGTCAATGTGTTAGGTCCTTTGTCACCGTTTACGTCGATAAGCAAGTAACCATAGTAGTATTCGTTAGAATCAGGATCATAAGTACCTGAACCTGAAACAGCAATAGCATATCTCATACCATCTGCTGTGTAGAATGTATTGGTATTAGAAGGTGTAACCTTTTCGTTTGTAGCAAATGCAACATCAACTGTTTGTGTTGAAATGATGCTCATTCTCTTTTGGAAGAGGTTTGATACAACGTTTGCAGCTGTGTTCAAATCATCATCACCGATGCTCTTTCCTTCCAATGCATAGTTCAAAGATACTGCTTGGTTAACAGCTGAAATAGCTTTCTTCAAACCTACTCTGAATTCTTGTTGGTTAGTTGAATTCATCAATGTAGGAATTGTCATAGCTGCGATAACACCGATAATTACGAGTGTAATCAAAACTTCTGCTAAAGTAAAACCTTTTTTCATTTAATTTCTCCTTTTTATATTATCACACCCTTGCGGGCTAATTACATAGGTTATGTTCTAATTATATATCTAATTTTAATTTTATGCAAGTATTAAAATTAAAAAAATTTTTTATTGCTATTGTTTAAACAAACAATTTACAAAACTTAATAAACAAGAGTGCTAAACAGCCTTTTGGCTTATCACAACAGATTTTTCGCTACTGGAATTTTTTATCTCCCAACAATCAAGACATCTTGCTTCATAAGTTTCATCAGCACCTATCATAATAAGCGGAGAATTAATGTCTGCCGGTTCTCCATCTATAAGTCTTTGCGTTCTGACCGCATATTCGCTTCCGCATTTCATACAAATTGCGGTCAATTTATCTACTTTATCTGCATAAGCAAGCAACTCCGGCATGGAGCCAAACGGTTCTCCCTTAAAATCTAAATCCAAACCTGTGCCAATTACTCTTTTCCCTTGCATAACCAATGTATTTATTACGTTTACAATATCTTTGTCAAAGAATTGCAACTCATCTATTGCTATTACATCATCTTCCTTTTCCACCACATCAAGAATTTCTTTTGCCGTTCTAACCTTTGCCGTATCAAGCCATAAGCCGTTTCTTGATTCTATGCAATCACGTTTCGCTCTTGTATCTATTGATGGAGATACCACTTTCACTTTCTTCTTAGCTATAATTAGTCTTCTTATTCTTCTCAACAACTCTTCCGTCTTGCCGCAGCTCATCGGACCTGTTATTATTTCAAATTTGTATCCCATTCCTTTTTACCTTTTCAAGTTCTTATCTTTTTCGATTTTATGTCGATTTATCATCAATTGTCAAAGAGGTTTTTTACTTTTATCATTTTTATAATATCATTGTCATTGTAAAGTTAAGTGATAGTAATGGGCATGCTGACAAATACAAAATTTAACATTTCTAAAAAAATTGATACCCCTATATTTTTCTCAGTAATTTTCTATTTGATATTTTTTGGAATTTTTTTTAGATTTTCCGGATTGGTCCACCCTATGTCATTCTTCTGTGATGAAGGCGGGTTAATTCACAATGTTCGTGTTAAAAATTACTTGGATTTATTTTTGCCTTTAAATCAAAATCAATGCTGCCCACCGTTTTTTATGGTTTTATCAAAAATAGTATATTCTTTCTCCGGTATTGATGAATTTTGGCTCAGAATTTTACCATTCTGTTCCTCTGCTGCATCTCTGTTATTATTTAGTTTTCTCGTTCTCAAACTGTTTAAAAACAAAATTTCCGTAATTTTTGCAATCACTTTATTTGCATTTAACCTAAAATTGATAAATTTCTCCTACATATTTAAACACTATTCTACAGATTGCCTGTTTTCAGTATTAATACTGATGTTTGCACTACACGTTAAAAATATTGAACCAACTGTAAAAAATTCAATCTTTGCAGCTTTTTTCTTTCTAATTTGCGTTTTTAGTTCTTATACTTCCTTATTGATAATTCTGCCGTTTTTGCTTATATATCTTATTAAACTTTACAAAAAGAACTTATTCCGAGAAAAAAGAACTCAAATTTTAAAAGCACTGTCTACGTTTTGTCTGTGTTTTTTTCCCATAACAGGATTATATTTTCTAAAAAATTGTGTTCCAAACATAGAAAATGATTTTTTTCAGCTCTTTTGGGGAAAATATGTCATGTTTTATCCTAAAGATATAGCTTCTATTAAAGATTTCTTTATTTTTCTTAGCGGTGTACCAAAATATTGTTTTCCGGCAATTTTTTTCCTTTCTGAAATTGCAATATATCTTTTGTTTAAAAAGAATAAATTCTTGTTCCTTCTGCTAACCTTGCCTTTCGCTTTCTCCTTATTGCTTGGATTGCTTACCATATACCCATTTTGTGCCGAAAGAACATGTCTTTTTTTAATTCCTCTGTTCATAATAATCGTTTCCTATCCGTTTGAAACAGATTTTGCTAAAAATTCGGTTATAAAAATAACAACTATAACGACCGGCATTATCTTGTTTGTCGCCCAAATCTGCTATTGCTTCAGCTACGATGAATCAAAACTTACAGAAGAATATGCTATCTCAAACATTCGCCAACAATATGAATTGCTCGAAAAATCAGATATTACCAAAGATGATTACATCTTTCCCAATTATTACAACAGGGATTTATTCATTGAATATGACAGGCAAAAAAAATATGATTCGTCTAAACTTATTCAAAAATTTACTAAAGGTGAATTGATTGACTTTTTCCCCGATAAATCTAATATCTATTTCTTCCTCTCCGATAAATACGTTCTCTATTCTAAAGATATAGAAAAAACTGTTCGTGAAAACTGCAAAATTATATATGAAGCAGATGGATATTACGGCAATTTCATAAAATGCTATTACGAAAAAAAAAGATAAATAATTTCTTTTAAGTTTATTCTCAAAATAAAAGTCCTAAATGTTTTTTTTTTGGCTTTATGCTAATATTCTAATTGTCAGCAAAAATCTATGAGGTATACAATGAAATATTTAAGTTGTGATTTAATTGAACATGGACTTGACTTTGCACAAAATTCAATAAATTTCTGCTGCAGAGCAACTAAAGAAGGCGGCGGATATAAAAAATTAATAGACAATTATAACGGAGAACTTTTAGATTTAGAGAAATTCTTTAAATTAAAAAGAGAATACAGAAATAAAATGAAATCCGGAGAAGGAATTCCGGAATGTAAAAATTGTATATATTTAGAAGAAAAAGACTACGACGATGAAGATTATATTTCAAGTATAAACTTTAATCATGGACTTAAGTGTAATGCCAAATGTATATACTGCGGTTTAACTTACGCTGAAGAAACATGTTTTGAATACGATGTTTACCCAATAATGAAACAATTATCGGATAACGGCTACTTAAAACAAGGCGGACAAATAACTGTGGCAGGCGGAGAACCAACTTTATACCATAATTTCGACAAGTTAATAAAATTGTTTATTGATAACAAATTATCTCCCGTAAGAGTGTTAACAAACGGAATAAAATATTCTGAAATAATTACAGAAGGTCTTCAAAAAGATATCGTCAACATAATGATTTCTGTTGATTCCGGCACTCCGGAAATGTATAAAAAAATAAAAGGTGTTGATGCTTTTGAAAAAGTCTGGAACAATATTGCCCGATATTTGAATGCTCAAAAATATGATAATCTCGTTAAAACCAAGTATATAATAATTCCTGATGTCAACGATACTAAAGATGAAATTATTAAATATTTTGAAAAATCTCAAAGCGTCGGAATAGGTTGTGTAGCTTTTGACATAGAAATGGAATGGTACAACGTAAATAAAGATAATATCCCGGAATACCTTCTCGATCTCGTTGATTTCACTGTTCAAGAAGCTAAAAACAGAAATTTAAACTACGAACCAATCGATAGAGTTGTTTACCTACTTAAGGAAATAAAAAAGAAAAAAGATATTCACATTTCTTTCAGAGGACACGAGCTATAACAATCGTTTCTGGTTTTTGTCAACTATTGCCTGACACAAAATATAGCTGTCAACGAATGGTTGACAGCCGACAAAATCAAATGCAAACTATTAGACACTATATTTCGATTTCGATTTCAAAAAATCTATTCCAGGGAAAAGAATATTTTGCACTTGAACAATCATAGTTTAACACCTTTGAAATCACATCTTCATAGGGTTTAAAAAGTTCTTTAATCACAAACAAATCATTTATATTTTCAGCTATTAATTTTTCACGTAAATTAGCCTGATAAGCCCAATCATCTAAAAATCTCACAGCCAGAAGCTTTTTAAAAGCATCTGAATTTAAAGATTTTGTCTTTTGAGCAAAATAGTTAAATATTGCCGCAGAAATAGCAGAACCGAGCGAATTTCCTGTTGTATTCCAACCGGCATAACCAATTAAACCGTTTAATTTTGTTTTAAATAATTCTCTTACAAAACCATTATCAGAACCATTTGCATTAACTATGTCAACTATCGCCGACGGTCTGTCAAAACTTGCCAAAAATCCGGAAAACTCTTCTGCTCTCTCGCCCATAACAAGTTCACCCTGTTTATCTTTAAAATTATTAACATACAAAATTATATCAGCTTCTTTTTTGTCGCATATATCTCCACCCGCCGTATAAATTTGACTTTCTACAGATTTTTTTACCGAGATATCTTCGTAATTTGAAATTTTATCAGTACTTTCCGGATTTGTAAAAAATGGAGCAAATTTCACTTCATGCCCGTCAGACATACATCTTGCAATAAGGGCTAAAGGTATTTCATCGGCACCTGTTTTCACAGCAGCTCTCGGACGTTCAGCAGTTTCATATTCAAAATATTTAGCTTCCTTTATATTCAATCCATATTGTCCGCAATCATCTTTTGAATAAACCAAAGTATTAATAACTCCATCATCATAGAGTTTCAAAAGGGATTTATTCACATCGAAATTTCTTGAGCGAGTTGATAGCCAATCAATCAAAATCTCTTTAGGTATTTCCGCAGAAAGTTCTTTAGCCTTTTCTTTAGAAGAATTATTCCCTTCAACTTCAAATTTATGGAGATTATAAGAATATTCATAAATTTTCTTACCCCAATCGGACCAATATTCTTTTTCCTCTTCGTTAACATTATTATTTGAAATTCTCATTATGCTTGAAAAAACATACGTTTTACAATTTGGTTTATTAAGAAGAATATTTCTCAAACGAAGTATTTTTTTATCTAAATCTTCTTTAGTTTCAAGACTTCTTCTGGAAGGTATCAAACCTCCGTAAAGCAAAGTATCTGCAGAAATTACAATATAATCAACATCTTTCAAATCCTCAAGCCACTCAAATAAGGCATTAGTATCCGCTTCTTTTGACAAATCACCTAATAACCTTCTGTTTGGCAATATTAACTTAAAATCAGAATTAATCGCAGCCGTCATTTGTGGCAACGTATAGCACACCGGTCTGTTGTCTATCGGAATTAAAGCTGTTTTTTTCATCTTTTGATACCTGTTTCTTTCATTTTATGTATTTTCTGTATGAAATCCATCTGAAATGATTTTGGAGAAATTATTTTGCAATTTTCACCATATTTCATAAGTCTTTTTAATAACAAATCTTTATCTTCTCCACTATTAACAATAACTTTTACAGAATCTGAAAAACTTTGAACTTTTTCACAATCTCTCAAACGATAATTTCCGACTAATCCGCCATACACCTCGAAAACAACACTGTTTGTTATTGTAATATTATTCACTTTTAAAGGCAAAACTTCTATCATTTCTATATCATCAGTCAAAAATCTCATCATGCTCATTTTAGAAAAACAATATACATTCAAATATATTTTCCCATTTTCTATTTCAACACTTTTTGCCTCAACTGAATATTGAAATCCAAGATATTTTATTTTCAATTTTTGGGCTAAATCAACATAATTTTGGTAATATTGAGCCTTTTGGGATAAAACATCTTTTTCATTATCATACAAATTTTTGCATTCCAAAAAAGGTGTAACGAATTTATTTAATTTTGCAAAAATTTCGTCAAAATCTTTTCGTTCACTTTCCAAACAATAATCCTTGAAAGACTTATAAATAATTTCTAACAAATGGCGTTCTTCAGCAGAAAAATCAAGCCTTGACGGACTATTGCAAAGAGAATATTTTTTATTGATTTTTTTTATATCAAATCCTGAAAATTCAATAGTACTCAAATACTTCAAAATTGTTTCCGGAGCTTCTATATCATCAAAATTCTGCCTTGTATTTTTCATAATATCTTTTATGGAAATGTCGTTTTCAATAAGTAATTTTAACAACGTCAAAACTCTTACACCGGCATTGTGCATTTTTGAATTAATATTTCCGGAATTAACAGAAACCGATTTCATAAGTACCTCTTTTCAATTTCAGTTAATTTATCATACAACCTTTGTTTTACAAAATCCGGCTCAATTATTTCAAAATATTCACCCATAGACAATAAACGTTGAAAAAACTTAAATTCACTTATAACCGAATATTCGACCGTAATTGAATTTTTGTCAGACTTTACTATTTTTTCTTCTTCAGTACATTTAAAAGTTTTTGTTTCCTGACCAAAAACCTTATAAAGAGCCTTATACTCCGTAGTTTGCAACTTTTGCTTGGTCGGTTTCAAAGAATGAATTTTCAAAATATTTTCTGCCTTAAAATAAGAATATTTATTATATTTGGAATTCCAAGCCCAAATATATAACTGCCCTGATTCACAAAAAACCTTGCCTGTAATAATATTTTTCGCTTCTTGAGTCTTTCCTCTTTTAATATATGTCATTACAATCTCTTTGTTGCTAATTTCACCATTTATAAGAAGCTCTTTGATTTCAGGTTTAATGTTTCCAAAAGGCTTTTTATGATTAACAAGATTTTTTACACTGTCTTGACCAGAAAAATTTGCGATTTTATCATACAAATCATTCAACTTTAAAACCATTTGCCAATCATTTTTTAGCAAAAAACCCTTTCTTATCTTATTCAAAATATTAATTTGTTTCTCTGTAAATTTAATTTTAAACGGATGATTTTTTAGAATATATTTGTAACCATTTTTTAATGTAGGTCTTGAAATTTCACAACCAACCGCCTTCAATGAATTTATAGTAACTCTTAAAGTATCATCGGAAGTCGAACGACAAGTTATTTCATCTGATTTCAAAGCCTCAGATAATTCAGTAGCAGAATATGGACTGTCAATCAACAACATTAATATTTTAATTGCTCGATATGCAGTTATGCTAATATTGGCACAATACCTTTTATCTTTATAGCTATGTATTTCATTTGTCATTAGTTCAAATCCACAACGCTGACACCGTCGCCACCTTCAGCATCTTCACCGGGACGGAATTTAGCAATATAGGGGCTATTCGCAATATATTCCCGAACCGCCTTTTTCAGAACCCCTGTTCCATGCCCATGAATTATTATTGCATGCGGAAGTCCAGAAGCACAGGCTTTATCAAGATAATTTTCAAGTTCTTCCATAGCTTCTTCATAACGCATTCCACGCAAATCAAGGGTATAAGAAATATCATTTCTCACAAAAGCAACTGCCTTTTTAGGTTTCACAAGAGGTTGTACAGACGGTTTTATTAAACGTTTGTCGAATGCAGCAAGTTTTTTAACAGAAATCGTTGACTTAACATTTCCTATTAAAATTTCAGCTTTTTTACCATTTTCACTTATGCTGACAAAAACGGCTTCTTGATTGAGTTCACGAATAAGTATTTTATCTCCTGCTTTTATTTGTGAAAAATCAATATCAATGTATTCATCACTTAATGTTTCATATTCTGCTGATAATTTATCGTGAAGATTTTTCCTTATAAGAGTATTTTTTCTTATTGAATTCATCGCATTTTGACGATTTGCATTTTCTCGGAGTTTAACAAGAACACCTTTAATTTCCTCATTTGCCGAATCGTATGCGTGTTGAGTTTTTTTCTTGTAATCATTAATGATTTTTCTTTTTTCTTTTTTCAAATCTTCTGTTTGTTGAAGGAGTTTCGCTTTCAAAAGTTCAATTTCTTCAGCATTTTTAGTTGCCTCATTATTCTTTTTTTGAGCATCTTCCCAGAGCTTTTCAATTTTTGAAAGCTTTTCAGTATTATCACCGGTCGTTTCAGAATAAATTCTTTTCGCTTCTTCCGTTATTTCTTTATCAAGCCCCAAATTTTCCGCAATCACAACTGCGTTACTACTTCCTGAAATACCTTGTGTAAATCTGTAAGTTGGTTTTAATGTTTCCGAATCAAAATGAACACAAGCATTTTCAAATCCTTGACAGGAAAGAGCAAGCTTTTTCAAATCTCCATAGTGTGTAGTAACTACGCTAAAAGCTTTTTTAGAAACAACGTTTTTCAAAATTGCAGAAGCAAGAGCAGCACCTTCTGCAGGATCAGTTCCGGAACATATTTCATCTATCAAAATCAAGGTACTT
This sequence comes from Candidatus Gastranaerophilaceae bacterium, assembly GCA_051875105.1. GTDB lineage: Bacteria > Cyanobacteriota > Vampirovibrionia > Gastranaerophilales > Gastranaerophilaceae > RUG841. Next base: position 105,768 of record JBJEGN010000044.1, read on the forward strand.
TCGTCTGCTTCTGTCGTCATTAAGACAAGATTTTTCACATGCGATGAAAATGTTGATAAACTTTGGATAATATTTTGATGATCACCAATATCAGCAAAAATCTTCCTAAAAGGATAAATAACAGCCTTTGTACAAGGAAAATGAAAACCGGCTTTGCTCATCAAAACAGCAAGACCGATTGTCTTTAAAATAACAGTTTTTCCACCGGTATTTGAACCTGTTATAATAGTACAAAGATTTTCCATACCTGCATTAAAATCATTTTCTACAACATTATCACAAACACTCATCAAAACAGGATTTTTCAATGATTGAAGAACTATTTTAGGAGTTTCTGATATTTCGGCAGGAATACCGTCAATTTTCAAAGAATATTTTCCTTTTGCAAAATGGAAATCAATTTCTGCAAGTAAATCTTGAGTTTTGAGAATTTTTTCATAATTTTTGCCGATATCTTCTGAAAAAACCTTTAAAATTCTTTCAGTTTCAGCCGTAATCATAACCTCAATTTCTCTTTGCTTATTATGAAGTTCAGTTAATTCCTTTGGTTCAATAAAATATGTTTGTCCGGTTGCGGAAACATCATAAACAATACCTAAAACTTTGTTTTTTGCTTCTGCTTTAACCTGAAAAACAGTACGTCCGTTTCTTTGTGTATAAACGGTATCTCTCAAATCGCTTGTAAAATTACCATCTGATAACAACCTTGAAATTGTAGCTTTTACGGCAAAATTTGTTTCATCAAGAAGTTTATACAGCTTTTTCAGTTCAGGAGAAGCACTTTCTTTAACTTTCATAGAACTGTCAAATGTATCAAAAACTTTTTCTTCGAACTCTTTATCAATAAAAAGAGATTCTGCTTTTACATTCAAAGTCGGAGCATCTTCAGAATTTTTTTCAAAAAATTGTTTAACAAGTCTTGAACTTCTAAGTAATTCAGCAATATCAAAAATTTCTTGACCGGAAAGACGAATATGAGCTTTTGCATCTTTTAAAGATACGCTTAAATCACAAAAATGTTCAAGCGGAAGTCTTAAATTCATATCAAGAAGTCGTCTTGCTTCCGTTGTATAGGCTAATTGCTCCCTGATTTTTTCCGCATCATCATAAACCCTTGCCGAAAGTGTTAATTCCCGACCCGGCTCTGTTATAGCATTTGCCGATGCAAATTCTTTAACTTTATCAAATTCTGTAACTTCTGTAACTGATTTCATTATATTTTGATTATAAATGCTTTTGTATTCTTTTTGCGAGTTTTTAATATTTTTTTATTTAAAAATTTTACAAAATTTATTTATTTTTTTTATCTTGTCGTGATAAAATACGTATTATGAAAAAAATAATGTTATGTTATCCTCCCGGTGATTTATCGGACAGAGTAAAAAATAGATATAAATTCAATACTGCAGATATTTTTCCAAGAACAATGAAAGCTTGTAATGACTTGGGTTATATGGCTGCAACACTTATGCCGGAAGGACATGAAATATTTCTGAGAGATTACAAAATCGAACAAAAGACTGCTCTTGATTTTTTAGATGATATATTGAAGTTTGCACCGAATGTAATAGTCTTAAAAACCGGCTCTATAGATATTTTTGAAGATTTAAAGCTTGTAAGAATGATAAAATCTTCAAATCCTGAAATTGTAGTTATCTTAAAAAGTGAACTATTTTTCAACCCGTCAAATGATTTACTAACAGGCTTACCGTTAGGTGGTGTTGATTATCTCATAGGTTCAGATGCTGCATTCGTTTTGCCCAAATTAATAAAAACACACTTTGAAAATCCTGAGATGGTATATCAAATTCCATTTATCACAATTTGCAGAAACGGATTAATGCAAAATACTAACTTTTATGCACCTCATGGAAATATAAATGAATTACCGTTTCCGGCAAGAAGCATAATGAAAAATGAATATTACTATCGACCGGATACAAGACAAGTTACAGCAACAATATATACAAGCAAAGGGTGCAGCGGTAAATGTTTACATTGTTATGAACCTATTTTGTCAGACAGTACAGAAACAGTCAGACCTGCTCAAAAAGTTTTTGAAGAAATGTATGAATGCTACTCAAAATATGGTATAAGAAGTTTCTTCTTCCCTCTTGATACCTTTAACCATAGCGAAAAATGGGTAGAGGAATTTTGTGATTTAATAATTGCTTCACCAATGAATAACAACGTTGACTGGATTGCAAATGTAAATATAGCAAAATTTACGGAATACATGGGAATTGAGATGAAATCTGCAGGTTGTTCAACTGTAATTATGCGTTTTGACTGCGGAAGCGATGATTCATTGTTGCGTTTAAACAGAGGATTTACGGTTGATGAATGTTACAACTCCACAGAAATTGCAAGAAAAATAAAGCTTAAAATATATGGTTTATTTTCTGTCGGATACCCATGGGAAGACGAAACACATTTAAAAGCAACAAAAAAAATGATGTTAAAAATTTGCCCTGATATGGCATTTTTGTCAATGCCCGTCGCATATCCAAATTCGAAAATCGAAGAACTTTTCAGAAATGAAAATATTTTAAAGGATACAATTATAACGGAAAGGAGCATAAAAATTCCGCCTTTAGGTACAAAATTTTTATCGCATAAATTCGTCAGAAGATATAGAAGAAAAATGCTGATAGGTTTTTACTTAAATCCAAAATATATTTTTAAGCAACTCGTTGCTATGTATAATAACCCTGATTCAATGAAAAACTATTTTAATTTTGTAATAGAACTATTAAAAAACAAAAGACAGTAATTTATAAATAATTAATAATTCAAAGAGCCTTGAGATAATTAACTTTCGAGGCTTTTTTGTTATCAAATTAATTCAAAAGTTAAAAATTAGTTAAAAAAATTAAGAAAATAGCAAAAGAGAGTTATAACAAAAATGTAAGAAGTAAGAGCGAGTTAAACTCGAGGAGGAAATATGAGATTTAGTATTATTAACAGAGAACCGGTTTTTGAAGCAGTTCGTGAAAATTTGGAAAGACTTGTAAATGATACGGAAGCAGAATCTAACATGTATCAACCACTTACAGAAATAAGAGAAAACGACAAAGAATACAATGTAAAAATCCAATTACCGGGTTTAAAAAAAGAAGATATTGATGTCGAATTAGCCGACAATACATTGACAGTTAAAGCAGAATATAAAAAAGAAGAAAAAGCTGAAAATGAAAAAATTCACATGTCTGAATTCACATACGGAACGTTTGTAAAATCGATAGAATTTGGCAAAGAAACAGATGCAGAAAAAACAAAAAGTGAATATAAAAACGGCATTCTTTCAATTACCCTCGCTAAAAAGGCAGAATGCCCTAAAAATTCAGTTAAAAAAATTACAATTCAATAATTTACAAAATGTTACAACTTATCAAGCTGTTTTGCCCTCGCAAAACAGCTTTTTCTTTGCTTTTTTAAAGATAAAAAATCTTTATTAATTGTATTTACAACACTTATTTTTTATTGTTTAATATAAATGTACAAGATAAACTTATTTTTAAAAAATCAGAAAGGTTTAAATATGCGGATTTCAGAGATAAATGGAAATATTATCAGTACATATTCAATATACAATAATGATAATGTCACAAAAAACACAAACATATTAAAAACAAAAGAAGCCGTTGATAAAGTCAATATACAGAGAGCAGCTATTTTAAAAAGAGATTTTGCAGCAGAAAAGAAAAAATCTGTTGAAAAAATTGAAAAAGAAATCGGTAAAAGCATAGAAGAAAAAGACACAGTTGCCGTATTAAAATACTTTGGTTTAAATCCCAAGGTAAAAGAAGACGGAAAAATGAGTATTTCCGAATATAAACAACCGACAAATCTTGTAAGTTTTTCTGATATAGGAATAAACGAAGATGAGTTATTAAAAAACGTAGATGAAATCAAAGGAGATGCAAATTTTTACGAATCAAAAGCAACAAATCTCTCTTCAATAAAAAGAATTGGTGGAAATGCAAACTTTACACGCTCAGAAGTTAAAAATCTTGAAAATTTAGCAGAAGTAAAAGGCGATTTAAAATGTACTGACTCAAAAGTAGAAAACCTTAATAATATTGAAAAAATCGGCGGTTCTGCTTGGTTTGATTTTTCCGAAGTAAAAGAAATGAATAACCTTAAAGAAATTAATGGAAATGTTGCATACTTCAGCAATTCAAAAGTTTCAGAAATGAAAAATTTGGAAAAAATAAACGGAGAAGCTCATTTTTATAATTCAGCAATCAAAGATTTAAGCTCATTAAAAGAAATTGGAGGCTCAACAGATTTAAGAAATACAGACATTAAAGAACTTCCTAAAATGGAAAAATTTGGAGGTTTTGTAATGTTTGACAACTCAAAAATCGAAAACATACCGGAATTAAAAGAAGTTAAAGGTAATGTAAGAATAACAAATACCGTTTTAACAAAAGAAGATTTTGAAAATGTTAAGGTTGAAGGAAGAATTCAAGATAAATATAATTTTTATAGAGTTTAATTAATCGTCTTTATAATTGAAATAAAAGCAAGTTCAAGGTGTAAACCATTGGTTGACAGACAAAAAATCAGAACTTGTTTTTGTTTTAAAAAGACGTGTAAATAAAACTCACAAAAATTCATAGATAAAAAATAAATCGAGCATATTGGAGAGAGTATTTGTTGTTTTTGAAGTTTGCGTAAAAAATTTTCAATGTTTGAGGACAGAGTCCGAGTTTTGAAATTTTAGCAAACGAGAAATTACAAACAAATAACGAACGAAAATCAGCGAGAGAGTTTCTTTGTGCAACGTTTCTTTGCGGTCAAAGAAATGTTGCGTTAGTTTGTATTTTATAAATATTTCTGGATTGCCACGGGCAACAAG
>JBJEGN010000045.1:0-15135 GCA_051875105.1 Candidatus Gastranaerophilaceae bacterium
CTTCCGTCCACTCCTCTAATCTACGACAAACATTTTTTTTTTGCAACCCCTTTTTTATTATTTTTTTTATTTTTTTTATTTTTATTTTGAATTCTATTCGTAAAACCCAATAATAACAACAATTTACACTTCTTGAAAATTTTTATTTTTTTTAAAATTCGTCCTCTTTTTTTCAAATTTTTTTGATTTTTGGCATGCCAATCACCTGAAAAAAATTTTGTCATGACATAAAAATTTTCCGCAAAAACAAAAACAAATAATTAATATATTTAAAATTTTTGAATATTATATAATTATATGTTAATATTCTCACAGTAATTATTAATAAGGAGTTTTCCATGGCAAGAATCATAAGACCTACTTGGGCTATCAGATGCAACCAATCAGGCTGCAAGACGCTTTTCGAAGTTGCAAAAACAAAAGATGGTGTTCAGCAAGAAGTTATCTGCCCAAATTGCGGTGAACATTACATTTACCCGCCTGTTGAATCTGACAAAGATAATATTCAAGATTAATGTCTGATTATTATTTAGCATTTGGTGATTATTTAAAACATCTGTTCGGAGAAAAAGTCTACAAAGTCACTCTTGATGCGGGATTTTCCTGTCCAAATCGTGACGGTACTCTTTCTCGTGACGGATGTATTTTTTGTGATGATACGGGAAGTTTCTCAAGGCTTTATTCAAACGCTTTACCAATTTCAGAGCAACTTGCTGTCGGTATGTCCAAAATTAAAGACCGCTATCATGCAAAAAAGTTCCTTGCTTATTTTCAAGCATATACAAACACTTACAAACCTGTAGAAAAGCTTAAAAAAATCTATGACCAAGTTTTTATTAACGACATAGTCGGAATGTCTATCGGCACTCGACCTGATTGTGTTGATGAGCAAAAACTTGATTTAATAGCATCTTACAACAATGGAAACCGTTTTATTCAAATAGAATACGGTATTCAGTCCGTTCATGACAAAACTCTTAATTTCATTAACCGAGGGCATGACTTTCAGTGTTTTCAAGAGGCATGCCGACTTTCTAAAGAAAGAAATATTAAAATTTGTGCTCATGTTATTTTAGGTTTGCCAAACGAAACACATGAAGATATGCTTCAGACTGCAAAAACTCTCGCAAGCATGAATCTTGACGGAATAAAAATTCACATGCTCGCCGTCATGGAAGGTACAAAAATTCACAAAATGTTTCAAGACGGACTAATCAAGCTTATGTCAGAAGAAGAATATATCAATACCGTCTGTGATTTTCTTGAACTTTTACCGCCTGACATGTCTATTCAAAGGCTTGCAGGCAACGGAAAACGTGAGTTTCGGATTCAACCTCGTTGGCTCGGGAAAAAACTTGAGCTTGTTGGAAAAATCGAAAATGAATTCAAAAAAAGAGGCACAAAACAAGGTGCGAAATTGATTGCAGTCTGATTAACCGCAATCAATTCCGCTGAAGCTTTTTATCTTCTGACTCCACCGCCGCCACCTATGACGTGCCCGCCGTTGCTGCCAATATTAAATAAAATTTGCAAAACAATTCTAATAAATCAGAAAAAATATTACAAAAATTTTACATTTTCTATGTTAAGAAGATATTTTTTTACATCAAGTCCATAGGCATAACCTGTCAATGAACCATTTTTCCCGATAACTCGGTGACAAGGAATAATTATCGGTACCGGATTTTTGTTATTAGCCATTCCTACCGCTCTTTGGGCTTTCGGATTTCCGATTTTTTTCGCTATTTTTCCATAGCTCTCCGTTTTACCATAAGGAATTTTCTTAAGTTCTTCCCAAACTCTTTTCTGAAATTCCGTTCCTTTAGGGTTAGTCGGAATATCAAAATTTCTCCGTTTTCCATCAAAATATTCCTCTATTTCCACAAAAGTTCTTTTTATTAATTCTGTTTCAAAAATTTGCCCCTTAACAATATTTTTTTCAAAAAATATTATTTCACAAATAAATCCGCTATCTTCAAAAACTGTCAAATCACCTATTTTAGTCGTTCTTGTAAATTGTTTTATCATTGTTTAAGTCCATATATTTTGCAATATACAAAAATGGTGTGTCACAAAGAGCTATAAGAATTTTCAAAAGATATGTGGTTAAACATAATTCCAAAACAACACTTAGATTAAATACTCCAAAAAATGCCATAAACGTGAAAAGTATCGTATCAACAAATTGGCTTGTCATCGTTGCACCATTATTTCGCACCCAAAGGAATTTATCAGAAGGCAAAATATCACGAATTTTCTTATACAAAAAAACATCTAACAAATTTGAAACAAGATAAGCACAAAGACTTGCAAGGCATATTCTCGGAGTTAATGAAAAAAGTGTTTTCATAGCATCATGTGCAAAGTCATTACTACTCGGAATATATAACAAATCAACTTGCGTGAAAAGCGTGAAAATTAAAAGTGCAAAAAATCCTAAAAATACCCCCTTTTGCGCTTGTTCTCTACCGTATTTCTCATTCAAAATATCCGTTGCAAGAAAAATACTTCCATACGTTACATTTCCAAGAGTCAAAGGAAGTCCAAAGATATCTACACATTTAATAACTTCTATATTCGCAATAACTGTCGCAAGAGCTATCCACGCAAATATTCCCATTTTATTGAACAATTTATAGGAAATTATTACTCCTGTAAAATTTAATATTATTGCTATTACAAATAAAATTTCGTTCATACGCAAATGATAACATTAAAAAATCTTTTTTTCATGATTATAATTAAAATTCTATTAATTTAAAAGTTGCAAGCAAAAAAAAGATGTAATATAATCCCAAATATGGATAATTCGGAAATTTTAGCAAAAGCAAAAGAAATTTTAGGACGAGATTTAACCTGTATCGTTCCTTTCGAACATTTAGATTTTTCCTGCAACGGAAGTGTTTTCCCATGTTGTCCGGCTCTGATTGATAAATATGAATTTGGTGACATTTTTAGAGATTCTTCCATCGATGAAATCTGGAATGGTGAAAAAGCTCAAGAATTCAGACGCTCAATTTTGGACGGAAGTTTTAGATACTGCAATTTAAGAAGTTGCCTGAACTTAAATAATATTAAAATAGATGCTCGTTATAACACTCCTATAAAAAATAAAACTCTGATTTCTGACTTGCCAAAAGAAATTTATTTTCATATTGATTCAGCCTGTAATGTAAGATGCATAACCTGTCGTGATGAAAAAATTTTTATGACAAAAGATGCTAAAAAATACGAGGAAATGCTTGATGATGTTATAGTACCGTTCGCTAAAAATGCAAGAGTCGCTTATTTTAACGGAGCCGGAGAAGTTTTTGCAAGCAAATTATGCAAAAATTTAATCAAAAAACTTTCTCAAACTTACCCCGCTTTAAAATTTGATTTAATCACAAACGGAATCTTAGCTACGGAAAAAAATATAGAAGAATACGGATTAAGAAATCGAATGGAATCAGTAGAAGTTTCTGTCCATGCCTTTAAAAAAGAAACCTATAATAAAATCGTTCGTGGCGGCGACTTTGATGCTGTTATGAAAAATATTGAAGTGTTGGCAAAAATGAAAAAAGCTAATGAATTTGACTGTTTTTGGTTGATTTTTGTCGTATCAGCTTATAATTATAAGGAAATGATTGATTTTCAAAAATTTGCAAAAAGTATAGGTGCTTATACAAGATTTTGGGAATATCGCAAGTGGGGTAATGCAGAACTTGATAAGCATTATGATGAAGTTGCTATATTTGAACCGACACACCCGGATTATAACAAGTATCTTGAAGTCGTTAAAAATGATGTATTCAATGATCAAAATTGCTGTATAAACTATAAATTACGTCCATTCAACTAAATAAAAATTTATATGAACAACGATGAACTTTTAAAAAAAGCTAAAGAATTTTTAGGAAAACCTCTGAAATGTGCTATGCCATTCGAGAGTTTTTATGTATATTCTTCAGGAGAAGTTTACAACTGCTGTCCAGCCTTTATGAAAGAGCAATTGGGCAATATTTTTGAACAAAATTTTGATGAACTATGGAATGGCGAAAAAGCTCAAAAAATAAGACAGTCTATTCTTGACGGAAATTTTGAATATTGTCCTTTAGATAGATGTGTTTTTAATTTAGAAAGAGATAGTAAATTCGTTTTTGATTACTCTCTTTATCAAAATTCTATCGCACCCTTACCCAAAAACGTAGAGTTAAATATAGATAGAAATTGTAATGCCAAATGTATAATGTGTCGAGATTGCAATCAATTTAATCCGACGGATGTTAAAAAGTTTGAAGAAATTATTGATTCTAAATTAATTCCAATTATGCAAAATGCTGAAACAGTCTATATAAACGGTGTAGGCGAAGTTTTCGTAAGTAATTTATGTAAAAAATTAATAAAAAAAATAACCGCTATTTATCCTAAAATAAAATTCAGAATAATAACTAACGGCATTTTGGCTACAGAGGAAAATGTAAAAGAATTGGGTTTGGATGGACGATTAAAATCTGTCGAAATTTCAATACACGCAGCAACAAAAGAAACCTATGACAAAATTGTTCGTGGTGGAGATTTTGATGCTGTTATGAAAAATCTTCGATATTTTGCAAAAAAGAAAAAAGAAGGCGAAATCGAATATATTCAAGCAACTTTTGTCGTATCTTCAATCAATTACAGGGAAATGATTGATTTTCAAAAAATGGTAAATGATTTGGAAATAGCGTCATCTTTTTGGGAATACAGAAAATACGGCGGTGCAGAAATGGATAAAAATTATGATGAAATAGCCGTTTTTGAACCTTATCACCCTGAACATGACCAATTTGTGAAAATAGTAAATAATGATATTTTCAAAAATTGGAATTGTGATATGGGGAACAAAATTCGTCCGCTCTGCTAAAATTTATCCTCTAATTAATATTTTCTAAAACAAATTTTTGCAAGATTTCTAAAGAACGATTTGACATAAACTCGGTCTTTATTTTTTTATTTTTAAGAATTTTACGGTCTATACCTGTTTTATCAATAATTCCCCAATTTGAATTAATCGGTTGAAAATGCTCCTGCCCTTCAAAACTTATATAGTGTGTCAAAGCACCAAGCATAGTTGTTTCAGGCAATTCAATCAATTTTTCACCTTTTACAAATTTAACTGCATTCACTCCGGCAAGAAGTCCTGTCGCAATAGCTTCCGTATAGCCTTCTGTTCCTGTTAATTGACCTGCAAAAAATATATTTGGACACTTTCTCATATTCATTGTCGGATTGAGGATTTTGGGAGAATTAATAAACGTATTTGCATGCATAACTCCGTATCTCACAATGTTCGCATTTTCAAGCCCGGGAATGGATTGAAGCAATTCTTTTTGTGCACCCCACTTTAAGTTAGTCTGAAAACCGACTAAATTGTACAACTCACCGGCTTTATCATCCTGACGAAGTTGAACAACCGCATAATTTTCTATACCGGTTCTTTCATCTACAAGCCCGACCGGCTTCATAGGGCCAAACCTCAATGTATCAACCCCTCTTGAAGCTAAAACTTCTATCGGTAAACAAGATTCAAAAAATTTCTTTTCAAAATTCTTTAATTCAATTTTTGGTGCATTTACCAAAATATCGTAAAATTTTTCATATTGCTCTTTGTCCATCGGACAATTAATATAATCGTCCGTTCCCTTTCCGTACCTGTTTTTGAAAAATGCTATATCAAAATTAATCGTGGATTTTTCAACAATAGGTGCAATTGCATCAAAAAATTTCAACTGATTTTCACCTGTGAAATCAAGAATTTTTTGAGCCAGCTCCGGTGATGTAAGCGGCCCTGTCGCAATAACCGTAACTCCATCTTCCGGAATTTCAGTTATTTTTTTCCTGACAAAGTTAATGTTCGGATGACTTTCAAGCATATCTTGAATGGTTTGAGAAAAACCCTCTCTGTCAACCGCAAGAGCAGCCCCCGCCGGCACTTTGCACTCAAAAGCCGTCTTGATTAAATATGAATTTAAAATTTTTAATTCCTCTTTTAAAAGACCACTTGCAACTGTCTTGTCATAAGAACCTAAACTGTTTGAACAAACGAGTTCCGCCGCTTTTTCGGTTTTATGTGCTCCTGTAGATATTTCAGGTCGCATTTCATACAAATTAACCTTTATTCCTGCATTTGCAGCTTGTAATGCCGCTTCAGAGCCTGCAAGTCCCGCCCCTAAAATTGTTATTTCCATTTTTAACCTTTTTAATGTGTATTTTTCTTTATATCTTAACAAAAAATTTTAAATATAGTAAAATGTATTCATGAACAAATCAGTTAAAATATTTATTACGGAAAAAGATGAAATAACCTCTGCTATTATTGAGGATTACCTGAAAAGTGTAAAATATAAATTTACACTCGTAAAAGGTAATACTCTTTCTGAAGTTGAAGAACAAATTGACGATAATGCCCTTAATATCTTTGTTTCTGACATTTCTGAAAATCCTGAAAGTTTTGTCGAAATAATAGATGATTTAGAAGACAAACATCGTACTTGTAAATTTTTATTAACATCTTACGGCTTAAAACCCGATTTGATTGTTAAATTTTTAAGAAAAAGTAAAAAAGATTTCTTCACAAAACCAATCATCAAAACAAAATTTGTCGATACAATTAACGAAATTATCGAAAAATTGACCTCCGCTCAGGATTTTAGCGGGCATGGAAAAGTAATTTCCGTATTTTCGAATAAAGGCGGTTTAGGAAAAACAACTATTGCGGTAAATTTGGCAGCAGAACTTGCAGATTCAAACCGATTTGATAAAATTGCTCTTGTTGATATGAACATGTTTTTGGGTGATATAACAACATTTTTAGATATTTGCCCACCTTATGACGTAAAATTTATTGCTGAAAAAGCTGCTGAATCTGAAAATATTGCCGATTTGCCTGCTCAATACAGACATAAAAACTTGTTTGTAGTTGCAGATTCTCCCTTCCGGGATTTCACTAACGCAATTCCAAGCAATACTGTTATAACGCTATTCAATGCGTTAAGAAAACATTTTAAATACATTATTGTCGATTGTTCTTCTGCTATCACCGGAAAAACAAAGAATATTTTTGATATTTCTGATTTAATTTTGTTAATTTCAGAAGCAAATTTACCTACAATTAAAAATTGCAAACGCTGTTTGGATTTCTTTAATCGCATTAATATCGAAAAGAAAACGAAATTGATTTTGAACAGATTTGCTTATGATGACGATGTTGAAGTTTCTGACATTGAAGAATTTTTACAAAAAGAAATTTTTGTAAAAATTCCAAATGATTGGCAAACTGTGGTACAATCAATAAACAAAGGAAGAACTATCGGCGAAATTGCCAGAGATTCAAGTATACAAAATTCATTTATAGCTTTTGCAGAGGCGGTTATTAAGTTGTTATGTCGTTAAAAAGCAGATTACAAAAAAACAGAGAAGCAAAATCTTTAGGATTAGAAAATTCAGGTTGTTCCAATTTTGATTTGGTTTCATATTTGAAAAAACACCCTGAAATCACCTCTTTGACCGCATATTCATACAATAACATCTTTGCTAAAAAAAACGGTATTTCAAAAAAAATACTTAAAACATTTCCCTCAAAAGAAAAATATTTTGAGCAAATAAACAAATTCATTTCAATAAAAAAAATAAATTCTCAGGAAAAAATTTTTCACTTTACGGTTAATTTATCACAAGGTATTTCTGCGGAAGTTTATCTGCCGCCTCTTGTTCAACCGGAGCCGGTCGTCATTCTTACGAATTCCTCTGTTAAAAATAATCAGGAATTCAATAAAATAATTAGTGACGAAATGCTTAATTATCTTCAAAAGTGTGTGGAGAAAAAAATTAATGTTTTTGTCGTTGCTCCGTCAAATATTGATAAATCAAGCATTTTAAATGTTTTATTACAAACTTCCGATAAAAACAGCTCTATTGTTCTATGTGATGACAAACAAAATCTGTTTTCTCAAAACCCTTGTAATATGAGAGCTTCAAAAGAATTAATTAAAAACGAGATAAAAATTAATGCAGATAATATTTTTTGTTCGGAAGCCGATACAGATGATTTATTAAAAATATTCAAAATGATACTTTCCGGTCAAAATGGCTTTGTCGTGTCACTTTCTGCAAATACAAATTCTGATTTGCTTATGACAATGAGAAATCTTATTTTACTTTCAAATATAAATTTATTTGAAGAAAATGCTGACTTTATGGTAACTTCATCCATGCAAACAGTTGTTTTTCTTGAAGATACCTTAAACGGAGAAATTCGTGTTTCAAAGATTTCTGAAATGTCGCAAAATGAAGACGATGATTTTGAATTATGTGACATTTTTGTTTGGGACAATATTGAAACACACGTTTCGACAGGCATTAACTCAAGATTTTTAACAGACAAATTTGTTCTTTCGAAAACTTTATTTTCAAAATCAAAAAAACACAGCTATACAAAAGCACAAGCTGCTTTTGAAAATCTCGATAATACAACATCAATTGAAATAGATAATGATTTTTTGACATATTCTGATGAAGAAGAACAACAACCTTTAGTAATTGTTGAGCAAACTCATTCAAAATCAAAACTTGAAAAATTAAAAGAAAAAATCAAAAAAAACAAAGCTCAATTTGCTAATTTAACAGAAAAAGTTAAAAATCCGGAAACGAAAGAAACAACTCAATCTTACAAAATTTCTGAAAATAAAGAAATTAAACAAAAAGAACTAATATCAGAAAAACAAGAAACCATTTACAAAGAAATTGAAAAACCTTCACAAAAAGATGAAGAACCGCAAACTATTAAAAATATTTTATCTGATGATGAAACAGAAAATACTGTGCAAACAATCGGAACAAAAAACAATTTTCAAGAAGAATTAGATTTATTAACAAATTCGGCAAATAAAGAAGAAATTGAATCAATTTTTGGAAAAAATGCTTTGGCAGAAAAAAAATCGGAAAGCCCTAAAACTTCTTTGACAGAAGCAGTTGCAGAATCAAAAAATGACAAAATTTATAATATTTTGCAAGCTGAAGAAGAACTTACTGAAAAACCAATCAGAAATATTTTATCTGATGACGAAACAGAAAATGAAACATCAGAAAATATTGAAAATAAAGAAAACATGGTAGATGTAAGTCAAAATGTCAGAGATAAAGCATTTTTTGACGGAAAAAATGCAGAAATTGTTGAAGAACCGGAACTTTTTGATGAAATAAGCGGCATTGATGTCGATAAATATAGTGATGAGGATGAAATAATAGAATTACCCGATGATATTTAACCATCGGGCAATAAAAATTTTTCAAAAATCTAATTAGTCAACTTTATCAATAATTCCGCCGCCAAGAAGCACATCACCATCATAAAATACTGCTGATTGACCGCAAGCAATTGAGCGTTGCATATCTTCGAAAACAACTTCCACATCTCCGTTTTCAAGCGGATAAATTGTTGCCGGTGTTGGTGATTGCGTTGAACGGATTTTTGCCTGACATTTTTTAGGTTCTTTCAGTTCGTCAAAGGCTATCCAGTTGAGTTTTGTTGCTGTTAATTTTTCATTGAAAGTTTTATCTTTAAATCCGACAACAACTTCGTTTGTGTCTTTTCTTAATTCCACAACGTAAAGAGCCTCGGTTGAACTTACACCCAAGCCTTTTCTTTGACCGATTGTATAGTTCCAAATTCCGTTGTGATGACCTAAAATCTTTCCGTCAGTATCAACAATATTTCCGTCTTTACTTTGAACTTGTAAAAGCTCATTGTAATCACCTTCATAAAAATCTTGACTATCAGGCTTATCAGCAACTTCCAAACCAAAAGACTTTGCTTTTGCTCTGATTTCTTCCTTTGTATAATCTCCGAGCGGAAGCATAATTCTTTTTAACTGCTCTTGTTTTAATCTGTACAAAAAGTATGATTGATCTTTTTTAGGATTAACTCCTCTTTTAAGTAAAAATCTTCCGTTTTCTTCTGAAATTCTTGCATAATGTCCGGTTGCAAATTTGTCGAATAGAATTCCGTTTAATTCTGCAACTTTTGGTAAAACATCGAATTTAATCAAAGAATTGCACCAAATACAAGGGTTTGGAGTTCTACCTGCCAAATATTCTTTCTTGAAGTTATCCAAAACAATTTTTTCATACTGCTCCGCACAGTCAAAAACGTGGAATTCTATTCCTATTTGTTCACAAATTTTTCTCGCCGATTCAATGTCTTCTTTTTCATCGGGGCCTAAACATGCATTGTGAGTGGATTGCTTTTTGGGTAATTGATTAATTTTTTCTTGAATACTTTTGTAAACACCTGTTTTGCCCCAAATCGCCATTGTTGCACCAATAACTTCGTGTCCTTGTTCTTTCAATAATAATGCGGTTGTTGATGAATCTACTCCGCCTGACATTCCGACTAATATTCTCATTATTTGTGTTCCTTAACTTCTTCTTTTTTCAGTAAACCACGAATATCAGGATTATTCCATATTTTCAAGTTCTTTTTGAATTTTCTTTACGGATTTTCCTTTTGTTGGATTTAATGCAGTTTATTAATATCACAAAAAAATAAAATTTACATGATTTAAAAACTCGTTCATGGAAAACAGTTTATATGATAACATGCCAAAGTAAGGAGAAAACCATGCCTCAACAGTTAGTAAAACAATCTAAAAATAATCTTGTACCGCAAAGTATTGATGCGGAAGAAGCCATTTTGGGAGCAGTTTTAACAAGTTCAACCGCTTATGCTAAAATTGCAGACATGATTATTTCGCAGGATTTTTACAAACCTGCAAATAGAGAAGTTTACGAAGCAATAAAGTATTTGAGCGAAAGAAATGAACCGGTTGATATCGTTACCGTTTCCGAAAAACTTAAAGATTGGGGCAAACTCAAAGAAGCAGGCGGTCGTGATTATATCACCGATTTAGCTCTGAATTCCGTTTCTACCATTAACGTTCAATATTATGCCAAAATTGTCAAAGATACCGCTATCAGAAGAAATCTTATCTCCGCCGGATCTGAAATCGTTAATATGTCTTACGAAAACGAATCTCCCGATTTGGTCATTGATTGTGCTGAAAAATTAATTTTCAATGTTTCTTCTCAAAGAAACACCTCTGAAATTCAACCAATTACAAACCTTGTTTTTGAAACTTACGATGATATTGAGTATCGTTATAACCACATGGACGAATTATCCGGTGTAGAAACCGGTTTCTATGATTTTGACCAAATGACATCAGGTCTGCAACCGTCAAACCTCATAATTTTAGCAGCTCGTCCTGCGATGGGAAAAACAGCTTTTGCACTCAATATCGCTCAACATGTCGGACTAAAAACAGACAAAGCCGTTGCTATTTTTTCTCTCGAAATGTCAAAGAAAGAACTTATGAAAAGACTTCTCGCCTCTGAAGCTGAAGTCGATGCAAGAAGAATGACATCAGGTCACCTACAACCTCAAGATTGGGAAAAAATTACAAATGTTATGACGGCTTATTCCGACAATTCAAAAATTTATATTGATGATACAGGCGGACTTTCCGTTACGGAAATGAGAGCTAAATGCCGAAGACTTGCTATGACAGAAAAAAAACTCGGTCTGATTATCATTGACTATCTTCAACTTATGCAAGGTACAAATCCTAATGACAGAAACCAAGAAATTTCCGCTATTTCAAGAGGCTTAAAAACTCTTGCAAGAGAATTAAATATTCCGATTATCGCCCTTTCTCAATTATCTCGTGCCTCTGAAAAAAGAATTGATAAAAGACCTTTGCTTTCTGACCTTAGAGATTCCGGAGCAATTGAACAAGATGCCGATATAGTTATGTTTATCCACAGAGAAGAATACTATGACCGAGAAAATCCCGATTTAAAAGGAAAAGCTGAATTAATTCTTGCTAAACACAGAAGCGGTGAAGTCGGAACGATTAATCTTCACTTCCAAGCTAATATTACAAAATTCAAAAACCCGACAAATACCAACAAATTCTAATAATATTTCATCTTACGATTTGAATACTTTTGGTACAATTTTTCATATTCTTTTTTCATTTCTCTTTCTTCTGTCGGGAAATCAGGTTTTTCTGTACAACACTCAACATTTCGTGCAAAATCATAAAAGAATAATGAAAGTCCGAGTTTTTCACACCTGTATTTCATATATTCCATCAAAAATCTGACATTTGGCAAATTGTAGTTGTAAACACCTCCATACCAAGCTTCTACATCTACAACCGCATCTTTTATATTCGAATCAAGAACTTTATTCAAAAATATATCAACCTCTTCAAATGTATCATTAACACCCGGTATGATTATCATTTTCGCTAAAACATTATCTGCCGTATTTACCAAAGAATATCGCTTTATATTTCCCCATACGGTATCAAACTGTTTTACTCTTTTTATTTTTTCATAAGTTTCTATCCTGCCAGAATCAGGAGAAATAATTACGGATACAAGACCTTTTTTCACTCCGTTTTCTATCGCTTTGGAGTATTTTATTCCTGATGAATGAATTCTCATTTTGACATTATTCTCCGTAAATAATGTCAATAACTCTTCAAATTCCGGTAAAAGAGTCGGCTCTCCTCCCTGAAAAGCAACTTCTCCTTTGAAATCAAATTTTCCGGTCTTTAATAACCCTTTTACAAAAGGTAATATATTGTAGTAAAAAGAACCGTTATTATATTGTTCTCCACAATAAATACATCTCGAATTGCATCTGTTCCAATGATTGAAATTCAAAAACGAAATAACTTCGTCATCTTCATCATAATTTTCATTTTCTGATAAATGCAGACAGCCTTTGCATTTTTTATCATTCTCTATTTTTTCTTTCTTTAAACTTTTTTTCAATGAAAATAATTTGTCATAATCAAAATTTTCAACATCTTCAACTTTCATCACAAACGGAAGACCTAATTGCTCTTCTCCCCTTCTGACACAGCAATCTCTTATTTCATCCTTCTCTATATGAATTCCATGAGATAAGTAAAAACAGTCCATTTTTTTCCTTTTTTTGAATTATAAATTATTACCTAAAAAAGAGCAAGTTGTCTTGTGAAATGTTTCTCAAGAAAACTCTTGCGATGAAATTCCGTAATACCATATTTATCAATTGCTTCAAGATGCTCTTTTGTTAAGTAGCCTTTATTTTTTGACCATAAATACTCAGGATATCTTTTATCAAGTTCCATCATATATCTGTCACGAGTAACCTTTGCCAATATGCTTGCCGCAGCTATACTTGCGGATTTTCCATCACCTTTTACCAAAAATTTTTGCTCATATTCAAAATTTGGTATAAGTTTATTTCCGTCAACTAATATTTTATAACTTTCTGCTGAAACCTTCTCTATTACTGAAAGGCATGCCTTTTTCATGCACCTTAACGAGGTTTGCAAAATATTCGTCTTCTCTATTTCTTCAACACTGCCAAAAATAATCTCGTAAACAGAATTGTTTATAATAACTTCAAACAACCGTTCCCGACTCTTTTCAGTCAATTTTTTAGAATCATTAATGTCCTCAAGCTCTTTTATCAAAGCTTTATCAAAATTAGGAAAATGAACTGCAGCTGCAACAACATCTCCTGCCCCAGGGCCTCTGCCTGCTTCATCAGTTCCTATAAGACAAATCCCTTCCTCGATTTCTTTTTCATCAAATTTTATCAGCTTAGATTTCATCAAGTGTCAACCTGCCAAGTCGGCCGTTTCTAAAATCGTTCATCAACATTGATGAAGCTCTCAAAATGTCAGGTGTCGAATTTTGCCCGATTAAATTTTTCTTAACCGCAATTTTTTCAAGTGAAAATTCTTCTCCGTCTTCAAAACCATATCTCTCTTTTATGATTTCCGGGTATTTTTGTGACATTAATTTTAAAAACTCAACCGCTATCCCTTCAAGCTCATAAGCATTTTCTCCGATTGAATCAACATAAGCCAATTTTAATGCCTTTTCCTGCTCAACTTGCTTTACCGGAATAATACCGGGTGTATCCAGCAAATCAACTCTCGGATTAATTCTGACCCACTGCTGCTGCCTTGTTACACCTGCTTTTGCTCCTGTTTTCGTCTTTGTCTTTTTTATAAGTTTATTAATAATACTTGATTTACCAACATTCGGCATGCCGATTATTATTGCCCTCGCAGGACGAGGCAATAAACCTTTTTGGACAAGTTTCATTATCGCAGGCTTGCTTAAATCCGCTATTTTATTCACTATCTTTGTTATATCTCGGTTATCGTTGCTGCTCGTCGTGATTATTTCACTGCCTGTTTCTCTTTTGATTTTTTCCGCAAAAACCTTCGTCTGCTCTCCATCTGACAAATCCGCCTTGTTTAATATGATTAATCTCGGTTTTTCTCCAATTAAACGCTTTATGTCAGGATACATCGAACTTAAAGGTATTCTCGAATCTGCTACCTCTACAACAACATCTACCAAATTTAACTGCTCTTTTAACTTTCTTTCCGCCTTTGCTATATGTCCCGGATACCAATGGATAAATTTCATTTTTTCCCCTTATCAGTAAAGCCATAACCTCTCGATTATGGCTTCTGAACTTTTTTCCTGTAAATTTGCAACTTATTTTCTGTTTTCTACTTTTTCTTTAATACGAGTTGCTTTTCCGGTTCTTTCTCTCAAGTAATAAAGTTTAGCACGTCTTACGTCACCTTTTCTTATTACCATGATTTTTTCAATTCTTGGTGAATATACAGGGAATACACGTTCTACACCTACGCCTTGGAAAGTCTTTCTAACCGTAATTGTCTTGCCGACTCCGCTTCCGTGTTTCTTTATGATTGTTCCTTCAAATGCCTGAGTTCTTTCTTTATTACCTTCGATAATTCTTACTGAAACTCTGACTGTGTCACCCGGATTTAATGCCGGTAATTCTTTATTTACAGTTTCTTTGTTTAAGTCTTTTACTATAGGATTCATGACTTAGTCCTTCCTTTTTGGATTTGCCTTTCTATCATAATTAAAACATATTTTTTATACAAGTATTTTTTTATTTTTTTTTATTAAAACCCTATAAAAGATGTATTCAGATTATTATTCCTTGTTGTTATGATATCTCTGTACCCCGATTGTACCGTTGAAATCTACCTCTAAATTGATTTTAAT